>NZ_JBHYRN010000001.1:410597-703266 GCF_042749305.1 Nocardia sp. NPDC058705 | reverse complement strand
GTTTCCCCACCGTTGCTGGCGGCTGCGCCGCTTCGCAACGGCGGCTAACCGGCGACCCGGCCGCGACCGGCCACTGCGTGGCCGCTGCTCCCTATGGGTCGCAGGTGGTGGCTGGGAGTGCGGTCATGGCGGATCAGGGGTGTGCTGTGTGCGGGGCTGGGAGTGCGGTCATGGCGGATCGGGGGTGTGCTGTGTGCGGGGTTGGGAGTGCGGTCATGGCGGATCGGGGGTGTGCTGTGTGCGGGGTTGGGGGTGCGGTCATGGCGAGTCTGGGGTGTGCTGTGTGCGGGGTTGGAATTGGGGTGGCGGGGGTGTGAAAGAATCATCCATCGTGAAGAACTTCGAATCCCTGTTCGCCGAGCTGACCGAGCGTGCACAGACCCGTCCCGAGGGCTCTGGCACCGTGGCCGCGTTGGACGCAGGCGTTCATTTCCAGGGTAAGAAGGTCCTGGAAGAAGCCGGTGAGATCTGGCTGGCCGCCGAGCACGAAAGCGACGAGGCGCTCGCCGAGGAGATCTCCCAGCTGCTGTACTGGGTCCAGGTGATGATGCTGGGTCGTGGGTTGAAGCTCGAGGACGTGTACCGACATCTGTGACGGCTGATCCGTCCAGATCGACACCTCCTCCACTTCTCCTGAAAGGTTCCCATCCTCATGTTGCGTGTCGCAGTTCCGAACAAGGGCGCACTGTCCGAGTCCGCCGCCGCCATCCTGAGCGAGGCCGGCTACCGCAAACGCACCGACTCCCGCGACCTCACCGTTCTCGACCCCGCCAACCAGGTCGAATTCTTCTTCTTGCGTCCCAAGGACATCGCCATCTACGTCGGTTCCGGCGAGCTGGACCTCGGCATCACCGGCCGTGACCTCGCGCTGGATTCGGGTTCACCGGTCAGTGAGCGCCTCTCGCTCGGCTTCGGTGGCTCCACCTTCCGCTACGCGGCCCCCGCCGGCCAGGACTGGAAGGTGCAGGACCTCGCCGGTAAGCGCATCGCGACGTCCTTCCCGAATCTGGTGCGCACCGACCTGGCCCGCTTCGGGGTGGAGGCCGAGGTGATCCGCCTCGACGGCGCGGTCGAGATCTCGATCCAGCTCGGCGTCGCCGATGTCATCGCCGATGTCGTCGGCTCGGGCCGCACCCTGCGCCAGCACAACCTGGTCGCCTTCGGTGACTCGCTGTGTGACTCCGAGGCGGTGCTGATCGAACAAGCGGGCTCTGCCCCCGACAACCGCACCCGCAACCAGCTCATCGCCCGCGTGCAGGGTGTGGTGTTCGCCCAGCAGTACCTGATGCTCGACTACGACTGCCCCAAGTCGCTGTTCGACCAGGCAGTCGCCATCACCCCCGGCCTCGAATCGCCGACCGTCTCCCCGCTCACCGACCCCGACTGGGTCGCCGTGCGCGCCCTCGTCCCCCGCAAGCAGGGCAACGAACTGATGGACCGCCTCGCCGACCTCGGCGCCAAGGCCATCCTCGCCACCGACATCCGCTCCTGCCGAGCCTTCTGAATCTTTCGCACGTGACGGGCGGGCCCACCTCGGGCCCGCCTTTTTCGTCGTGTCTGTCAGCGACCCGCCCCCGGTAGGCTGAACTCGGATAGATCCGGACAATCTCTGATTGGAGCGGACATGTCGAACAAGAACGAGCACGAAGAGAAGATCGAGAAGGAGCAGGTGGAGCGCGAAGAAGAGCGCCGCCGCCTGGAAGAAGAAGAGGAACGCCGCCTGCAGTAGTTTCCGCACGGGAGTTCCTCGCGACCGCACCGATCAATTCAGGGTGAGTTCAATCGGTGTGCTCCCACGATCGCGTTGCTACCTTGCGTTTCTCTTCAAGAGGAACGCAAGGAGTCATCGTGTCGCAGACACAACCCGAGCCGCGGCCGGGTAGCGCATTCAGCTGGAACGAAGACTGGCTGGCCACTGTTGTCGGGCTCGTCCTGATCGGGCTGGTTCTGGTCGGGGCGATTCCCGATTGGCTGGTGCCGTGATGGTCGAGGCCGGAACTACGACGGAAACCGCCGCGCTGCAAGCGAATCCGCGGCCGACGGCGCTCGACATCGTGGCGGGTGTCGCGCTCGTGCTGGTGCTCGGGGCGCTGACGCGGTTCTTCGATACTCACGTGCCGCAGTGGGCGGCGGACACTCCGTTGAAGCGGGTGGCGAAGTCGGTCGAGTATCCGGTGTATGCGATCGCGATCGGGTTGATCGGCAATGTGGTGTTGGGCAAGGTCGGTCTGCGGGAACGGCTTTCGGCGGGGTTTCGGACCGAGTTCTTCATCAAGACGGGGGTGGTGCTGCTCGGGGCTTCGATCAATCTGAAGATTCTGGTGACCGCCGCCGCGCCGTCGATCGTGCAGGCGTTGGCGTTGATCACCATCGTTTTCGGGTTCACCTGGTGGTTCGGTGGGGTGCTCGGGCTCGACGACAAGTTGCGGGCGCTGTTGTCGTCGGCGGTGTCGATCTGTGGGGTGAGTGCGGCCATCGCGGCGGCGGGGGCGGTGCAGGCGCGGCGCGAGCAGATCGCCTACGCGGCGTCGCTGGTGATCATCTTCGCATTGCCGTCGATCTTCCTGTTACCTTGGCTCGCTGACGTTTTCGGGCTCTCCGATGCGGTGGCCGGTGCGTGGATCGGGGGCAATATCGACACCACGGCGGCGGTGGCTGCCGCCGGTGCGCTGGCGGGGGAGGAGTCGTTGCAGATCGCGACGATCGTCAAGACCACGCAGAACGCGCTCATCGGTGTCGTGGCGATCGCCCTGACCGCCTGGTTCGCCTTCCGGGTGGATCGCACCGAGGGGGCCGCGCGGCCGAGCATCGGCGAATTCTGGGCCAGGTTCCCGAAATTCGTGCTCGGGTTCATCGCCGCCTCGATCATCGGCACGCTGTATCTGCAGTCGGTGGACAAGAAGACCGGTGCCGCGCACATCGCGATCATCAACGACCTGCGCACCTGGTTCCTGATCCTGGCGTTCGTCTCCATCGGCCTGGAGTTCTCGCTGCGCGGGCTGCGCGAGGCGGGATGGCGACCGATCGCGGTCTTCGGGTCGGCCGTGGTGGTGAACCTGGCTGTCGGCCTGGGGCTTTCGGTGCTGCTGTTCCGCGACTTCGCCGTGTGAGTCGGCGGTTGCCCGGCGTAATCGCCCGATCGGGCACGTTGTGGGCGATTACGCCGGTCTCTGACCTCGGTTCGCGCTGAGTCTGCTCGCGGAGGTGAGGAGTTCGGTGCGGTAGCGGTAGCGGTTGGTGAGTGAGACCGCGGGGTGCAGCGGGCCGATCTGGATCTCCCAGCGTGGGGTGTGGTCGGCGTCGAAGACGGGGGCCGCTAGGTAGGCGATCGGTAGTGGGCGGTCTTCGGCCAGGTCGGCGCTGGTGTGGGGGTAGCCGCTGAGGCCGGCGAGGAGACCGAGGACACGGCGGCGCAGCGGGCCGGTCGTCGGCGAGTGGGCCAGGTGACCCGCCACTTCGGCGAGGACGTCGAGGGTGCCGAGGTCGTCGGGATCTATGCCCCAGACAGCGAGGCCGGTGGCCTGGATTTCGGTGAGGGCGGTGGCCAGTTCGCGCCGTTGGGTGGGGTCGGCGGTGTCGAGCCAGGCGCGTTGCTGGTCCGGTGGGGAGAAGGCGATGACGGCCGCGGCAGCCGGGGCGCGGAGGGGGAGTCGGGTGCCGACCTGGACGCCTGTCGGGATGCCGCTGCCGGTGGGTGTTCGGTGGTTGGCCTCGATGGCGACGAAGGTCATCGACGTCGCGGTCACCGCGGCCAAGGCGGCGCCACAACCGACTCGGTGGGCGAGCGATCGAAGCTCGTCCTCGGCGCCGGGCGGTAGTGCGTCCGGTTGCGCCGACAGGGTGCGGTGGTGGGGAAAGGCGGGGCCGAGGCGGTAGGTCAGGTCGTGGGAACGCTGGACCCAGTTGCGGGACTGCAGGGCTGCGAGGATCGCGCCGACCGTGGACCGGCTGAGGGTCAGTGTGTCGGCGATGGCCGCGGCGTTCATCGGTGCCTCGGTGGCGAGGAGCTCGACGATCGAGACGACCCGATCGGTGGGCGGGGACGCGGTCATGGAATGCCTCTTGTTCTTCCCGGCACCCTCACCTACGGTCTGCATGCCGAAAACTCGTATAGCTGACACGAATATTCGTGTCCGGAGGATCCTATGACGACGCCGTCGATTCTGGAGCAACTCGATGTCACCGATATCGATTTCGCCTTCCAGGACACTCCCGACCTGCATCACCTGCTCGCCGACCTGCGCGAACGCAAACCGTATGCGGTGGTGCCGTTCGCCGGGGTGCGGGCGGTGCTGCTGCTGACCCACGAGCTGGTGTCGGCCGCGTTCAAGGACGAGCAGACCTTTCCCGCCTCGGCGGTGTACTCGCTCACCACCGAACCGGTGCTCGGGCGGACGCTGCAGTGCATGACCGGCGACGAACATCGCGTCAATCGGGCGATCGTCTCGCCGCCGTTTCGGCGCAGCCTGGTCACCGGGTGGATCGAACCGCTGCTCGAGCCGATCGCGCACGAATTGATCGACAGATTCGTGGGGGAGGGCAGCGTGGACCTGGTCGCCGAATTCACCACGCGCTACCCGGCTCTCGTCATCAGCAGGCTGCTCGGCCTCCCGGTGCGGGACGAGGCAACCGTGCTGCGCTGGGCCCACGACCTGTTCTATTTCCCACTGGATCCGTCTGCCGCCCACCGTGCTTCGCGAGAGTTCGCCGAGTATGTGGTGCCGATCATCGCCGCGCGTCGCCGCGAACCCGGCGACGATATGCTCTCGAAACTCGTCACCGAATCGGTCGACGGGGAAACGCTGTCCGACGACCAAGTGCTCGCGTTTCTGCGCCTGCTGTTCCCGGCCGGTGCCGACACCACCATGCTCGCGCTGGGAAACACGGTGTCGGCGTTGCTGACTCACCCCGATCAGCTAGCCGCCGTGGCCGCGGATCCGGCCGAGCAAGCGCAGTGGGCGATCTGGGAGGGCCTGCGCTGGGAACCGCCGGTGGGGCTGCTCCCACGCGCCTGTCCCGTCGCTACCCAGTGGCAGGGCCTCGACATCCCCGCCATGACCCCGGTGATCTTCGCCATCAACGCCGCCCACCGTGATCCCGCGAGATATCCTGCGCCACACCGGTTCGACATCACCCGCCGCGTCACCACGATGCTGTCGTTCGGGCAGGGCCCGCACAGCTGCCTCGGTAGCTGGCTGGCCTTGGCCGAACTGCGCACCGGGCTGATCGCGCTGGTCCAGCGACTGCCCGGGCTCCGGCTGGCCGACGGCGCCGACCCTACGATCACCAGTCAGGTGGGCACCGCGCTGCGTGGCCCGAATGCCCTACGCGTCGAATGGGATTGACTCGGCGTCACACGTCTTCCGGGAGCCGATCCGCCGCCAGGTCGACCGGGACCGGGGCTTGGACGGGCCAGCCGGGGTAGGGCGGGGGAGTGCCGCCGTACTCCGGGCACAGGGCTTGGAAATCGCAGAACTTGCACATCGAGTTGCGGGTCGGCGGGAAGTCACCGGTCTTGCCCGCGTCGATGATGGCTTGCCAGAGAGCGGTGAGAATGCGCTGGAAGCGGTCCAGTTCGTCGCGGTCGGGAGTGTAGGTGAGGATGTTCTTGTCGGCGAGATAGATCAGGCGCAGTTGGGCCGGGACGATGTCGCGGGTGCGCAGGATCATCAGGGCGTAGAACTTGAGCTGGAACAGGGCGCGCGCTTCGTGCATCGGACCGGGTGAGCGACCGGTTTTGTAGTCGACCACGCGCAGCAGACCGTTCGGCGCCACGTCGATCCGGTCGACGAAACCGCGCAGCGGAATGTCGCCGTCGAGGTCGACCTCGACCCGTTCCTCCAGCGCGTGCGGCTCGAACCGGCGCGGGTCCTCGAGTTCGTAGTAGCTCGCGACCAGCTTGCGCACCTCGTCGAACAGGGCTTGCGGCCCGCCGTCGGCGACGAGCTCGTCGAGGCCGTCCCGATCGGCCCGCACCCGGTCCCACGCGCCCGGTATCAGGTCCGCCGCCCGCTCCGGCTGCCGCTCGTCCGCGGGCAACCCGAAAAGGTCCTCCAGGACCGCGTGCACGACGGTCCCGCGCACCGCGGCCCGCGACGGCGGTTCCGGCACCCGATCGATCGCCCGCAACCGGTACTTCAACGGACACTGCTTGAAATCGCTTGCCCGCGAAGGCGACAACGCCGGACGCGACCGGTGCACCGGCGCATCGGCGGCGTTCACGACCGGTACGTCGGCGGTCTCATCGGTCGTGGGTACGGACAGTGGCGCTGACATAGTCGGAGGTTAACGGCAGCCACCGACACCAATCGCCGACCCAGGCCTGGGAGCGGTGGATTCGAGGGATATGGGCCGGGACTGCCAGGATCACGCCGCGCACATGTTCCAGGACGAGACCCACGCGTCGGCACGTGAGCAGCAGCGGGTTCCGGCTGCCGCGAAGTAGCTCCCACCCTGTTCGGGGCGGGGTCGTCGGACCTGGCAGGCTGGTTACTCCAACGGAGAACGGAGATACATTGACGGCCAGACGAACGGGACCGTTCGCGATCGGGGACCGCGTGCAGCTGACCGATGGCAAAGGTCGCCTCTTCACGGTGGTGCTGGAGGAGGGTAAGGAATTCCATACCCATCGCGGTGGCATCAAGCACGACGACCTCATCGGCAAGGACGAGGGCACCGTGGCGAAGTCGGTGAACGGGACCCCGTATCTGGCCCTTCGCCCGTTGCTCACCGACTACGTGCTGTCGATGCCGCGCGGCGCCGCCGTCATCTACCCCAAGGACGCTGCCCAGATCGTGCACGAGGGTGACGTGTTCCCCGGTGCCCGTGTGCTGGAAGCCGGGGCCGGTTCGGGGGCGCTGACCTGTTCGCTGCTGCGCGCGGTCGGGCCCGAGGGCGAGGTGATCTCCTACGAGATCCGCGACGACCACGCCGAGCACGCCGTCCGCAATGTGGAGACGTTCTTCGGTGAACGCCCGCCGAACTGGTCGATCACCATCGCCGATGTGGCCCAGTACGAGGGCGAGCCGGTCGACCGGGTCGTGCTCGACATGCTCGCACCGTGGGACGCGCTGCCCGCGGTGTCGAAGGCGCTGGTGCCCGGCGGTGTGCTGGTGGTCTATGTCGCCACCGTCACCCAGCTGTCGAAGGTGGTCGAGGCGCTGCGCGAGCAGGAATGCTGGACCGAACCGCGCTCGTGGGAGTCGATGGTGCGCGGCTGGCACGTCGTCGGTCTGGCCGTGCGGCCCGAACATCGGATGCAGGGCCACACCGCGTTCCTGGTGAGCGCACGGCGCCTGGCCGAGGGCACCGTCACGCCCAAGCCGCAGCGGCGTCCGTCGAAGGGCTGAGCGTCGAAGGGCTGAGCGTCGAGCCCGTAACCCGGCGGATCCGCCGGGTTACGGGCGGGTGAGCAGGCGGGCCGTCAGCAAGCCGGCGGCCGCGCAGGCGAACCAGAACCAGCCGTCCGGGGTGAGCCCGAACCGTACGGCCTGCAGTAGTGCGCAGCCGACCGCGCTCACGGCTACGACCACGGCGGCCGACCGGACACCGCGCACCTGCCGGACCGCGTCGTCCCACCATCGCACCGGAGTGTTCTCCAATCCCCGCAGGGCGAGGAACAACCCCGCGGTCACAGCCGTCGTCACGATGAGTTGTGCGGCCGTGAGCAGCCAGAATCCGGGCTGCCCCGGGTTGGAACGGTTGATGCCGGCGAGGTGGCTGAGTACGAGCACGGTGAGCAGCGCGGGCATATGCCACAGGTACAGCGTCATGGCGCCGGTATTGCCGATGACCGTCGCCCACCACACCCTCGGACGTGCGGCGATGCCACGCAGCCACGGTGCCGCGGCGATGGCGGCACAGCACACCACCACCGCGTGCCCGGCCAGCAGCAGCGACGGCGGTGCCAGATTGGACAGACGCTGGCCGGGCACCGTCACCAGGCTGACCTCGTACGGGCCGAAGACGACGAGCGCGATGTCGACAACGAACGCGGCAGCCGCGAGCGCACCGGCGACCCGACGCGACAGCAGCCCGCGCAGGTATCCGACACCGAGAACCGCGGAAATCAACCACACCAGAAAGTTCACGTACCCGACCTCGGCCGGAGCACCGGCGAACCGCACGGCATCGATCACCGCCGTCAGCCCGACGAGCGCGCCGATCGCGACGAACATCCGGCGACCGGTGGTGACAACCGCGGCTAGCGCGGGCG
This sequence comes from Nocardia sp. NPDC058705, assembly GCF_042749305.1. Classification (NCBI taxonomy): domain Bacteria; kingdom Bacillati; phylum Actinomycetota; class Actinomycetes; order Mycobacteriales; family Nocardiaceae; genus Nocardia; species Nocardia sp. NPDC058705. Next base: position 695,051 of record NZ_JBHYRN010000001.1, on the reverse strand, counting down.
CACACGCCAGCACGACCAGGTACACCCCGAGAAACCACAGCAGCTGAACACTTGTCACCGCCAGCGGCCGATGCCAGCCGGGCGCCAGCAGCTCCTGAGCCACCGCAACCAGCACCGCCGATGCCACCAGAAAATATCCCAGCGGTCGCACCAGACGCTGTGTGCGCCGGAAAAGCCAAGCGCCCCACGATGTTCCAGGACCGATGCCCCGCGCCCCGGCGGCCACACCCGCGAAGAAGAACAGCGGCAGCACCTGCAGCGCCCAGGTGAGCGGCTGCAGCACCGGCAGGTCGGCGAGCACATTGCCGAAGTGCACCTCGGTGTCCGACACCGTCACGGTCAGCATCAAACAGTGGCCCGCGACAACGACCACCAGCGAGGAAATGCGCAGCAGATCCAGGAACCGGTCACGATCGGCCGGGGTGTTCGCGGCGACCACCGCGACACTGGGAACAACACTCATGGCACAGAGAATCGCAGAATTCGCCGCGCGCACCCACCGCGGAACTACCCGGTCGCCGGGTGGAACTACTCGAGCGTCACGGGCACCGGGGTTCTGCAGTGGTGATCTTGGTGGGCTCCGTGCCGCGTGGAGCGACTACACGGCCCCGGTGGTACTCGCGGACCGTTCAGGTGAACCCGATCGATCAGGCGGGCGTGCAGGGAGCTTGGGCGAAGCCGAGCAGCAGGCAGCCGCTGGTGTTCGACATCTTCCAGGTGCCGTCTTCCTGCTCCCAGGTCATCGGGAACGAGGGCGCGGTGCCGTGCGGGGAGGTGATCGTCACGTCCGCGGTGGCCTTGCCATCGCTGGTCGCGACGTTGTCGACGGCGAAAGTCAGGGTGTAGCCACCGAGCATGCCGTTCATCTGATCGATGTTGGACTTGTGCGCGTCGCCGCCGACGATCAGTTTCGCCTTCTCGTCGGTGGATACTCCCGGATCGGCGAACTTCGTCAGCGTCGCCTTCAGGGAATCGGCGGTGGGGGCGGCGGCGTTGTCACCGGAAGGCGCCGGAGTTGCCGAATCGCTGGACGGAGCGGCCGCGATACTGGTACTGCTCGTGGTGGCATTCGTCGAGGAATCGTCGGAGCCGCAGCCGGTCAGTCCGACGGTGACGGCCAGCGCCGCGGCGGCGACGGTGAAATGGATCGTGCGGGGAGGAAGGTGCATGCTCAGCAAACCTTTCGACTCGATGGGCGAGTGCCCCGTACGGGCTGTTAGGGGAGCCTAACAGGTGTAAATGTGTGGTTGATGTCGTACCGACCGTACAAGATGTGATCACGACGAAACCATGTCGGAAAGCGAGAACGGACCGCGCCCGGTAGCGTTGATAGACCGGGACTGGGAGGAGCAGCATCATGAGCCCCAACGAGAATTCGGATTCGGCGGCCTGGCGAGAGCTCGAGGCGGTTCGCGCCGAGTCGGCTGCTCTTCGCAGGCAACTCGCCGATTCGCCGGATCGCGCACGCGAATTGGAAGCCAGGATCGATTCGCTGACCATCCGCAACGGCAAGTTGATGGACACGCTCAAAGAAGCGCGCCAGCAGCTGATCGCGTTGCGCGAGGAAGTCGATCGCCTGGGTCAGCCGCCGAGCGGATACGGCATCGTCATCGGCGTCTACGAGGATCAGACGGTCGACGTCTTCACCTCCGGACGCAAGATGCGCCTCACCTGCTCGCCCAATATCGACGCCGACGCACTGGAATACGGTCAGACCGTGCGCCTCAACGAGGCGCTCACCGTCGTCGAGGCCGGAAATTTCGACGCCATCGGCGAAATCGGCACGCTGCGTGAGATTCTCGACGACGGCAGGCGCGCCCTCGTGGTGGGCCACGCCGACGAAGAGCGCGTGGTCTGGCTGTCGGGTCCACTGTCCAAGATCGCCGAAGTCGACGACATGACAGACCCCGATGTGCCGATTCGCAAACTGCGGCCCGGTGATTCGCTGCTGGTCGACACCAAGGCGGGTTTCGCGTTCGAGCGGGTGCCCAAGGCAGAGGTCGAAGACCTTGTGCTGGAAGAGGTTCCCGACGTCGACTACACCGACATCGGTGGTCTCGGTCGCCAGATCGAGCAGATCCGTGACGCGGTGGAACTGCCGTTCCTGCACAAGGATCTGTTCCGCGAGTACGCGCTTCGCCCGCCCAAGGGTGTGCTGCTCTACGGTCCGCCCGGCTGCGGTAAGACGCTGATCGCCAAGGCGGTGGCCAACTCCCTCGCCAAGAAGATCGCCGAGTCGCGTGGGCAGGATGCCAAGGAAGCCAAGTCGTTCTTCCTCAACATCAAGGGCCCCGAGCTGCTCAACAAGTTCGTCGGCGAGACCGAGCGCCACATTCGGATCATTTTCCAGCGGGCGCGCGAGAAGGCGTCCGAGGGAACTCCGGTGATCGTGTTCTTCGACGAGATGGACTCGATCTTCCGCACCCGCGGTTCCGGTGTCTCCTCCGATGTGGAGACCACCGTTGTGCCGCAGCTGCTTTCGGAGATCGACGGTGTGGAAGGGCTCGAGAACGTCATCGTGATCGGTGCGTCCAACCGCGAGGACATGATCGACCCCGCGATCCTGCGGCCCGGCCGGCTCGATGTGAAGATCAAGATCGAGCGCCCCGACGCGGAATCGGCGCAGGACATCTTCTCGAAGTACCTCACCGAGACGCTGCCGCTGCACGAGAGCGATCTGCGCGAGTTCGACGGCGACAAGCAGGCCTGCGTCGAGGCGATGATCGAGAAGGTCGTCGAGCGGATGTACGCCGAGAGCGACGACAACCGGTTCCTCGAGGTCACCTACGCCAACGGCGACAAGGAAGTCCTGTATTTCAAGGACTTCAACTCCGGCGCGATGATCCAGAACATCGTCGACCGGGCGAAGAAGTACGCGATCAAGTCGGTGCTCGACACGGGTAACCCGGGTCTGCGGATCCAGCACCTGTTCGACTCGATCGTCGACGAGTTCGCCGAGAACGAGGACCTGCCCAACACCACCAATCCCGATGACTGGGCCCGGATCTCGGGCAAGAAGGGCGAGCGGATCGTCTACATCCGCACGCTCGTCACCGGCAAGAACGCCTCGGCCAGCCGGGCGATCGACACCGAGTCCAACACGGGTCAGTACCTGTAGGCACGATCTACGAAGGCCGCGTCCCGGTGGGGCGCGGCCTTTGTGATTCTGTTCAGTATTTTTCAGCGAAAACGCTGCGCGGCAACAAGTGAATAAGGCACGCTTCACTTGTTCGTTTCACCTGATGAGGACTTACGAGGAGCGTTGACATGGCCGGTTCCGCCGCTGATTTGCTGAGCGACATCATCCTGCAGACCATCCAGAACCTGTTCAGCTCGATCAGCGCAGGCTGATCCAGCAATCCGACGCGGGCCGCGTCTCCCACCGGGGAGACGCGGCCCGCGTCTGTTGATCAGCCCCTGTTTTGATCAGCTCTGTGTGGTGGTGACGGCGTTGAAGACCACGTCCGCCACGGGTGCGCCGTCGGCGCCACCGCCCGCCACGCCCGCGTTGGCGACGTTGGTCAGCGCGTCCATGCCCTCGGTGATGGTGCCGAAGGGTGTGTAGTTCGGCGGCAACTGGGTGTCGCGGTAGACCAGGAAGAACTGGCTGCCGTTGGTGCCGGGGCCGGCGTTGGCCATCGCGACGGTGCCCGCCGGGTAGACCGCGCCTGCCAGGTTCTCGTCGGTGAACTTGTAACCGGGGCCGCCCGTGCCGGTCGCGGTGGGGTCGCCGCACTGGAGCACGAAGATGCCCTGGGTGGTGAGCCGGTGGCAGCGGGTGTGGTCGAAGTAGCCCTCGCTCGCCAGGAAGGCAAACGAGTTCACCGTGCGCGGGGCCGCGGCGGCATCGAGGGCGATCGTGACTGTGCCGCAGGTGGTTTCGAGGGTGGCGGTGTGGCTCGCGGCGGTGTCGATGGTGAGCGCCGGTTCGGTGGGCCACTGCTTGCCGTTGGGCTGACCCGCCGCGGCGGGTGCGCAGCCGGGGATCACCGCCTGCTGCTTCGGCACGGTCTGCGCGGCGGGGGCGAGTACCACCAGGGCGGCCGCGGCGATGCCGACGCAGGCGAGTGCGCGAATGAAGGGGCGGTCGGGCGAAATGCTGGTCACCTTGGCGAGATCTCCTCGAAAGCGGGTGCTGCCGGACGATGTACCGCGCATCCTGCCAGCCGCACCGGCTCGCGTGGGGACAGACCACCGGATCGAGGGCGCTCGTCGTGTGATCGACACAGAATCAGGGGCATTCGAGACGGTCGACGGCGGGCATGCTGGCAGCTCAGTGAGGTGGGCGTAGCCGTGCGGTCTGCGCGGTGCGTGCTCGACGGGGGCTAGCGTGTCCGCAGCCGCCAGAGCGTGGTTGTCTCCGCCGTGCGGGCGGCGGCGAGGGGGTCGTCGCGGTCGGTGGCTCGGGGGTGGCGCGGGCGCGTGGTGAGTTTGCCGAGGACGCGCAGGCCCGCGTCGTCGAGCAGGCGCGCGATGCCGTCGGCGGGGCGAAGGCCGAGCAGTTCGGCGAGGTCGGACAGCACCAGCCAGCCTTCACCGTGGGGGGTGAGGTGGGCGCGCAGGTCGCGGGCGAACTCGGTGAGCATCGACTGATCCTGGTCGTAGACACCACGTTCCAGGTCCGAGGTGGGCACGCCGGGCAGCCACGGTGGGTTGCACACCACGAGATCGGCGCGGCCGGGGGGATACAGCGCGGGCCCGGTCACCGCGATCGTCCGAGAGTAGCCGAGGCGTTCGGCATTGTCCTTCGCGCAGCGCAGGGCTCGCGGATTGATGTCGGTCGCAACGATTTCCGGAACCCCGCGCTTGGCGAGCAGCGCGGCCAGCACGCCGGTGCCGGTGCCGAGATCGAACGCGGTGCGAATTTCGGGGTCGAGTGGCGCATCGGCGACGAGATCGACGTATTCGCTTCGGGTGGGCGAGAATACGCCATAGCCGGGGTACACCCGGGCACCGAGCGCGGGCACCTCGACGCCCTGCTCCTGCCATCGGTAGGCGCTCAGCACCCCGAGCAGCTCGGTGAACGCGACCACCCGTGACCCGTTCGCCCGACCGTAGGCCGCCTCGCACGCCGCCCGGACATCGGGTGCGCGCCGCAGATCGAGCTCGTTGTTCGCGTCGAGCTCGATCAGCAGGCTGCCGAGAATGCTTGCGCGCGTACGCCGTTTGGTCCGCTCGTGTTCGTAGAGCGCGCCGAGACCGGCTTTTGCGGCCGGCTGCTTCGTGCGTACCTTGTCGGCGCGGCGACCCAGCGCCGACAGCAACTGGCGACCGTTGTTGTAATCGCCCCGCCACAGCAGCGCCTCGCCCGCCTTGATCCGGCGGTAGGCGTGATCGGCCGAAAGACTGTCGTCGGCGATGGTGACGGTGCGCGGGGCCGGCGCGCCGTTCTCCGAATGCCAGGCGGCGGTGTGCTGATCGTGGTCTTCGGTCCAGGCGATGGTGGACACGGGCTGCTCCCGGGGGATCGACGGTGCTGGTGACTCGAGTGCGCGACGCCGCGACGACGCCGAGATCGACTCGGTCGCTACTGCGTCGGTGTGCGCGCTACTGCGTCGCCGAGGGCCGTGCCGAGCGTCACCACTGCTGCCTTTCCGAGAGTTGGATTCCTCAGTCTGCCGTATCGGCCCAGGCTGACGTCATCTAGGGCGCCGTTCCAGGCCGCCCGTGCTAAAATCTGACCATGCGGCCAGAAAATAATCCAGATGGACAACAGCGGTCGTTCATCGAGGAGGCGCGTCGGCGGCAGATCATCGCGTCCACGGTCGAGGTGATCTCGGAGGTCGGCTACGCCAACGCCTCCCTGGCGCGGATCGCCGAGCACGCCGGCATCTCGAAGGGGGTGATCTCCTACCACTTCGACGGCAAGGACGAGCTGATGTCGCAGGTCGTGATCCAGCTGATCGTCTCCGGCGCCGAGTACATGGGGCCGATCGTGGACGCGGCGATCGCCGATGGTCACCGCGCCTGCCTGCACGCCTACCTGGCGTCGAATCTGCAATTCATCGACGACAACCGCAGTTACGTCGCCGCCGTCGGCGACATCGTGCTGAACCTGCGTGGGCCGGACGGCACCCTGCGCTTCGACACCCCCGACGGTGATCGGGAGATGATCGCGCCGCTGGTCTCGGTGCTGTCGGAGGGGCAGCGGACGGGCGAGTTCGGAGACTTCGACCCAACCGTGGTCGCGCGTCTGATCCGGGACTCGATCGACGGTGTCGCGGGCCGGGCGGTGCGCGAACCCGATTTCGATATGGGCAGGTACCGCTCGCATCTGATCCGGATGTACGACGCGGTGATCAGAAAGGACGACTGATGACTACCGCTGAGACCGCGGAACCGGTTGTGGCACGGGAGGTTCCGCCGTTCGCGACAGTGGGCGTCGGCGCGATCGCACTGGTGGCCTCGATCGCGTTGTTCGCCGTGCTCGGGCAGTACGGGTTCTTCGGTGACGAGCTGTATTTCCGCGCGGCAGGCGACCATCACCTCTCGGTCAGTTATGCCGATCAGGGGCCGCTGCTGCCGCTGATCGCCTGGCTCATGGATTCGATCGCACCGGGTTCGCTGGTGGCGCTGCGTATTCCGGCCCTGCTGGTCACGGCTGCGGGCATTGTTCTGGCTGCCGCGATCGCGCGGGAAATCGGCGGCAAGCGGAGTGCGCAGCTGATCACTGCGACCGCCTACGCGACGTCGCCGTTTCTGTTCGTGCAGGGCAGTCAGCTCTCGACCAACGCCATCGACGCGCCGCTCTGGGTGCTGATCACCTGGCTGCTCGTGCGCTGGGTTCGGACCCGCTCCGATGTGCTGCTGATCTGGGCGGGGATCGTCACCGCGATCGACATGCAGGTCAAATGGCTGATCCCGTTCTTCTGGATCTGCGTCGGGATCGCCGTGCTCGTCTACGGGCCTCGCGATCTGTTGCGCAGGCCCGCGTTGTGGATCGGTGCGGCGATCACCGCGGTGTCGATGGTGCCCAGTCTGCTGTGGCAGGCCGCGAACGGGTGGCCGCAGCTCGAGATGGGTGCGGTGGTCAGCGCGGAGCAGGACGCGATCGGTGGGCGGTTGAGCTTCGTGCCGGTCGCGGTGCTCGCGGCCGGGCTGCTCGGCGCGATCCTGCTGGTCTACGGGACCGTGCGGCTGTTCCGCGCGGAGTCCTTGCGGCCCTACCGGTCCTTCGGTCTGACGGTGGTGCTGCTCGTCATCGCGTTCGTGGCGACCGGTGGGCGACCGTACTACGTCGTCGGCATCTATCCGGTGGCGATGGCGGCCGGGGCGATCGGGCTGGTCGAGGCGAGGGTCGCCTGGCAGCGGATCGCCGCGATTCCGGTGATCGGGCTGTCGGTCGTGCTCGCGGCGTGGTCGCTGCCGTGGCAGCCGGAGTCCTCGATCGCGCCGAGTACCGGTGGGGTGGATCTGCTGTTACACGGCAAGTTCGGCTGGCCGGAGCTGGCCGCGTCGACCGATCTGGCCTACCGGGAGATGACACCAGACGAGCGTTCCCGGGCGGTGATAGTGACCGAATCCTATTGGCAGGCAGGCGCTCTCGACACCGACCGGCAGCAGTACGGATGGCCTGCGGTGTACAGCCCGAGCCGCGGGTACGGGTACCTCGGCACGCCACCGGACTCGGCGACCACTGTTCTCTATGTCGGGGCGGACCTCGAGGAGTTGCGTGAGCACTTCGGATCTGTGACTCCGATCGGCCGCGCCGACGCCCGACTCGGGTACGAGGGGATCACCCGCGATGTGACGATCTGGCGGTGCGAACAGCCGGTCCGGCCCTGGTCGCAGCTCTGGCCCGACCTTCGTCGAATGTAGCGCGGACCTGCGGCTCCGGTCAGGTTCGGCGGATGCGTCGGTAGGTGGGGGTGGCAGCGGCGGCGGCCGCGAGTTCGGCGGCGAGCCAGGCGATGTCGGTGTCGCCGAGGCCGCCGAGGGTCAGACGCAGGTGGTCGGTGAGCGGTTGGTCGCCTGCTTCGAAGGGGCCGCCGGGTGCGGCTTTGATGCCCGCGGCGGCGAGGCTGATCATGGCGGCGTTCTCGTCGGAGACCGGGAGCCAGAGATTGATGCCGTCACCGGCCGCCACGACGACATCGTGGCGGGCGAGCGCGCGACGCAGAACAGTGGCGCGCCTGCGGTATTCGAGGCGCGCACCCGCGACGGTGGCGCAGGCACCGTCATCGTGGAGCATCGTCAGCAGAATGCGCTGCAGGAGTCGGCTGGACCAGCCGGGTCCGAGCATCCGGCGTTCGACCACCGGATCCAGCAGTGCCGCAGGCCCACCCGCGACGGCCAGCCGCAGATCGGCGCCGTGCGACTTGGAGTAGGAGCGGATATAGACCCCGCGATCGGGGAAGCGCGCGGCCAGTGATCGCAGCGGCGCTGTCGCGATGCCGGCGGAGTGGTCGTCCTCGATGATCAGCGCCGGATGCGAGCCGAGCACAGCGGCCAGCTCACGGACCCTGGCGGCACCGAGGGAGGCGCCGGTCGGGTTGTTGGCGCGGGGCTGCAGGATCACCGCGCGCGGTGTGGGTCCGTCGAAGGCGCGGGCGAATTCCTCAGGGCGGAAACCGGATTCGTCGAGCGGCACGGGGATCGGGCGGGCGCCGAGGCGGGCCAACAGGTCGAGGAAGGGTGGGAAGCACGGGTCTTCGACGATGACCGGGTCGCCGAAGCCCACATGCGCGGCGAGGAGGCGATCCACCGCGTCGAGCGCGCCGTCGAGGACGGTGAGCCGTTCGCACGGCCACGGCCAGTCCGCGCGCAGTGTCGCGGCGAGCTCGGGCAAGACCGCTTCGCCGAGGTAGTGGGCCGAGAGATCGCCCGGCGCGGTGTCGCGCGAGAGAGCATGCAGCGCGGCAGCGAGGTCGGGCAGTAGAGCCGGATCGGGCGTGCCGCGCGACAGGTCGACGCGAAAAGCATTGTCGGAGTGGGAGTGCAGTCGCTGATACCGGCCGACCGGTGCCTCCTGTGTCGCCTCGACGAAGGTGCCCGCCCGCCCGCGCGCGGTGATCGCGCCGGTCGCCGCCAGTGCGCGCCAGGCCTGGCTGACGGTAGCGGGGGAGACCCGGAGTTCGCGGGCCACCTCGCGCACCGTGGGCAGCCGTGTGCCGGGCGCGAGTGCGCCGGAGCGGATGCGGCGGCCGATGGCGGCGGCGATCCCGGCGGCGGTTCGTTCGTCGAGGTCCCCGGCGAAGTCCGCGGGCAGTGCGGTCGGCGAGGCTTCGGTCATTGGCTCATTCTGCGGGGTCGTGCGCGGCCGATCCGGGGTGCACCGCCAAGGTTTACGGCACCGAAACTGTTTCCGCACTCTTGTAACACAACGGAATCAGTTGTAGGTGCAGTATAACAAAGCATGGGAATCGTTAGAGCGGCGCTCGTCCAGACCACCTGGACCGGCGACAAAGAATCAATGATCAAGGTTCACGAGGACTACGCACGGGAGGCGGCGGCGCAGGGCGCGCAGGTGATCTGCTTCCAGGAGTTGTTCTACGGCCCGTACTTCTGCCAGCTACAGGACACCAAGTTCTACGAATACGCCGAATCGGTGCCCGGCCCGACGACCGAGCGGTTCGCCGCGCTGGCCGCCGAGTTGAACATGGTGATCGTGTTGCCGGTCTACGAGCGGGAGATGGACGGGCTGCTCTACAACACTGCGGCGGTGATCGACGCCGACGGCTCCTACCTGGGTAAATACCGCAAACATCATATTCCGCAGGTGGCCGGTTTCTGGGAGAAGTTCTACTTCCGGCCGGGCAATCTGGGCTGGCCGGTTTTCGATACCGCCGTCGGCAAGGTGGGCGTCTATATCTGTTACGACCGCCATTTCCCGGAGGGCTGGCGAGCGCTCGGGCTGGCGGGCGCGGAAATCGTGTTCAATCCGTCGGCGACGTCGAGGGGGCTTTCCAGTTATCTCTGGAAGCTCGAGCAGCCCGCCTCGGCGGTGGCCAACGAGTATTACATCGGCGCGATCAACCGGGTCGGTATCGAGAGCGAATACGGCGACGACGACTTCTACGGCACCAGCTATTTCGTCGACCCCGAGGGGAAATTCGTCGGCGAGGTAGCCTCGGACACCTCCCCGGAATTGGTTGTTCGTGATCTTGATATGGATCTGATCAAAACCGTGCGGGAGAGATGGGCCTTCTATCGCGATCGTCGCCCGGATGCCTACGGACCGTTGGTGAACCCCTGATGCGCACCTTCATCCACGGCGGGACGGTGGTGAGCGCCACCGGGTCCCAGCTCCTCGACGTGCTGATCTCCGACGAGACGATTGTCGCTGTCCTGCAACCGGGTTCGACCGCACTCGGCGCCGATCTGGCCGCCGACGCCGACACGGTGATCGACGCGACCGGCAAGTACGTGATTCCCGGCGGTGTCGACGGGCACACGCACATGCAGTTGCCGTTCGGCGGCACCGAGGCCAGCGACACCTTCGAAACCGGGACTCGGGCCGCGGCCTGGGGCGGCACCACCACGATCGTCGACTTCGCGGTGCAGAAGCCGGGTCAACGGGTGCAGGACACCCTCGCCGAATGGCACGCCAAGGCGGCCGGGCAGTGCGCGATCGACTACGGGTTCCATCAGATCATCGGCGAGGTCAACGACGAATCCCTCAAGGGGATGAGCGAACTCGTCGACGAGGGCGTCACCAGCTTCAAACTGTTCATGGCCTATCCGGGCGTCTTCTATTCCGACGACGGTCAGATCCTGCGCGCCATGCAGTCCGCGGGTGACCTCGGCGCCCTGATGATGATGCACGCGGAGAACGGCATCGCCATCGACGTCTTGGTTGAGCAAGCCCTCGCACGCGGTGACTCCTCGCCGTACTTCCACGGCACGAGCCGGCCGTGGCAGATGGAAGAGGAAGCCACCCATCGCGCGATCATGTTGGCGCAGTTGACCGGTGCCCCGCTGTATGTGGTGCACGTGTCGGCCAAGCAGGCGATGGAACAGATCGCGACGGCGCGGGGCCAAGGGCAGAATGTCTTCGCCGAAACCTGCCCGCAGTATCTGTACCTCTCACTCGAAGAACAGTTGGGCGCACCAGGTTTCGAAGGCGCCAAGTGGGTCTGCTCGACGCCGCTACGATCACGCGCCGAAGGTCATCAGGACGAGCTGTGGCGCTTCATCCGGACCGGTGATGTCACCGCGGTGAGTACCGATCACTGCCCGTTCTGCATGAAGGACCAGAAAGAGCTCGGTCTCGGCGATTTCAGCAAGATCCCCAACGGGATCGGCGGTGTCGAACACCGGATGGATCTGCTGTTCCAGGGTGTCAAGGACGGGCGGATCTCCCTGGAGCGGTGGGTGGAGGTCTGCTGCACCACCCCGGCGCGCATGTTCGGCATGTACCCGCGCAAGGGCGTGATCAGCCCGGGCGCCGATGCCGACGTGGTGATCTACGACCCCAACGGGCACACCAGCATCGGCCTCGGCAAGACCCATCACATGAACATGGATCACTCCTCGTGGGAGGGCTTCGAGATCGACGGACACGTCGACACGGTGCTCTCACGCGGCAAGGTGATCGTCGACAAAGGCGCCTATCACGGTCGCGCCGGGCACGGCCGGTTCCTCCGGCGCGGGCTGTCCCAGAACCTTCTGTAGAACCTGATCCGAAACGGAGAGTACCCATGGACATCGGTGTGGTCCTGCAGTGCACACCACCCGCCTCGCGGGTGATCGAACTGGCCAGAGTGGCCGAGACCCATGGGTTCTCGCACGTGTGGACCTTCGACTCGCACCTGCTCTGGCAGGAGCCCTATGTGATCTACAGCCAGATCCTGGCCGCCACCCGCAAGGTGATCGTCGGCCCGATGGTCACCAACCCGGCCACCAGGGACCAGACGGTCACGGCATCCACCTTCGCCACGCTCAACGAGATGTTCGGCAACCGCACGATCTGCGGCATCGGGCGCGGCGACTCGGCGATCCGCACTCTCGGCGGCAAACCGACCACCCTGGCCACCCTGCGCGAATCGGTCGAGGTGATCAGGGAACTCGGCAACGGGCGCAGCGCCCGGATCGGTGACACCGAGGTGCGGTTCCCGTGGGCCGCCGATTCGCGCCTGGAAGTGTGGGTGGCCGGATACGGGCCCAAGGCGCTGGAACTCACCGGGCAGGTCGCCGACGGGTTCATCCTGCAGCTCGCCGACCCCGACATCACCGCGTGGACCATCGCGAAAGTGCGCGCGGCCGCGCAGGCGGCAGGGCGTGATCCGGCGTCGGTGAAGATCTGTGTCGCCGCACCCGCCTACGTCACCGACGGGTCGGCCGCAGCCCTGGAACACGCCCGCGACCAGTGCCGCTGGTTCGGCGGCATGGTCGGCAATCACGTGGCCGACATCGTCGCGAAATACGGTGCGGGCGGGGATGTTCCGGCCGCGCTGACCGACTACATCGCGGGCAGGCAGGGCTACGACTACAACCAGCACGGGCGGGCGGGCAATACGCACGCCGATTTCGTGCCCGACGAGATCGTCGACCGGTTCTGCCTGATCGGCACTCCCGACGAACAGCTCGCCCGGCTGTGGGAGCTGGAGAAACTCGGGGTCGACCAGTTCGCGGTGTATCTGCAGCACGACGCCAAGACCGCCACGCTCGAAGCTTACGGCGAGCAGATCCTGCCGCGGCTGCACCAGCCGGTCACCGCGACGCAAGAGGCCGGTCCGTCATGACTGCCGGACTCGCCTCGGCGTGGGCGTTGTACACCCTCGGCATCAGCGCGCTCGGTACGGGCGCGGCGCTGGCCGGGCAATGGTGGGCGGGAGTGCGTCGGTGACAACAGCGACCATCGATCCGGCGACAGCCGTTGTCCCGCAGAAAATTCGGGCCGCGACGGCTTCGAAGACAAGGGTGTTGCGCGCGGTCTACGCGGTGAGTGCGTTCGTCCTCGTGGCGGTGATCTGGGAACTGGTGAAGGTACTCGTGCCCGCCGACGGCGTGAGCATCGCGGGCACCCGAATCCTGCCGCGCACCACCGATGCCGCACTCCCACACGTCTGGTCGGTGTTCACCGTGCTCGGTGAGGCGGACGGCAAGGGCACCGTCGGTGAAACACTTTTGCGCACAGGGACATTCACGCTCGGACTGTCGTTGCTGGCGCTGCTGCTCGGCGCGGGGGTCGGTGTGGCGCTGGCCGTGGCGATGCAGCGGTTCGGCTGGCTCGAACGCGGACTTCTGCCGTATGTTGTTCTCTCCCAAACAGTTCCACTGATCGCGCTCGCACCGCTGGTGGCGGCGTGGGGTGGCAAACTGTCCATCGGTGGCGAACCGTGGCGGCCGTGGATGAGCATCGTGGTGATCGCGGCCTACCTCGCCTTCTTCCCCATCGCCATCGGGATGCTGCGTGGACTACAGACGCCGTCGGCCGCTTCGGTCGAATTGATGCGCAGCTGCTCGGCCGGCTGGTGGGCGACGTTGACGCGCTTACGTTTTCCCGCCGCAGTGCCCTCGCTCATCCCCGCACTACGGCTGGCCGCCGCGGCCGCGGTGATCGGGGCGGTCGTCGCCGAGATCTCCACCGGCACCGCGGGCGGGATCGGCCGACAGATCATTGTGTTCTCCCAGCAGGCCACCGGCGACGCGTCCCGCCTCTACGCCGCTGTTCTGGCCGCCGCCCTGCTGGGTGTGGTCCTCACCGCGCTGGTCGGTCTGGTGGAGCTGGCGCTGCGCCGCTACAGCCACCCGCCCGGCACCGGCGCGTCGAGCGAGCGCTGATGAGCGAAACCATCTCCACCACAACGTTTCAGGAAGAAGTTCAGATGCCACCGTCAGTGCCCGAACCACCGCACGCGGCGGGAACGCCTGGAGCGCCGATGGCCACCTCCGTCGTCGAACCCGAGAGCGCGGTCGAGCTGAGTCATCTCGGCAAGACCTTCGCCGCCGGTGACGTGACGGCGCTGGCCGATGTGTCGCTCACCGTCGCGCCGGGGGAGTTCGTCTCGCTCATCGGGCCGTCGGGCTGCGGCAAATCGACCCTGCTGCGCATCATCGCCGACCTCGAGACCCCCAGCAGCGGCACCGTCACCGTGCACGGCAAGCCGGCCCGTCAGGCCCGGATCGACCAGGACTACGGCATCGCGTTCCAGCAGGCCGGATTGCTCGAATGGCGCACCGTCGCAGCCAATGTCGAACTTCCCCTCGAACTGCACAAAGTGCCCAAAGCGCAGCGCAAGGCACGCAGTGCCGAACTCCTCGACATGGCGGGACTCAGCGAGTTCGCCGACCGGTACCCGGCCGAACTGTCCGGCGGTATGCAACAGCGCGTCGCCATCGCTCGCGCGCTGGCCCGCAAACCGTCGCTGCTGCTGATGGACGAACCGTTCGGGGCGCTCGACGAGATGACCCGAGAACGCATGCAGGGCGAATTGCTGCGGATCGCGGGGGAGACCGGTGCGGCCGTCGTGTTCGTCACCCACTCGATTCCCGAAGCGGTCTACCTGTCGGACCGGGTGGTGGTGCTCTCGGCGCGGCCAGGCCGGATCAGCGAGATCGTGCCGACCGGTGGCTGGGATCGCCAGGCGGGCACCGACGTTCGCGCCTCCACCGAATTCTTCGCCGCCGTCGCCGCCGTGCGCGCCGCCCTGCGCGGCGAACACGACGACACCGCCGTGGCCGGACGGGACCTGCGATGAAGACCTGGCTTCCCCCGGTGCTCGTCGGCGTCGTCGCTCTCGCGCTGTGGCAGGTGCTCACGGTGGTGGCGGGCGTGCCCTCGTTCCTGCTGCCCGCCCCCAGCGCGATCGCCACTCAGTTCGGCGAGAACGCGGGCCGGATCTTCGACGCCTCCCTCGCCACCGGCACGAACGCGTTGATCGGCTTCGTCGCGGGCACCGTCCTCGGTCTGGCCGCCGCTGTCCTCGCGGTCCGGTTCCAGCTGATCGACGGGTTGCTCACCCCACTCGCCGCCGCGGCTGCCGCTGTGCCGATCGTGGCGCTGGCACCGCTGCTGAACTCCATGTACTCGACCACCACCGAGACGCCGCGACGGCTCGTCGTCACCATTGTCGTGTTCTTCCCGGTCTTCGTCAGCACCGCGCGCGGATTGCGGCAGGTGCCCAAGGTGCAGGCCGACCTGATGACCTCCTACGCGGCGTCGGGCTGGCAGATCACCCGCACCGTCCGGCTGCCCGCCGCCCTGCCACACCTGTTCACGGGCCTGCGCATCGCCGCACCCGGCGCGGTGATCGCGGCCATCATCGCCGAATACTTCGGCGGTCTGCAGAACGGGCTCGGCAGCCGGATCACCTCCGCCGCGGCCAATACCGCCTATCCGCGCGCCTGGGCCTACGTCGTCGGTGCGATGTGCGTCGGCCTGGTTTTCCTGGCAGCGGTGTTGCTGCTCGAACAACTCACCCGCCGACCCCGAACCCCACTGCTGTCCACGATCCGATGAGGGAGATCCATCCATGAGCAAGACCGCATTCCGGTTGGGTAGTGCGGTGGCCGCGGCCGCCGTCGCTGCCGCCGCGTTGACCGGCTGTAGTACCACCGAATCCGAGACCACCGCCGACGGCCTCACCAAGGTGACCTTGCAGCTGCAATGGTTCAAGCAGGGGCAGTTCGCGGGATACCTGGCCGCCGTGGACCAGGGCTTCTACAAGGAACAGGGACTGTCGGTCGAGATCCTCGACGGCGGCACCGACATCGTCCCGCAGACTGTCCTCGCCCAGGGTCAGGCCGACTACGCCGTCGCCTGGGTGCCCAAGGCCCTCGCCTCCCGCGAGGCAGGCGCCGGGATCACCGAGATCGCACAGATCTTCCAGAAGTCGGGCACCAAGCAGGTCTCGTTCAAAGCCGACAATATCGCCGGTCCTGCGGACCTGCGTGGCAAGACCGTCGGAAACTGGGGCTACGGCAACGAATTCGAACTGTTCGCCGGGATGACCAAGGCCGGGATCGATCCGGCCGAGGACGTGAAACTGGTCCAGCAGCAGTTCGACATGAACGCGTTCCTGGCCAAGGACATCGCTGCCGCCCAAGCCATGTCTTACAACGAATACGCCCAGCTCCTCGAAACCAAGAACCCGGCCACCGGAAAGCTCTACACCGCAGACGATTTCAGCACCATCGACTGGAACGACCAGGGTGTGGCCATGCTGCAGGACGCCTTGTGGGCCAACACCGAGAAGCTGAAAGACAGCAAATATCAGGACCAGACCGTCAAGTTCCTGGCCGCCTCGCTCAAGGGTTGGGCGTTCTGCCGCGACAACCTCGACAAGTGCCGCGACATCACCGTCGCCGCAGGCGCCACGCTCGGTGCGGGACACCAGCAGTGGCAGATCAACGAGGTGAACAAGCTGATCTGGCCCTCACCCGCCGGTATCGGCGCCATCGACAAGACCGCATGGGATCGCACGGTGTCGATCGCCAAGACCACCAAGAACGCCGAGGGCGCAACGGTTCTCACCAAGGACCCCGATACCGAGTCCTACACCACCGAGTACGTCACCAAGGCCCTCGACCAGTTGAAGGCCGCGGGCGTGGACGTGACGGGCGCGAATTTCCAGCCCACCCAGGTCACCCCGACCGAGGGCGGTAAATAACATCCACTGCCGAACGGCGGCCCATTTCGGTGGGCCGCCGTTCGTGCGTTCAGCGCGGGGTCAGTTCGATGACCACGCCGCCCTTCTGCCAGGTCTGGTAGATGTCGGCCTTGGACGGCTCGCCGTCCGCCAGGTAGCCGATGCCGTTGAACTTGGCGTTCTGCTTGTTGTCGCGCGCGATCACCGCGAACAGTTCGATCACGTGCTGCTCGTCGGTATGCACAGTGGCGGTGAAGGTTTCGGGCGCGGCCCCACGCGACAGAGTCACCTCCGTGCCACCCTGCAGGTTCTTCACCCACGGGCGCAGCGCGGTGCCGATCAGCAGGGTGCCGTTGTGTTTCGTGTAGGCCACGGGGACGTCGTAGACCGCGCCGGATTTGCGGCCGACCACGTGCAACGTCGCCAGGGACTTGCCGACGATGCCCGACAGGATCGGCACCTTCAGCAAACTGCGGACGAAGGTGTTGACCCTGCCCTGGTAGGAGCGGATCGGTTCGGGGCCGGTGGTCGTCGGTGTGCCATAAGGATTTTCAGGAGACGCACTCTCGCTCATGGTCCCAGTATGGGATGCGCGGCCCTGGTGCGCACCGCACGTCACCTACGCTGCGGAGATGACTTCCGGACAGACCGAGATCTGGCACAACCCCCGCTGCACGAAGAGCCGCAACGCCACCGCGCACCTGGACGCGGCCGGGGTGGACTACACCGTGCGCCGCTACCTCGACGATCCACCGACCGTCGAGGAACTGCGGGCGGTGCTCGCACGGCTCGACGCGCAGCCGTGGGACATCACCCGCACCGGCGAGCAGATCGCCAAGGATCTCGGGATGTCGGGATGGGGGCGCACCGAGGCCGATCGGGAGCGGTGGCTGACCGCGTTGGCCGAGAATCCGAAGCTGATCCAGCGGCCGATCGTGCTCACCGCCGACGGTGGCGCGGTGCTGGCTCGTGACGAGGAATCGCTGCGTCAGCTCGACTGATTCGCCCGGTTGCCCGGAGATAACTATTCGGGCACGAGCGTAACGTGGTGAGTGGAACGAGGGATGTAGCAGTCATCACCGGAACGTTGTGTCCCGGTGCGAATAATCGGACCGAGCGTGGAATCGCCGCAGGTTTGGGAAGCGGACCTTCACGCAGGGAGGTTGTCATGACATCGCTTCGCAAACTCGCAGTCGGCGCCACCGCGGCCGGGCTGATCGGCGCTTCGACGCTGCTCGCCGCGCCCGCCGAGGCCACGCCGCCAGGTCGCTGTTCGGTGAATCCGATCGCCGCCACCGGGGCCTTCTCGCAGTGCGGTGACCCGGTCTGGCATCAGGTGCGCGTCACCTGCTGGGCCTGGTGGAACTGGTTCGGCAGCTATGAACGCTACGGCCAGCCCGCGCACGGCGGGTACCACTCCGAAACCGCCTGTGACCTGCCGTTCAGCATGCAGACCTGGTCAGTGGTCGTCTACTGAGTCAGCGTCGGGGGCCGTCGTCGCCGTCGAGCAGGCCGTCCAGGACGGTCCGTGTGTCGGGAACGAAGGGCCACGCCGGATCACTCAGGTGCGCACGCAGTTCGGCATCGGTCCACCACCAGCCGTCCGCGATCTCGGACGGCTGGTGGACGACCGGCCCGTCGTAGCGGTACTCGTACCCGAACAGGTGGCAGCGCAGTGCGCGGTCGGCCCAGGTGCCGTCCCAGGATGCGGTGGCGCGCAACGGAAGTACGGTGCCGACGGGTACGACGATGCCGAGTTCCTCACGGAGTTCGCGGACCGCGGTGTCGGACGGGTCCTCGCCCGCGTCGACCACGCCGCCCGCGAGGCAGTCGTGCATGCCCGCGAAAACGAGTTTGCTGTCGGTACGCCGGTGGACGTACACCTTGGTTCCGTCGGCCGAACGAACCAGGACGCCCGCGCTCGCGTGCCACAGACCCTCGCGGTAGACGGTGCCGCGATCGGCCTCGCCGATTACCACCCCGTCCGCGTTATAGACGGCGAGCAGTTCGTCCTCGGGATTCGCTGACACCGCCCGAGGGTAACTGTCGCGGGTCACGACCGTCGGCTCCTGTCCTCACGCCGGTCGACCACATCCCGATCGGACCGGATCCGATGGCGATCACCGGATCACCGGATCGAGCGGTTATCGCTTGCGGCGCTGGGGTTTCACCCCCGGTCGTGGCGCGGCAGCTCGGGCCGCAGCTGCGACCACTGCCCTTTCCGCGGCGGCTTCGGTGTCGAGCTTGCGGCGGATCAGATATTGCTGTCCGCAGGTCCAGACGGCGTTGGTGGCGAAATAGGTGAGCACGACGACCGGCAGGATCGCCCCGCCGATCAGTGCGCCCGCCGGGAACACCCACAGCGACAGGTTGCGCATGATCGCGGCCGTGCCGTTGTCGCCGACCAGCGGGGTGAGCCGGGCCGTGAAGTGGGTGGCCAGCGCTGCGATCAGGACCAGCGGGATGGTGAGGACCGCGACCGCGACGAATACCTCGCCCGCACCGGACAGGGTCGCCGACAGCGGTGCGCCGAACAGCCTGGCATCGAGGAACGCGCGGACCTCGGGTGCGCCGAACAGGTAGTTCGCGGTCGCGCTGTTGACATCGACCGGCAGTGGGCTGTCGGTGGACGTGAACGGGCCGACCGCGTAGGTGCCGGTGCGGTCGAACGAGCGCAGCACGTGGAACAGGCCGAGAAAGACCAGCCCCTGGGCGATCAACGGCACGAAACCGGCGAACATGCTGACGCCGTGCTCGCGATGGAGCAGCCGGATCTTCTCGGCCTGGGCGCGCGGGTCGTCGCGATGCGTGCGGCGAAGGGCGTCCATCTGTGGCTGCAGCGAACGCAGGACTTGCTGGGACCGGGCCTGCCGGAGGGCGGTGCGCACGAGCAACGCGCGGACGGTGACGACCAGGGCGACGACGGCGAGTAGCCACGCGAGACCACTGGCCGGGCCGAGCGCGACGGCGAAGAATTGGTGCCAGCACCACAGCACGGCGGACACGGGAAAATAGACGAAATCGAGCATGACGGGACGACCTGTCCGTGAAGCGTGCGCGAACGCACGAAGGGGGAGTGGGATCACGAAATCCGACTGGCGGCGCCGATGGCGCGGTACCTGTCAGTGGTGATCGATCCCCGGTGCTCGTGGACGTGGACGGCCGGCGGTATCCGGATTGCTCTGTCGCAGAAAGGATCCGCGCAAGCGGCGCTGCGCCGACCGTGGCGGACCCGCGCACGCCACCCGAACGGGCAGCTGACTGCGGCCGGTGACCGCGACCAGCGCGCACACCATCGCGGCGGCGACGGCACCGAACGCGAGCATCCGCGTGGCCTCGCCGCCGGGCGTGGAGATGAGCACGAAGGCGGGCAGCACGCACGCGAGAACCGCGTACGCCATCACCATCGCCCGTGCCTGCATGTCACCGAGCATACCGGTGTCCGCCGAGAGACCAGCGTGTCGAAGGAAGGGTTCGGGTATTGTGTGCATTATCAAAGGTGACTGAACGCGGCGTTAACTGTTACTTCGAGTAACGCTTATATTGATGGAACGCGATGTCACGGTCAATTTCGCCGCGGGTATCGTTGGCTGTGTGACTGCACCATCCGCGCAAGCCGACCAGACCGCAGGTGACGGCCGCGCCACCCGCTGGCACGGCCACAAAGAGCGCCGTCGTGCGGAGATGATCGATGCCGCCATCGAGGTGATCGAGGAACACGGTCTCGAGATCTCGGTGCAGCTCATCGCAGAACACCTGGCACTGCCGCGACCGGTGGTCTACCGCCACGTCGGTGGCCGCGCGGAACTCGACGCGCTGGCCCGTCAGCGGATCCTGGAACTGCTCCTGGCCGAGCTGCTGCCCGCCCTCCAATCCGACGGCACGCTCAAAGACGCCGTCCGCGGCGCCGTGGGCACCTACCTCGGCTGGATCGAACTCCACCCGAATCTGCACCGCTTCCTCGGCGACGCGGCACCGCAGGGCGCACCGAGCCTCAGCGGCGCCGGTCGCGCGGTCAGTGGTCAGCTGGCCGACATCTTCGCGGCCAGCCTGGCCCGCTTCGGCATCGAACCCGCGCGCGGGCGGCCGATGGCTTTCGGCATCGTCGGTCTCGTCGACGGTGTGGTGGCGAGTTGGCGTGCGGAGTCGGAGCCGGTGCTCACCGCCGAGCAGGTGCAGGGCATCCTGACCGAGTCGGTGCTGTCGTTGTTCGAGGGCAATGCCCGCAGCCTCGGTGTTCCGCTGCAACGGGATTCGCTCGTCGCCGACCTGCTCATCGCCCCGGATGCGGCCCCGCCACCCGGTGAGCGGCTGGGCTGATTCACCCGGCCAGCGCACGATAGGTCCGATTCCACAGCCACTCGACGGGTCCGCGCTCGAAACGGCGTAACCACAGGTGGGCGAAGACGATGATCGCGGCGGCGACCAGCAGATAGATCGCCACGGTGAACGGCACCCGCGCCGACTCCGAGAAGCGCGCCGCCAACCCGAAACCCCAGCCGTAGCAGAGCATTCCGGCGATCAGATTCTGCAGGATGTAGCAGCTGAGCGCGGTACGGCCGACTTCGCTCAATCGTGCGCCCGCGAACCCGAGGCGCGGCCTGCGTAAGTAGAACTCGGCGACGGCGGCCAGGATCGCGAGGGCGACGAACGGCGCCGTGCCGTAGCGGGTGAAGATCAGGAAGTCGCCGCCACCCACGACGCCGACGACGAGATCGACTGGTGCGGCTACGGCGAAGCCGATCACCATGAGCCACCGGCGAATTCGCGCCCCTTCAGGCCGGAAGACACCCGCCCGGAACAGTCGCGCACCGACGAGGAACAGTGCGATCGACATCGGAAACACGAAGATCGTCTCCAACCGGAACATCAGCGCGTTGTCGAGCCGGAACAACACCAGATCCCAAAACGATCCGTCCGCATAGGGATTCGGGTCCAGCGGTGCCGACGTGGTCGGCTCCTGTGCCGGTGCGAAGGCGAGTGCGGCGGCGATCAACGTCAACATCGTCACGTGGACCGAGGCCGCGATGATCAGCCAACGGCGTTGTGCCCGTTCGCTTGTCGCCAGAATGTAGGCGACGACGAGGCCGGTCAGCGCGTAACCCATCAGCACGTCGAACTCGGCGACGAACAGGAAGTTCAGTAATCCGTCCAGGAGCAGCAATCCCGCGCGGTAGGGATACTTGCCAGGCCACAGCCGACCGCCCCGTTGCGCCGAACCCTGCTGGATGGCCAGACCGATCCCGAACATCACCGTCAGCAGGCCGAGGAACTTCCCCTGCGCGAGCTGCTGGAGCACCCGCTCGGACCACATCCAGGCGTTCTCGGGCGTGGCGCCCAGCTCATCGAGGTAGCCGATCATGCCCGCCGCACTGGTGAAGATCCAGATATTGGTACCGAGGGTGCCCAGGATCGCGATGCCGCGCAGCACATCCAGCGCGATCATCCGAGCGGGCCGCGGCGCGGCGGGCGCTGTGGTGGTGGGTGCGACGGCATCGGTCATGCACTGAGTATCGGCGCGAGCACCCGCCCGGCGGATCGCTCACGAGGACCATTTCAGGGTCCCTCTCTTGGGGGACGTGACCGGCGTGCGCGAGCGACTTCGGACCGCTGCGGGTCGGCACCCATTAGGCTCGACGGCATGCAGCGCATCATCGGAATCGAGGTCGAATACGGCATCTCGACCCCCACGGAGCCGACGGCCAACCCGATCCTCACCTCCACACAGGCCGTTCTCGCCTACGCGGCCGCGGCGGGGGTGCCGAGAGCCAAACGGACCCGCTGGGACTACGAGGTGGAATCCCCGCTGCGCGACGCGCGCGGATTCGACCTCAGCCGGATGAGTGGGCCCGCACCGGTCATCGACGCCGACGAGGTCGGCGCGGCGAACATGATCCTCACCAACGGCGCCCGGCTCTACGTCGACCACGCGCACCCTGAATACGCCGCGCCCGAGGTCGTCGACCCCCTGGATGCGGTCATCTGGGACAAAGCGGGCGAACGGGTGATGGAAGCGGCCGCCCGGCACGCCTCGAGCGTCCCCGGCGCGCCGCGGCTGCAGCTGTACAAGAACAACGTCGACGGTAAGGGCGCCTCCTACGGCACCCACGAGAACTACCTGATGAGCCGCGACACCCCGTTCAGCCACATCATCGCGGGTCTGACCCCGTTCTTCGTGTCCCGCCAGGTGATCTGCGGCGCGGGTCGGGTCGGGATCGGCCAGTCCGGTGACCACGCCGGCTTTCAGCTCTCCCAGCGTGCCGACTACATCGAGGTCGAGGTCGGCCTGGAGACCACGCTCAAGCGCGGCATCATCAACACCCGCGACGAGCCGCACGCCGACGCCGACAAATACCGGCGACTGCACGTGATCATCGGCGACGCCAACCTCGCCGAGATGTCGACCTACCTCAAGGTCGGCACCACCGCGCTGGTCCTGGACATGATCGAAGGCGGCGAGGACCTCTCGGAGTTCCAGCTCGCGCGCCCGGTCACCGCCGTGCACCAGATCAGCCACGACCCCACACTGCGCGCCACGGTCGCACTCGTGGACGGCCGTGAGCTGACCGGCCTTGCGCTGCAACGGCTTTACCACGAGCGGGCCGCCAAGTTCGTGCACCGGCAGGGCAACGACGACCCCCGCGTGCTCGACATCCTCGACAACTGGGCGATGGTGCTCGACCTGCTCGAGCGCGACCCCCTCGACGCCGCGCACCTGCTCGACTGGCCCGCCAAACTACGCCTGCTCGAGGGTATGCGCAGCCGCGAGGGCCTTGGCTGGGCCGCGCCGAAACTGCACCTGATGGACCTGCAGTACTCCGATGTGCGCCTGGACAAGGGCCTCTACAACCGCCTCGTCGCGCGCGGTTCGATGAAGCGCCTCGTCACCGAGCAGCAGGTGCTCGACGCGATGACCAACCCGCCCACCGACACCCGCGCCTACTTCCGCGGTGAGTGCCTGCGCCGATTCGGGGCCGATATCGCCGCCGCCAGTTGGGATTCGGTGATCTTCGATCTCGGTGGTGATTCGCTGGTGCGGATTCCGACTCTCGAGCCACGTCGCGGCACGAAAGCGCACGTCGGAAAGCTGCTCGACGCCTCGCGCACGGCCACGGAACTGGTCGAACAGCTCACCCACTGACGTCGGTTCACGCCACGACCGCGCGACAATCCGATCGCTATCGACCACCTTGTCGGATCCGCTCGGTAGGGTTGTGGGACACACACGATCATCGTGATGAGGAAGAGGAGGTCGGCTGCCATGGCACAAGAGCAGACCAAGCGCGCCGGGGGTGGCGACGAGGACGAGGGCCCCGAGGGCGTAGACGCGGCAGGGCAGGAACGCCGCGAAAAGCTCGCGGAGGAAACCGACGACTTGCTCGATGAAATCGATGACGTGCTCGAAGAGAACGCCGAAGACTTCGTGCGGGCATATGTGCAGAAGGGCGGCCAGTGACCCCAGGTGACCCCTTGCGCCTCCACGCGGGGCGGGCTCTCTCCTCGTTCACCGAACATCTGCGCATGCACGCACCGGACCTGTTGCCCGCCAACAGGTTCCCGGCCTCGGATCTGACCGCGACGAAGGACTTGGCGCCGCACGGCACCACCATCGTCGCGGTCACCTACCGCGGTGGCGTGCTGATCGCGGGCGACCGCAGGGCCACCATGGGCAACCTGCTGGCCAGTCGCGATACCGAGAAGGTGTACATCACCGACACCTTCTCGGCCGCGGGTATCGCGGGCACCGCGGGCATCGCGATCGAGATGGTTCGGCTGTTCGCGGTGGAGCTGGAGTATTACGAGAAAATCGAAGGCGTACCGCTGACCTTCGACGGTAAAGCCAACAAGCTGTCGAAGATGGTTCGCGACAACCTGCCCGCTGCGATGCAGGGGTTGGCCGCGATTCCGCTGCTGGTCGGTTTCGACGACCAGATCCTCGACCTCGACCGATCCGGCCGCATCGTGTCCTACGACGTGGTCGGCGGGCGCAGCGAGGAACGGTTCGGCTACACCGCCGTCGGCTCCGGTTCGATGTTCGCGAAGTCGTCGCTGAAGAAGCTCTACCAGCGCGGCATCGATCAGGACCGCGCCCTGCGGATCGCGGTGGAATCACTGTTCGACGCCGCCGACGACGACACCGCCACCGGCGGTCCCGACATGCTGCGCGGGATCTACCCGACAGCGGTGGTGATCGACGCCGACGGTGCCGACGAGATCGGTGAGGATCGTCTCGCCGAGATCGCCCGCGCCGTGATCGCCGACCGGGAAGCCGCGGAAGAAGGGGGCGCCGTCCTATGACGCTGCCGTATTACGCCTCGGCCGAGCAGATCATGCGCGACAAGACCGAGCTCGCCCGCAAGGGCATCGGTCGCGGTCGCAGTGTTATCGTGCTGGTCTACGCCGACGGTGTGCTGTTCGTCGCCGAGAACCCCTCGGCGACGCTGCACAAGGTCAGCGAGCTCTACGACCGCGTCGGGTTCGCCGCGGTCGGCAAGTACAACGAGTTCGAGGCACTGCGCCGCGGCGGCATCCTGCAGGCCGATCTCAAGGGTTACCAGTACGACCGGCGCGATGTCACCGGGCGTGGGCTGGCCAACCTGTACGCGCAGACCCTGGGTTCGATCTTCACCGATCAGCTCAAGCCCTACGAGGTGGAGATCTGCGTCGCGGAGGTGGGCTATCCGGAACAGTCGCCGACTTCGGTGCTGTACCGGATCACCTTCGACGGGTCCATCGTCGACGAACGTGAGTACGTCGTGATGGGCGGCACCACCGAGCCGATCCTGACCCAGCTCAAAGCCACCTACAAGCCGGGGTTGTCCCTGGACGACGCGTTGAAGGTGGCGATCGGCGCACTGGTGGCCGGTCAGCCCGAGGCCGACAAGGACAAGCGTTCGCTCGGTGAGGCGTCCCTCGAGGTCGCCACGCTCGAGCAGCAGCGTCCGCGCCGGGCGTTCCGCAGGCTGCAGGGCCCCGCCCTGGAGTCGGCGTTGGCCGCATCGAAGCCCAAGCCGGTGAAAGAGGCGAAGCTGCCCGAACCCGACGACGAGACGGGTAAATAACCCACCGTCACGATCATGATCGGGCCTGCGAACCACAGCGGTTCGCAGGCCCGATCTCGTCGTGTGCGCGCCGGTCGTGCACTGTCCGAATCGTTGTGAACACGTAGGCGAATGGGATGTCAGGAGCGCCGCGCGGGCACTGGTCATAGCTGTACTGTCGATAGTGTGCAGCGACGAATCATGGGGATCGAGACCGAGTTCGGTGTGACATGCACCTTCCACGGTCACCGTCGGCTGTCCCCCGACGAGGTAGCCCGGTACTTGTTCCGCCGGGTCGTGTCCTGGGGCCGTAGCTCCAATGTCTTCCTTCGCAACGGTGCCAGGTTGTACCTCGACGTCGGATCGCATCCCGAGTACGCCACCGCCGAATGCGACAGCCTGGTGCAGTTGGTCACCCACGACCGGGCGGGCGAGCGGGTACTGGAAGACCTGCTCATAGACGCCGAACAACGCCTCGCCGAAGAAGGCATCGGCGGCGACATCTACCTGTTCAAGAACAACACCGACTCCGCCGGCAACTCCTACGGCTGCCACGAGAACTTTCTCGTGGTCCGGGCGGGCGAGTTCTCCCGGATCTCCGATGTGTTGCTCCCGTTCCTGGTCACCCGCCAGCTCATCTGCGGGGCAGGCAAGGTGCTGCAGACGCCGAAGGCGGCCACGTTCTGCCTGTCGCAGCGTGCCGAGCACATCTGGGAGGGCGTCTCCTCGGCGACCACCCGCTCGCGCCCGATCATCAACACCCGCGACGAACCGCACGCCGACGCCGAGAAGTATCGGCGCCTGCACGTGATCGTCGGCGACTCCAACATGGCAGAGCCGACCACCATGCTCAAGGTGGGCACGGCGTCGCTGGTGCTGGAGATGATCGAGGCAGGAGTGTCGTTCCGCGACTTCGCCCTCGACAACCCGATACGGGCCATCCGCGAGGTCAGCCACGATCTGACCGGCCGCCGTCCCGTGCGCCTCGCAGGCGGACGTCAGGCCAGCGCCTTGGAAATCCAGCGCGAGTACTACGCCCGCGCCGTCGAACACCTACGCAACCGCGATCGCGATCCGCAGGTCGACGCCGTGGTGGACCTGTGGGGCCGCACCCTTGACGCGGTCGAGGCGCAGGACTTCGCCAAGGTCGACACCGAGATCGACTGGGTGATCAAGCGCAAGCTGTTCCAGCGCTACCAGGACCGCTACAGCATGGAGATGTCGGATCCCAAGATCGCCCAGCTGGATCTGGCCTACCACGACATCAAACGTGGTCGCGGGGTCTTCGACCTGCTGCAGCGCAAGGGTCTGGCCAAGCGGATCACCGAGGACGACGCCGTCGACGCCGCGGTGGACACCCCGCCGCAGACCACGCGCGCCAAACTGCGCGGTGACTTCATCACCGCCGCCCAGGAAGCCGGTCGCGATTTCACCGTCGACTGGGTGCACCTGAAGTTGAACGACCAGGCACAGCGCACCGTGCTGTGCAAGGATCCGTTCCGATCGGTCGACGAACGCGTCGACCGGCTGATCGCCTCGATGTAGGCGAACCCCTCAGACGGGGGGGACCGACAACGAAACCGGTGGCGCATGGGAGCGATCGCGTAGGCGCCACCGGTTTTGTTGTGTGAGGGCGGCTCAGTCCGCGGTGACCGCCGTCGCGTAGGTGGCGTTGAGCCCGGCGATGAACGCGGTGAGCGCCAATTCGAAACTGTCGTCGTCGATTTCGTCGGCGATCGCGCGCAGCAGGTGTGCCTGGTTCAGGTGCGGGTAGCGGTCGCGGTAGACCTGCACATCGTCGGCGAAACCGCCCGCGAAGGAGCCGACCGTCGAGCCCATGACCAGGTAGCGGGTGGCCGCGCCGATCATGGTGGCGTAGCGCGGTGGCCAGCCCGCGCCGACCAGACCGCCGTGTACGGCGTCGGCGGCGCGCAGGTTCTCGGCTCGACGACCAGGTCCGGTCGCCAGATACGGCACGAAATTCGGGTGGGTGGCCAAGGCGGTGCGGTAGCTGCGCGCCCAGTCCGCGAGTGCGAGGTCCCAGCTCATGGTGTCGAAGGCCGAGGTGTCGACGGTGCTCATGATGCCGGTGGCGATGTCGTCGAACAGGTCGTCCTTGTTCGGGTAGTGGCCGTAGAGCGAGGCGGCCTGCACGCCGAGTTCGGCGCCCAGTTTGCGCATGGAGACCTCGGCGAGCCCGTCGCGGTCGATCAGCACCAGCGCGGCGTCGCGAATGCGCTCGCGGCTCAACAGCGGTACGCGCGGCCTGGCCATGCGGCACTCCAATCTCGGGGTCGGGAATCGAACGGTATCACCGATGCCGAAACAGACCCTTGATTAACCGAACGGCGTTAGGATACGGTGCCCGAGTAAACCTAACGCCGTTTGGTTCAGGAGTGGTTCCGTGGATTTCCAGCTCACCCCCGCGCAGGCTGACCTGCGCGAACTCGCCCGCACTTGGGTGGACAAGGAAGTCGTGCCGTATGCGGCGCAGTGGGATCGTGACGAGTCGGTGGATCGGGCGATCGTCGGCAAACTCGGGGCGCTGGGGTTCCTCGGCATCGGGATCGCCGAGGAATACGGCGGTTCCGGCGGCGACACCTTCGACTACTGCTTGCTCCTGGAAGAGCTCGGGCGCGGTGACAGCGCGGTCCGTGGCATCGTGTCGGTGTCGCTCGGCCTGTTCGGCAAGTCGATCGCCGCGTACGGCACCGAAGATCAGAAGCAGCGGTTCCTGCCCGGGATCTGCGCGGGTGAACAGCTCGGGTGCTTCGCGCTGACCGAGCCCGGCACCGGCTCCGATGCGGCCAACCTCGACACCCGTGCGACCCGTGACGGGTCGGAGTGGGTCCTGTCCGGTACCAAGATCTTCATCACCAATGGCACCTGGGCCGACACGGCGCTGGTGTTCGCGCGGACCGGTGGGCCGGGGCCCAAGGGTGTCACCGCGTTCCTGGTGCCAACGGACGCACCGGGTTTCGGCCGCACCGAGGTCAAGGGCAAGCTCGGCCTGCGCGGTCAGGCGACCGCCGAAATCGTCCTCGACGGGGTTCGGGTGCCCGACGCGCTGCGCCTGGGCGAGGAAGGACAGGGCTTCCGGATCGCGATGTCCGCGCTCGACAAAGGCCGCATCGGCGTCGCGTCCGGGTGCGTCGGCGTGGCTCGCGCCTGCCTCGAAGCCGCGGTGCGCTATGCCGGTGAGCGGGAACAGTTCGGCAAGCCGATCGCCGGCTATCAGCTGGTCCAGGAACTTCTCGCCGACATCGCCGTCGAGACCGATGCCGCGCGTCTACTCGCTTGGCGCGCAGCCGATCTCGCCGATCGGGGCCAATCGTTCGGTACTGCCGCATCGATGGCGAAGCTGTTCGCCTCCGAGACCGCGGTCAAGGCCGCGAACAACGCGATCCAGGTGTTCGGCGGCTACGGCTACATCGACGAATACCCCGTCGCCAAATACCTGCGCGACGCCCGCGTGCTGACTCTCTACGAGGGCACCACCCAGATCCAGAAACTGCTCATCGGGCGCGCCCTCACCGGCGTGAACGCCATTGTCTGACACAGGAGTACGACCATGACCCACCGAACAGCCTTCGTCACCGGGGCGGCCCGCGGCATCGGCGCGGCGACCGCGACCCGCCTGGCCGAGGACGGATTCGCCGTGGCCGTCGTCGATCTCGACGCCGACGCCGCGATCATGACCGCCGGAAAGATCAACGCCGCGGGCGGTACCGCGATCGGGCTCGGCTGCGATGTCGCCGACGAGGCACAGGTGGCCGCCGCCGTCGCGCGCACCGTGGCCGAACTCGGCTCGCTCGATGTGCTCGTGAACAACGCGGGCGTGCTGCGCGACAACCTGCTGTTCAAGATGTCGGTGCAGGACTGGGACACCGTGATGGCGGTGCACCTGCGCGGTGCGTTCCTGTGCTGCAAGGCCGCGCAGAAGCACATGGTGGACAACGGTGGCGGCGCCATCGTGAACACCTCGAGCGTGTCGGCGCTGGGCAATCGCGGCCAGGCCAACTACGCCGCCGCCAAGGCGGGCATCCAGGGCCTGACCCGCACTCTCGCTATGGAATTGGGCCCGTTCGGCATTCGCGTGAACGCGGTCGCGCCCGGTTTCATCGTCACCGAGATGACCGCGGCCACCGCCGAGCGCATCGGCATCACCTCCGAGCAGATGCAGGCCAAGACCGCCGAGATCACCCCGCTGCGCCGCGTCGGGCAGCCCGCCGACATCGCCAATGTGGTTGCCTTCCTCGCTTCTGACAACGCCGGATTCGTCACCGGACAGACCGTGTACGTCGACGGCGGACGCCGTCTCTGAGTTTTGGAGAAACACCATGCAGAGAACAGTTTTCAACGAAGAGCACGAAGCCTTCCGCAAGACCGCGCGCGCGTTCATCGAATCGCAGGTCACCCCGGTCTACGACCAGTGGTACGAGGCGGGCATCGTGCCGCGCGAGTTCTACAGCCAACTGGCCGACCTGGGCGTGTTCGGGATCGAGGTGCCCGAGGAATACGGTGGTGCCGGCATCGAGTCGTTCAAGTTCCAGGCGATTCTCCTCGAGGAAACCACCCGCGCCGGTGTGTCTTTCGGCGGTTCGGGCGTGCACGTGGGTCTGTGCCTGCCGTACTTGAAGAACCTGGCCACCGACGAGCAGAAGCAGCGCTGGCTGCCGGGATTCGTCTCCGGCGAGATCATGTTCGCGATCGCGATGACCGAGCCGAGCACCGGCTCCGACCTCGCCGGAATGCGCACCACCGCCAAGCTTTCCGAAGACGGCACGCACTACGTGCTCAACGGGTCCAAGACCTTCATCACCGGTGGTGTGCACGCCGACCGGGTGATCGTCTGCGCGCGCACTGCCCCACCGTCGGAAACCGATCGCCGCCACGGTATTTCACTGCTGGTCGTCGACACCAAGTCGCCCGGATACGCGGTGGGCCGCAAGCTGGACAAGCTGGGTCTGAAGGTGTCCGACACCGCCGAACTGTCCTTCACCGACGTGCGGGTTCCGGTCTCGGATCTGCTCGGTGAGGCCGACAAAGGTTTCAGCTACCTGGGACAGAACCTGCCGCAGGAACGACTGTCGATCGCGATCGGCGCCTACGCCCAGGCCAAGGCTGCGATTCGGTTCACCCTCGAATACACCAAGGGCCGTACGGTTTTCGGTCAGCCGGTGTCGCAGTTCCAGAACACCAAGTTCGAACTCGCCGCCTGTCAGGCCGAGGTCGACGCCGCCGAAGCCGTCGTCGATCGCGCGCTCGAGGCACTCGATCTCGACGAGCTCACCCCTGCCGACGCGGCCTCGGCCAAACTGTTCTGCTCCGAGGTGGCCTCGCGGGTGATCGACCGCTGCCTGCAGCTGCACGGCGGCTACGGCTACATCAACGAGTACCCGGTGGCGCGGCTGTACGCCGACAACCGGGTCAACCGGATCTACGGTGGGACCAGCGAGGTGATGAAGATGATCATCGCCAAGGACATGGGCTTGTGAGCGGCGTCGCGTACCTGGTCGACGGGGTTCGCACGCCGTTCGGTCGCTACGGTGGGGCGCTGGCCGGGGTTCGGCCCGATGACCTTGCCGCGCACGTGATTGCGGACCTGATGAAGCGGCTGCCGAGCGTGGACTTCGGGGCTGTCGACGACGTGGTGCTCGGGTGCGTCAATCAAGCGGGCGAGGACAATCGCAATGTCGCGCGCATGGCCGCGCTGCTGGCGGGACTACCGGCGACCGTGCCCGGCGTGACCGTCAACCGGCTGTGCGCCTCTGGTCTGGACGCGGTGGGCTACGCGGCCAGGGCGATTCGTGCGGGCGACGCGGATCTGATGATCGCCGGTGGGGTCGAATCGATGACCAGGTCGCCGTATGTGATGGCGAAAGCTGGTGCGGCGTGGGATCGTTCGCCGGAGATGGTCGACACCACCATCGGGTGGCGGTTCGTGAATCCGCGCATGCGTGAGCTGTACGGGACCGACTCCATGCCCGAGACGGCGCAGAACATCGCCGACGAATACGGGATCGCGCGCGCCGATCAGGACGCGTTCGCGGTGCGTTCGCAGGAGCGCGCGGCGACCGCGATCGCCAGGGGCAGACTGGCTCGGGAGATCACGGCCGTGCCGGTGCCGCAGCGTCGCGGTGAACCGGTGGTCGTCGATCGGGACGAGCATCCGCGCGAGACCAGCGCCGAGTCGCTGGCCGCGTTGCGGGCGGTGGTGCCCGGTGGGTCTGTTACCGCGGGCAATTCCTCGGGGATCAATGATGGCGCCGCGGCGCTGTTGATCGCCTCCGAGGCTGCCGTTCGCCGGTACGGGCTCACTCCGCTCGCCCGGGTCGGGGCGGTCGCCGCCGCGGGGGTCGCGCCGCGAACCATGGGCATGGGGCCGGTGCCTGCCGTTGAAAAGCTTTTGTCGCGAACGGGTTTGGGTCTGGGCGAGATCGATGTGTTCGAACTCAACGAGGCCTTCGCCGCCCAGGCGCTCGGGGTGTTGCGCGGGCTCGGTCTGCCCG
The DNA here is from genome assembly GCF_042749305.1 of Nocardia sp. NPDC058705. Taxonomy (NCBI): domain Bacteria; kingdom Bacillati; phylum Actinomycetota; class Actinomycetes; order Mycobacteriales; family Nocardiaceae; genus Nocardia; species Nocardia sp. NPDC058705. Next base: position 662,966 of record NZ_JBHYRN010000001.1, on the reverse strand, counting down.
ACGACGCCGACCACGTCAACCCCAACGGAGGCGCGATCGCGCTCGGTCATCCGCTCGGCGCCAGCGGTGCGCGCCTGGCGCTGACGGCCGCGCTCGAACTCGTCGAACGCGATGCTCGCCATGCTGTCGCCACCCTGTGCGTCGGTGTCGGTCAGGGACTCGCCGTGCACCTCCAACGGTGACCGGTGCGGTGATCGCAGACAGCGGAATGCCCTGGTGCCCCCGTCGGTCGCGATCACCGCACCCACAGTCCCGCCGGTGCGTCCCCGCATCCACCCGATCACGCCTTGCCACGTGCCCCGGCAGGCGGCAGCAGTACCCACTCGCCATCGCTGTCGAACTCTAGGAATGCCCATGAACGCCACCCTCTCCCTGGCGAGCATCCTCGCCGAACCCGCCCGCCGCCGCCCCAACCACCTCGCCCTCGCCGAAGGCGCCAACCGCATCACCTTCGCCGAGCTGTGGCAGCAGGCCCGCGAGCAGGCGGGTGCCCTGATCGCGCGCGGGGTGAAACCCGGCGACCGGGTGGCACTGCTGTGCCCCAACACCGCCGACTTCCCGCGCGCCTACTTCGCCATCCTCGCCGCGGGTGCGACCGTGGTGCCGGTGCACCTGCTGCTCACCGCGCCCGAGATGGAATACGTGCTGCGCGACAGCGGTGCGTCGCTGCTGATCTGTCATCCGATGGTCGCCGAGACAGGCGCCGAAGCCGCCGCGGGCGCGGGCATCGACGTGATCGCGCCCACCGAGCTTGTCGGCGAAGCGATTTCGAACTTCGTCTCGCGCGGACCCCTGGATACCGCGGTGGTGTTCTACACCAGCGGCACCACCGGCACACCCAAGGGCGCCGAACTCAGCCACCTCAACATGGTGATGTGCGCGACCGTGAACACCTTCGACGCCAACGAGATCCACCGCGACGACATCGCCCTCGGCGCGCTGCCACTGTTCCACGTATTCGGACAGACAGTGTCGATGAACTCGCACTGGCGGGTCGGCGGCACCCTGGTGCTGATGCCGAGATTCGATGCGGCCGAGGCTGTTTCGCTGATGGCAGCCGAGCGGGTGAATCTGTTCCACGGCGTGCCGACCATGTATCTGTCATTGATCGAGGCGGCGGCTTCGGCACCGGAACTGCCGGAGCTGAAACTGTGCATCAGCGGTGGTGCCGCATTGCCGGTTGCCGTGCTCGAGGAATTCGAACGGATCTTCCATGCGCCGGTTCTGGAGGGGTACGGGCTGTCGGAGACTTCGCCGACCGCCGCGGTGAATCAACCGATCTACGGCACCGAAGCGGGCACCGTCGGGCATGCCGTGTGGGGTGTCGACGTGGAGATCGCCGATCCCGCGATCGCCGACCGGATCGAACTGCTGCCCGTCGGCGACGTCGGGGAAGTGGTGGTGCGCGGGCACAACGTGTTCAGCGGCTACACCGGCAGGCCCGAAGCGACCGCCGCCGCCGTGATCGATGGCTGGTTCCGCACCGGCGACCTCGGTACCCGTGACAAGACCGGCCGGGTGCGCATCGTCGACCGGATCAAGGAGATGATCCTGCGCGGCGGGTTCAACGTCTATCCGACCGAAGTCGAAGCGGCCCTGATGCGGCACCCGAACATCGCGCAGGTCGCCGTGATCGGCGTGCCCGACCCGCATTACGGTGAGGAGATCGTCGCGGTCGTCGTGCCGGACGGCGTGCTCACCGCCCAGGACGTGATCGACTTCGCCAAGCTGCAGGTAGCCAAGTACAAGTACCCGCGCCGCGTCGAATTCGTCACCGAACTACCCCTCGGACCCACCCACAAGGTTCTCAAACGCGAACTGCGCCAACGTTTCGGAGGAGCCGCATGACCACCGATTTCCCGGATTTCGACGCCCTGCGCGCCGCCATCGGCACCGAACTCGGCCCCAGCGACTGGTTCACCATCGACCAACGCCGCATCGACCTGTTCGCCGAAGCCACCGACGACCACCAGTGGATCCACGTCGACCCCACTCGCGCCGCCGCGGGCCCCTACGGCACCACCATCGCCCACGGCTTCCTCACCCTGTCGCTGATCGTGCCCATGACCCAGCAGATCATGACGGTCAGCGCCGCCAAGGCGGGCATCAACTACGGCTTGGACAAGGTCCGCTTCCTCACCCCCGTCCCGGTCAACTCCCGACTCCGAGCCCACCTCACCCTCACTCAGGTAACCGAGGTCCCCGGCGGCGTCCAAATCCACCGCCACGTCACCGTGGAACTCGAGGGTGTCGACCGCCCGGCCTGTGTAGCCGACTCGATCGCCCGCTGCCTGCTCTGACCTTTGCTCCGCTCGCATGAGCGCACCGGCCGCCCGCCGCGAGAGTGGCTGCACGGCGACCTCGCTGGGTAGATAGGCGCGGAAGTGGATGCTGCACAGCTGAATTCGTAAACCCCTGGCGATCGGTAGATCGTCGTGTGACGCTAGGCGGTGCCACTCACCGATGAAAGGATGTCAGCAGATGAAGCTGTGTGCGGTGACGCTCGATTGTCCTGACCCGCTGGCATTGGCCGAGTTCTATCAGCGAGCGACCGACTACGCACCGCATCCGATGTCGGATGCGGAGTTCGCCGGCTTGATCGGGCCGGGCGGGTTCTTTCTGGGCTTTCAACGGGTGGACGACTACCAGCGTCCGCAGTGGCCGGGCCCGGCGTCTCCCCAGCAGTCTCACCTCGATTTCGCGGTGCCCGACCTCGACGAGGGAGAGAAGCGACTGTTGGGGCTCGGTGCGATCAAAGCCGAGCATCAGCCGAACGAGCAGCGATGGCGAGTTCTCCTCGACCCGGCCGGTCATCCGTTCTGCCTGGTGATCGAGGGCGAGCAGGGTTAGTCGTCGGCCAGGTAGCGCTCGATGGTTTCGACCTTGGTGTCGAGGGCGTCGGTGACGCCGGGGCGGATGTCGGCCTTGAGGACCAGGCTGCAGCGCGGGGCGGTGACGAGGATGGCATCGGTGGCGGCCTTGATCACCGCCATCACCTCGTCCCATTCGCCTTCGATGGTGGTGAACATCGCGTCGGTGCGGTTCGGGAGGCCGGATGCGCGGACTATGCGGATCGCTGCGGCGACGGCTTCGCCGACCGAGCCGTCGTGGTGGGCGGAACCGCTGGGGGCAACGGAGAAGGCGACGAGCATGGGGGTCCTTTCAGGTGGGGTGGGTTCCATCGTGCTCGGGTCGGGTGCAACTGTGCGCCGACGCGCGGGGGAGCGGGTGCGACCATTACCCTCTATCGGGTGGCGATATCCAAGGTCGAGCGGCTGATGAATCTGGTCATCGCGCTGCTGTCGACCAGGCAGTTCCTGAGTGCGGAGCGCATTCGCACCAGCGTGGCCGGTTACGAGGACTCGGTGACCGACGACGCGTTCAGCCGGATGTTCGAACGCGACAAGAACGAATTGCGCGATCTGGGCATCCCCCTCGAAGTCGGTCCGGTGGGGCGGTTCTCGACGCTCGAGGGGTACCGGATCAACCGGGACGCCTACGAGTTGCCCGATATCGACCTGTCGAGCGAGGAAGCCGCGGCGGTCGCCGTCGCGGTGCAGATGTGGGCTTCGCCGGAATTGGCGGGGGCGGCCGAGGGTGCGCTGTTGAAGCTGCGCGCGGCCGGGGTCACCGTCGAAACCGACAACGTCGGAGTGTCGGTGCCCGCGGTGCCCGCCCGCACTCGCGGCTCGGAGCCGGTCCTGCGGGAACTCCTCGCGGCGATCGACGCGGGGCAGGCGGTGCGCTTCGGCCACCACAGCGCCGTCACCGATCCCTTCGTGACCCGCGACGTCGAACCGTGGGGCGTGGTGACCCGGCACGGGCGCTGGTACCTCGTCGGGCACGACCGCGAACGCGACGCCGTGCGCACGTTCCGGCTCTCGCGCATCGGCGGTGAAGTCCGGCCGTACGGTCCGGTCGACGCGGTGCACAAACCCGCCCATACCGATCTGCGCGCGATTGTCGATCGGGTCACCGGCGACGCTCCCGTCACCGGATCGGCCACCGTGTGGGTCGCCAAGGGACGCGGTCGCGAATTGCGCCGCATCGGCACCGAAATCGAGACCCGTGACCTGGGCGGACGCCCCGGCTCGGTGCTCGAGGTGCCGGTCCGATCCCGCGACTGGGTAGCCCGGCTGATCACGGGTCTCGGCCCCGATGTCCTCGTTCTCGAACCACCGGAACTGCGCGCCGACGTGATGAACCGGCTACGGTCGGTACTCGACCACACGGAGGTCACGTCGTGAGTTCGCGTCTGTCCCTACGCCTTTCGCGCCTGCTGAACATGGTGCCGTACCTACTCGCGCATCCGGGTATCAGCGCGGCCGAGGCCGCCGCCGAACTGGGTGTCACCACCAAACAGCTGATGAGCGACCTCAATCAGCTGTGGATGTGCGGCCTGCCGGGCTACGGTCCCGGCGATCTGATCGACCTGTCGTTCTCCGAGGAGAGCATCGAGGTCACCTTCTCGGCGGGCATCGAACGCCCGCTGCGGCTGACCTCCACCGAGGCCACCGCCCTGCTGGTGGCCCTGCGCTCGATCGTGGAAATGCCGGGCATGGTCGACCCCACCGCCGCGCACGCCGCCATTGCCAAGATCGAATCGGCGATCGCGAGCACCGACGCCGTCGTCACCGGCAAACCGGTTGAGGTGCCCGTCGAGAAGCCGGTGGTCGCGACCGTGCGAGCCGCGCTCGCCGACGTGCGGGCGCTGCGCCTGGTCTACTACTCCGCCAGCCGCGACGAGGTGTCCGAACGCATCGTCGACCCGATCCGCGTGGTGCTGGTCGACAACAACAGCTACCTGCAGGCCTGGTGCAGGCAGGCCGAAGGTGTTCGGCTGTTCCGGTTCGATCGGATCGAAGACGCCACCGAACTCGACGAACCCGCCCGCCCGCCGAGTCACGCCGCCGCCGATGCCGCCGCGCTCGACCTGTTCCAGGACGATCCCGACGTGCCACTGGCCCGGCTGCGCATCCGCGCCGACTACGCCTGGGTGCTCGACCAGTACCCCATGCACCGCATCCAATCGCGCGCCGACGGCAGCATCGAGGCGGGTATGCGCTTCGCCTCGGCGGACTGGATGGCCCGGCTGCTGCTCGGTTTCGGCACCGGCGTCACCGTGCTCGGCCCACCGGAATTGGTGGCGGCGGTGCGTATTCGCGCCGACGCCGCGCTGGTCGCCTACGCGGCCGCCGGACTGGTGGGGGAGACCGAACCCGCGTGAGTCAGCGAGTACTCGTCCTCGGCGCGGGCAGCGTCGGGGTCTTCATCGGCGGCCACCTGGCCGCCGCGGGCATGGAAGTGATCTTCGTCGGCCGTCAGCGCGTCCTCGACGACATCGCCGAAAACGGTCTGCGCCTGACCGATCTGGACGGCGGCTCCACCGAGGTGCCACCCGACCGATTCGGCCTCGCCCTCGAACCGGACGAACCCGAACTGGCCGACCTGGTCCTTGTCACCGTGAAATCGGCCGACACCGCCGCCGCGGTCCGCGCCGTCGCGGGCCGATTACGCCCCGGCACGCCGGTGGTGAGCCTGCAGAACGGCATCGGCAACGCGAGCCTGATCCGCGAGATCCTGCCGACCAGCATCGCCCTCGCCGGAATGGTGATGTTCAACGTGGTCCACCGCGGCCGCGGGTGCTTCCACCGCGCCAGCGACGGCGTGTTGGCGATCCAGGACGACCAGGTCGTCGACCGCTTCGCCGACCATTTCCGCGCGGCAGGCCTGCCGCTGCGCCGCCACCGCGACCTGCGTCCGGTGCAGTGGGCCAAACTTCTGCTCAACCTGAACAACCCGATCAACGCCCTCTCCGGCAGGCCGCTGCGCGAAGAACTCGCCGAACGCGACTACCGCCGCTGCCTCGCACTGACCCAGTCCGAAGCCCTCGCGGTGATGAACACTGCGCGAATTCGGCCCGCTCAGCTCACCCCCGTTCCGCCCGAGTTGATGGTGCGTCTGCTGCGCGTTCCCGACCCCGTCTTCCGTCGGGTGTTCGGCCGAGTGCTCGCGATCGACCCCCTGGCCCGCTCGTCGATGGCCGACGACCTCGCTCTTGGACGACGGACCGAAATCGCGTGGTTGTGCGGGGAAATCGTGCGTCTCGGCGAAATGGTCGGACGCCCGACACCGGTCAACCGGCGGCTGACGGAACTGATCCGGATCGCCGAATCCGGCGACACCGCACGCTTCACCGGAAGCCGATTGTTTGCCGAGCTGACCGGGGCGGTCGCGGCCGCGCGGGGTTGAACGGGTGGCGAACACCGCAGCGGGCGGTCGTTCACCGGGGTCTGATCCCAGGTAGCATCGGTAATCACCACATCTTTGGAGGTATCTGATAATGGGCTCGTTCAGCTGGACGCACCTGCTGATCATCGCGGTGCTGTTCGTCCTGCTCTTCGGCGCGAAGCGGCTCCCTGACGCCGCGCGCGGTCTGGGCCGTTCGCTGCGCATCTTCAAGAGCGAGGTCGGGCAGATGCAGGCCGAGTCGGCGGCTGCCGACACGCAGACGGCGACCCCTGCCACCCCCGCGCAGCCGCAGCAGCTGTCCGCGGCGGCTCCGCAGGTGCAGACCCCGGTCGCCGAACCGCAGCAGCAGGGCCACAAGACCCTCTGACCTCGGCCATCACCCCGGGGCGGTAGCGATCGCTCCGGGGCGAAGTGCTGTCTGGTCAAGAGCATCCGCCGAACCGAGGGTTAGAGGCCACCACCCACCATGCGCATCCCGTTCGATCCCCGGCGCACCAAGCGCAGGACGAATCCCGACGGCACCATGTCGTTGGTCGAGCACCTGCAGGAACTGCGCACCCGGCTGTTGCTGGCGCTGGCCGCCATCGCGGTGACCACCCTGGTCGGCTTCTTCTGGTACGCGCACACCCTCTTCGGGCTGGAGAGCCTGGGCGAGATCCTGCGCGGTCCCTACTGTGCGCTGCCCGAATCGGCGCGGGCCAGCCTGAGCCCCGACGGCGCGTGCCGATTGCTCGCGACCGGACCCTTCGACCAGTTCATGCTCCGGTTGAAGGTGGGCCTCACCGCGGGCGTCGTGATGGCGACGCCGTTCTGGCTGTATCAGCTGTGGGCGTTCATCACCCCGGGGCTGTACGCGAAGGAACGCAAGCTCGCGGTCGGGTTCGTCGTGACGGGCACGGTGCTGTTCGTGACGGGCGCCGTCCTGGCCTACCTGGTCGTGTCGCACGCGTTGTCGTTCCTGATGACCATCGGTGACAACGTCCAGATCACCGCGCTCAGCGGTAACCAGTACTTCGGTTTCATCATCCAGTTGCTGATCATCTTCGGCGTCAGTTTCGAGACGCCGCTGGTCATCATCGGACTGAATCTGGTCGGGGTGCTGCCCTACGCCAAGCTCAAGGCCTGGCGGCGCGGGATGATCTTCGGCCTGTTCGTCTTCGCCGCGATCGTCACCCCACAGGACCCGTTCTCGATGCTCGCGCTCGCGCTGGCGCTGACCGTGCTGTTCGAGTTCGCGGTGCAGTTCACGCGGTTCAGCGATGCCCGCAAGGCTCGCCGGGAGGCGAAGGAGGGCTGGGGTCCGCTCGACGACGAACAAGCCTCACCGTTGGAGACTCCCGAACCGGTGGCGTCGGCCGATCCGGTGGGCGAGCCGGAGAAAACCACGCGCCCGGTGTCGGACTACTCCGATACGCTCTGACATGTGACCGACACTCCGGGGCTGCCCAGCGAACTGGCGAAATTCGCCGGTGAAATCTCCTTCGATCTGGACCCCTTCCAGCGCACCGCGTGCGCGGCCTTGGAAGACGGGCACAGTGTGCTCGTGTGCGCCCCCACCGGTGCGGGCAAGACGATCGTCGGCGAATTCGCCGTGCACATGGCCCTGGCTTCGGGCGGCAAGTGCTTCTACACCACGCCGATCAAGGCGCTGTCGAACCAGAAGTTCGCCGACCTCACCGCCCGCTACGGCCGCGACAGCGTGGGCCTGCTCACCGGTGACCAGTCGATCAACCCCGGTGCGCCGGTGGTCGTGATGACCACCGAGGTCCTGCGCAACATGCTCTACGCGTCCTCGGACTCGCTGCTCGGGCTGTCCTATGTGGTGATGGACGAGGTGCACTACCTGGCCGACCGGTTCCGCGGCGCGGTGTGGGAGGAAGTGATCCTGCACCTGCCGCCCGACGTGCGACTGGTGAGCCTGTCGGCGACCGTGTCCAATGCCGAGGAGTTCGGCGCGTGGATGGAAACCGTGCGCGGCGACACCGCGGTGGTGGTCGACGAGACCAGGCCGGTGCCGCTGTGGCAGCACGTGATGGTCGGGCGGCGGATGTTCGACCTGTTCGACACCAAGTCCAGCGATCGCAAGGTCGTGGTCGACGAAGACCTCGTCCGCTTCATCCGCCAGCGTGAGAGCGCCGACCGAATGCACGGCTACGGTGGCCCGCGTGGGCGTGGTGGGCGCGGCGGCAATTTCCGTCCGCTGCCGCGACCGGACGTCCTGGCTCGCCTCGACGAGGAAAACCTGCTGCCCGCGATCACCTTCATCTTCAGCCGGGCGGGCTGCGACGGCGCATTGGCCCAGTGCCTGCGCGCGCGCCTGGATCTGAGCCGTCCTGGCGATGCCGAGCAGATCGACGCGATCATCGAAAAGCACACCGGCGACCTGCCCAAGGACGACCTGGAAGTGCTCGGCTACTGGGAATGGCGTGACGCGCTGCACCGCGGACTGGCCGCCCATCACGCGGGCATGCTGCCCGCGTTCCGGCACACGGTTGAGGAACTGTTCGTCAAGGGCATGGTCAGGGCGGTGTTCGCGACCGAAACCCTGGCACTCGGCATCAATATGCCCGCCCGCACGGTGGTGCTCGAGCGGCTGGTGAAGTACAACGGCGAAACTCACGCCGAGCTCACTCCGGGCGAATACACCCAGCTCACCGGCCGTGCGGGCAGGCGCGGTATCGACGTCGAGGGTCACGCGGTGGTGCTGTGGCAGCCCGAGGTCGACACCAGTGCGGTGGCGGGCCTGGCGTCGACTCGCACCTATCCGCTGCGCAGCTCGTTCCGGCCCGGCTACAACATGTCGATCAACCTGATCGACCGGATGGGCGCCCAGGAGGCACGCACCCTCCTCGAGCGGTCGTTCGCCCAGTTCCAGGCCGACCGGTCGGTTGTCGGGCTCGTTCGTGGCATCGAGCGCAACGAGGGCGCGTTGCGCAAGCTGGAGAGCCAGCTCGGTGGCGTCGACGGCGACTTCATGGAGTACCTGTCGCTGCGGGACCGGATCAAGCAGCGCGAGCGCGATATCCAACAGCAGGGTCGGGCCGACCGGCGCGGTGCCGCGGTGCAAGCGCTGATCGGTTTGCGTCGCGGTGACGTGGTGGCCATCCCGGTGGGGAAACGGTCCGGGCTCGCGGTGATCCTCGAACCCGACCAGACACCCGGCGACCCGCGTCCACTGGTGTTGACCGAAGACCACTGGGCCGGCCGGGTTTCCGCGGCCGATTTCCCCGAGCCCGCCGAACCGCTCGGACGGATGGATCTGCCGCGCCGGGTCGATCACCGAACCGCGCGGATCCGCCGCGACTTGGCCTCGGCGCTGCGCGGCACCGGGATCTCGGCTCCGCGCCGGGGCAAGCGCAACGACCGGGTTCGCGGCGGCGAAGATCGTCAACTCTCCACGTTGCGGCGCAGTCTGCGGTCCCATCCCGCCCACGATCGTCCCGATCGGGAGCAACTGAGCCGCACCGGCGAACGGTATTCGCGGCTCGCCCGCGAGACCGAGACGATGCGCCAGAAGGTTGCCGCGACCACGAATTCGCTGGCACGCACCTTCGATCGGATCGTCGGGCTGCTCGAGGAACGCGGGTTCGTCGCCCACGGCGAGGTGACCGCCGACGGAAGGCGGCTGGCCCGGATCTACGCCGAGAGCGATCTCGTGGTCGCCGAGGCGTTGCGTCAGGGGCTGTGGCGTGGACTCGGTCCGGCCGAGCTCGCGGCGGTCGTATCGACGCTGGTCTACGAGTCGAGGCAGGAGACCGGCCTGCTGACGCCGTCGGGGCCGACCGATCCGATCCGTCGGGCAGTGGCCGCCACCATCGAGGTGTGGTCGGAACTGCGCTCCGACGAGGCCCGGCACAAACTTCCGCCGACCCGCGAACCCGATCTCGGGTTCGTCACCGGGGTATACAAATGGGCGCGCGGTGACGCGTTGGCCGAGGCGTTGCTGGCCAGTGGCGACCAGGGCACCACCATGTCGGCGGGCGATTTCGTGCGGTGGTGCCGACAGGTGATCGACCTGCTCGATCAGATCCACAACACCGCCGACGATCCCGAGATCGCGTCCACGGCGGCCAAGGCGGTGCGGGCCGTGCGGCGGGGTGTCGTCGCGGTGGACGCCGCGTAGTCGAGGCGTCTGTGATTTGATTTCTTCGCGTACCGACCGTGAGGCGGATGTCGTGCGAATGCGGCAGGCCCGGCGCGGGGGGCTACCGTATGGACTAATGATGCGAGTGGAGGCGAGTGGATGAGCGGCCCTTACGGACCGAACAACCCCGGGGAGGGGAACAACGATCCCACCCAGCACTGGGGGGGTCAGCAGGGGGCCGGTGGCGCCGGTCCCACCCAGCACTGGGGAGGCGCGCAGCAGCCGCCACAGCAGGGCGCCCAGCCCACCCAGCAGTGGAACGATCCGAACGCGCAGCAGCCGCAGCAGCAGTGGGGACAACAGCCCCAGCAGCCGCAGCAGCAGTGGGGCCAGCAGCCGCAGCAGGGCGGCGTGCCGCCGCAGCAGCCGACCGGGCCGCAGCAGCAGTGGGGTCAGACCCAGCCGCCGCCGCAGGACTGGAACAACCAGGCCGCCAACGCCGGGCAGCAGTGGGGCCAGCAGCAGCCGGCGCCGCAGCAGCAGTGGGGTCAGCAGCCCGCACCGCAGCAGCAGTGGGGCCAGCAGCCGCAGCCCGCTTCGGGTGGCAAGAGCAAGGGCCTGATCATCGGTCTCGTCGCCGCGGGCGTGCTCGTGGTCGCCGCGGTGATCGGTCTGCTCCTTGTCGTGTTCTCCTCGGACGAACTCGACAACGCGGCCGTGCAGGACGGCGTCTCGCGCGTGCTGAAGGACTCCTACGGCATCGCCGACGTCTCCGATGTCAGTTGCCCGTCCGGTCAGGCCGTCGAGGTCAATGCGACCTTCACCTGCGACCTGAAGGTCAGCGGTGAGGCGAAGAAGGTCAGCGTCAAGATCACCAAGGACGACGGCACCTACGAGGTCGGTCGCCCCAACTAGGCGCTCGCACTACGTTTTCCGGGCCGTCCGCGAAGTCTGCGGGCGGCCCGGTGTCGTGTCAGTCGTGGGCCGCGGTCAGCGCGGTGACCAGCCGGGTGATCGGGCTCTCGGCGTTGTAGGCGGCGGCCAGGGCGAGCAGCCGGTCGGGGTCGGCCGGGGTGGCGGGCAGGATGTCCGGGCGTGACAGGATCACGTCGGCGTCGCGCACGACCCGCACGACCGGTGCGGCGACCTTCAGATAATCCTGCGCGGCAAGGAGTTTCGCTCGCACGCCCTTGGCGATATCGGAACCGGGATCAGCGACGGCGGCCATGAGCGCGTCGAGCGACCCGAACTTCGTGATCAGCTGGGCGGCGGACTTGTCGCCGATGCCAGCCACCCCGGGCAGGCCGTCGGAGGCGTCGCCGCGCAGGGTCGCCATATCGGCGTAGGCCGGGCCCGCATTCTGTTCCGGCACACCGTATTTCGCCGAGAGCTCAGCAGGTCCGAACAGCTCGGCCTTGGCCAGACCACGACCGACGTAGAGCACCCGGACCGGCGGGGCGGGGTCGTCACGCACCAGCTGCAGCAGGTCGCGGTCGCCGCTGACGACGACGACGGGATCAGTGCGTTCGCGGCTGGCGAGGGTGCCGAGCACATCGTCGGCCTCGAGGCCTTCCGCGCCGCCAGTGGCGATGCCGGCCGCTTCGAGGACCTCGAGGATCATCTCGACCTGCGGGGTGAGCGTGTCGGGCACCTCCTCGGCCCCCGGCGCCGCGCTGGTGCTGGTGTCGAGCCGGTGCGCCTTGTACGAGGGGACAAGCGCCACCCGGAACGGGGGCCGCCAATCCAGATCCAGCCCGACGACGAGCCTGCTCGGGCGGTGCTTGGTCACCAGCGAGGCCACCATGTCGGTGAACCCGCGCAACGCGTTCACCGACCGGCCGTCGGCGCCCCTGAGCTTGTCGGGGATCGCGTAGTAGGCGCGGAACCAGAGGCTGGCGCCGTCGAGGATCAACAGGGGTCCACGGGTGCTCTCGTCAGCGGTCACACCGGTGATTGTGCACCGAAGCACCGACACAGTGTCCGACGGCCGTGTCGGCCGGCCTGCCTCGTGCTGTAGCCGATCCGGCGGTCGTCGGCGCGGGGCGGGTAACGTCGGAGCTTATGAGCGCGCACACGAATGCCAGGTTTGCGGCGACGGTCTACGGCCAGCGGCTGGAGCGGGCGGTCGAATTGATGCGTGCGGCGCATCTGGACGCCCTGCTGATCACCCCCGGCCCCGACCTGCGGTATCTGATCGGTTCGGCCGCGGAGTCCTTCGAACGGCTCACCTGTCTGGTCATCTCCGCCGACGGGTCGACGCCCTCGGTGGTCGTTCCGAAACTCGAAGTGGCTTCCCTCGGCGATTCCGCGGCGGGCGAACTCGGCCTGCAGATCCTGGACTGGGTCGACGGCGTCGATCCGTACCAGCTCGTCCGCTCGACGCTGCACGCCGGATCCCGCATCGCCGTCGCCGACGCCATGCCCGCACTGCACCTGATCCCGCTCGCCGAATCGACGACCGGTCTGCCCGCCTCGGCGACGCCGGTGCTGCGCGAATCGCGAATGATCAAGGACGAGGCCGAGATCGACGCGTTGCGCCGGGCGGGCGCGGCCATCGACCGGGTGCACGCGCGGATGGGCGAATTCCTGCGGGCGGGTCGTACGGAGGCCGAGGTGGCCGCCGACATCACCGCCGCGATCATCGAGGAGGGCCATACCGAGGCGGCGTTCGTCATCGTCGGCAGCGGCCCCAACGGTGCCATCCCGCACCACGAGCACTCCGATCGCGTCATCGAGCAGGGCGACGTGGTCGTCATCGATATCGGTGGCCCGGTCGAACCCGGCTACTACTCCGATTCGACCCGCACCTACGCACTCGGTACCCCGAGCCCGGAGGTCGTAGAACAGATGGCGGTCCTCGAGGCCGCCCAGGCCGCGGCCGTGGCTGCGGTGCGGCCGGGGGTGAGCGCGGAGTCCATCGACGCCGCCGCCCGCACCGTGCTCACCGATGCAGGCCTCGGGGATGCCTTCATCCACCGCACCGGCCACGGCATCGGCCTGTCGGTGCACGAGGAGCCCTACATCATCGGGGGCAACGACCTGGTGCTCGAACCGGGCATGGCGTTCAGCATCGAACCGGGGATCTACTTCAGCGGTGAATGGGGTGCGCGAATCGAGGACATCGTGGTCGTCACCGAGAACGGTGTGGAGTCGATGAACAACCGGCCGCACGGTCTGACGGTGCTGTAAGCGCCTCGCGCACAGGCAATTCGGTGGTCGGCCCGCACGCTCGCTGCGGGTGGGCTGTAAAAGGGCCGGGTACAGGCGGCTTCATCGTGCGGATACACCAGGACAGCGCAGTGTTATTCGGGCGCAGGCGATTTCAGCGTGGCCGATGACAACACCCGGCGCACCTGGATCGCGACGACGACCCTGGTCGGGTTCTCGCGGGGCACCCGGTAACGCTCGGTGTAGCGGCGGACGGCCTCGGCCACATCGGCGCTGTCGTCGAGCACCGTCGCCGGTCCTTCGAGGGTGAGCCAGCGCGCCCCGTCGACCTGGCTCACCGCCGCATAGCCACCGCGTCCGGCATTGCGCGCCTTCACCGACGCGCCATCGGTGATCACCCGGGCGATCCCGCTCTCGGGATCCCAGGTGAATCCCACCGCGACCACGTGCGGGGTGCCGTCGGCGCGCAGGGTGGTGAGGGTGGCCAGGTGCCGCTCGGTGACGAACTCGAGGGCAGCGGGGGAGAGCTGTGCGGTGGCGGTCGGCATACGGAAACGCTAGTCGGTCGGCGAACGGCGGATTCCGCGGGTTTCGGCTACCGCGACCGGAGCGGCAGAGTCCGTCGGCCTCGCGTGGATCGCAGCCCGGATGCAGGTGTGCGGCCCGGTCGCCGGGAGTCAGCGGCGCATACGGGTGGTGGGCCGCTCTCGCTTCAACGAGATTCGAGGCGGGCGGCGGTAGAGGCCGCGACCGGACCCATCGGCCGGATGACAGACTGGCGGTATGGGAATGCAGCAGAACGACGGGCCGGTGCTGGTCCTGGGTGGGCGCAGTGAGATCGGCCTGGAAGTGGCGCGCAGGCTGGCACCCGGACGGGTGGTGATCCTGGCCGCGCGCCGGGCCGACGCCCTGGACACCGAGATCGAGCAGGTCCGCGCGGCGGGCGCGAGCGCGGTGCACACCGTGGAATTCGACGCCGACGAGACCGACACCCACGCCGCGCTGCTGGAGAAACTCGCCGCCGAACACGGTGGCATCGCGACCGCGGTGCTCGCCTTCGGTGTCCTCGGCGATCAGGACCGTGCCGAACACGACCCGGCGCACGCGGTGGCGGTCGTGCACACCGACTTCGTCGCCCAGGTCAGTGTCCTGACGACCCTGGCGAACCTGATGCGCGCGCAGGGGACCGGCCAGATCGTCGTCTTCAGCTCCATCGCAGGCGTGCGCGTGCGCCGGGCCAACTACGTCTACGGATCGGCCAAAGCGGGCTTGGACGGCTTCGCCAGCGGCCTCGGCGACGCCCTGCACGGCACCGGCGTCCAACTGCTGCTGGTGCGCTCGGGCTTCGTGATCGGCCGCATGACCACCGGCATGGAACCGGCCCCCATGGCCAGCACCCCCGACCAGGTCGCCGACGCCGTGGTCCGCAGCCTCGGCAAGGGCGCCACCCGAGTCGCCATCCCCGGTCGCCTGGCCCTTGCATTCTTCGTGATGCGCCTGCTCCCGCAATCTGTCTGGCGCCGGATGCCGCGGTGACCGAGCGGAACGGAATGTCCGCCGATGACGGCCGGATGTCGACTCCGGGCGTCCCCGGTGCGGTCGCTGGGCGGGGAGGGGCGGAAGCAGCGGCTGCGACAGGTGAGGTCGTTGGACTGTCCCGAGCGGCAGCACCGGCTGTGACCGGCGACCCGGTGATCGACGTCGGGGACTGGGCCGGTTACCCGATCGTGGTCGCCGGCATCGGGGCCGACGGTTGGTCGGGGCTGGGGGAGAGCGTCCGTCGCGCCATCGGCGAATGCGACGTGGTGTTCGGGTCCTCGCGTCAATTGGCGCTGCTCCCGCCCAGCGATAGCGAACGCGTGCCGTGGCCGACCCCGCTGCTGCCCGCACTACCGGAGTTGTTCGCGCGCAACGTCGATCGGCACATCGGGGTCCTCGCCAGCGGCGATCCCATGTTCTACGGCATCGGCGTCACCCTGGCCCGTCGGTTCGGCCCCTCGGTGCTGCGGGTGTTCCCACAACCTTCCTCGGCCTCGCTCGCCTGTGCCCGGCTCGGCTGGCCGCTGGCCGAAATTCCGGTGGTGAGCGTGGTTGCCCGGCCATTGCCCACCGTCCTGCCTGAATTGTCCGAAAATCGTCGGATTCTCGTCCTCAGCGAAGACGAGACAACGCCGAATCGGATCGCGGAGTTGCTGCGCGACAACGGTTTCGGCGCTTCGACCCTGACCGTTCTCGAACAACTCGGCGGCCCCGCCGAACAGCTGCGCACGGGCCCCGCGGCGACCTGGGACCACCCGCCTGCCGACCCGCTCAACATCGTCGCCATCGACTGCCGCGCCGATCCCGGCGCCCGCCGCGACACCCGCCTACCCGGACTGGCCGACACGGCCTTCGCCGGCGACGGCCAGCTCACCAAAGCCGAGGTCCGGGCCCTCACCGTCACCGCGCTCGCCCCCGCACCGGGGGAAATGCTGTGGGATATCGGCGGCGGCTCGGGCAGTATCGCCATCGAATGGTGCCGCACCCATCCGCTGTGCCGTGCCGTCACGTTCGAACGACTGCCAGCCCGGCGCGAACAAATCGCGACCAATATTACCGCCCTCGGGGTACCGGGAATCACGATTCGCGGCGAGGTGCGCTCAGAGTTAGCCGAGGAAAAGATCTCGGCGCCCGACGCCATTTTTCTCGGCGGCGGCCTCACCCAGGAGGGCATGTTCGAGCGCTGCTGGGAACGCCTGCGCCCCGGCGGGCGACTGGTCGCCAACGCGGTCACCGCGGAATCGGAAGCGCTGCTGCTCGACTGGTCTGCGCGGTTCGGTGGGGCCCTGCGCAAATTTCAGATCTACCGAGGCGAACCGCTCGGCACGTTCACGGCCTGGCGGCCACACTTGCCGGTCGCCCAGTGGGTGGTGCGAAAACCTGCTGGTCGACCGACCGGGGATCCGTAGCGCCGATCACGATCAGATCACGCGCAGATCACGGTGAATCCGTTCTCGCAGGGTCCGCGCGCCGAAAAAGTTTCGGAGGCGAACGTGTAGAACCATCCACTCGGGGGTAGGGTCGTTGCCGTTCCGGGTAATCCCCCCGGTTCGTTTTCCATGATGGAGAGTTACATGAAGTACTCGAAGTTCGATGGCGTTACCGCCCGGGCCGGTGCCGATGATTTCGGAGGGCTGTCCTGAGAGTTCTGATCCTCGGTGGCACCGGTGAAGCCAGGGAGTTGGCGCGCAGAGCGTCCGGCGAGCGTGGACTGGATATCGTGTCCTCCCTTGCCGGTCGGGTCGCCAATCCGCGGCTTCCGGTCGGTGCGGTCCGCGTGGGTGGGTTCGGTGGTGTCGAGGGCCTCCGAACCTGGCTACGCGAGAACGCGATCGATGCTGTCGTGGATGCGACCCATCCGTTCGCCGCGAAGGTGAGCGCGCATGCCGCCACTGCCGCGGCCGATCTGGACATTCCCGCGCTGCATCTGCGCCGCCCCGAGTGGGTGCAGCGGCGCGGTGACCTGTGGACCAGGGTGCCCGATCTCGCGTCGGCGGCCGCGGCCCTGACCGCGCGCGACGAACAAGTCCTGTTGACCATCGGCCGTCAAGGGGTCGGCGCGTTCGTCGGCTGCACCGGGCACGGTTTCGTCATCCGGTCCATCGACGCCCCCGAGGTCCCGCTGCCGCCGCGTTCCAAACTGCTGCTGGCGCGTGGGCCGTTCACCTTCGACGAGGAGCTCGTGCTGATGTCGCGTCACCGCATCGATGTGCTGGTCACCAAGAACAGTGGTGGCGAGCAGACCGAGGCGAAGATCTTCGCCGCGCGCACGGCGGGCTTGCCGGTGATCATGATCGACCGGCCGCCGCTGCCTCCGGGGGCGGTGACTGTCGCCGAGGTCGGTGACGCGATCGAGTGGCTGCACGAGGCCGCGTCGCACCGGGTGCGCTGAACCAGGTCAGTCGGGACGTGCGATGCCGAAATCCGCCGGTGGCGGGTTCGACGGCGTGAAGATCGTCGGCAGCTGGTCGAACCAGTGCAGGACGGCGCGCTCGTAGGCGATGCCGAATTCGAGGGTGGCGCGTTGGTGTGGCGCCAGCGCGGTCTCGTCTTCGTCGAGGTAGCGGTCGAGGCGGTCCTGGTGAATGTTCTTGTTGGCGGCGATGATCCGATCGCGATGCGCGGGGTCGAGATGTTCGCCGAACGACAACGTGAGCAGCAGCGGCACCCGGATGGTCTCGGCGCCGGGATCGCGGCTGATCCATTCGGCGAACGCCTCGCGCCCGATCTCGGTGATCCGATACGGCGTGCGCTCCCTGGCGCCGCGTTCCCCCTTGGTCACCAGGCCCGCGGCGTCCATGGTGGACAGTTCGCGATAGACCTGGCTCTGCGTGATCGTCCAGAAGTCGCCGATGCGTTGCTGGGCCTGCGTGGCCAGATCCCAGCCCGACTTCGGGCCCTCGTGCAGGAACCCGAGTAGCGAGGCCGCGGTGGAGTTCAGCGGGCGGCGTCGAGTCGCGGCTTCGGTCAACGGTCAGCTCCTTCGAACTACATTCCTCAGTGGAATGTTACGCCTGGCGGTGCGGTCCACCAAGAGTGGCAGGTTGCGGCGTGTTCGCCGGGAGCGGGGTGCGGCGGTGGTGCTCGCGCGCTGAGCGCCACCGCCGCGAGGATCGTCCCGTCAGGCCAGCGCCAGATTCACGACGGCGCCGTCGGTGAGTTCGTAGGACGCCAGCGTTCGGGAGTCCTCGAGCTTGACCTCGCTGTCGGTGACGAGCTGCTGCTCGGCCGCCGCGACGCCGGTCTGCTCCTCGATGAGGATCTTCAGATCCTCGACGGTGGCCGTGGCGTCGATGTCGACCGCGATGGGTTCGCCGTCGAGGCCGTTGACCGTCAGCGTGATGCTGGTGGCGCTGTCGGCCAGGGGTGATCCGGGCAGACCCGGCAGGCCGGGCAATCCGGGTGCGGCCGGTACCGCGGGTGCGGCCGGTGCGGCGGGTGCCGCTGGTAAGGCCGGCGCGGCGGGTGCCGCCGGTGCTTCGGGTGCCGCTGGTAGCGCCGGCGCTTGTGCCGAGGCGATGCCAGCGACGGGAACCGCCATGGCGGCGGCGATCAGGCCGACCGTCATGCCGCGCCGTAATCGGGTAGCGAGAGTGTGCTGTGCGTGGTGCTGAACTCTCATCGTGGTGAATCCTTTCATCGTCCTCGTGGGACGCGTTGGGGAATCGAACCAGGAACGAGCTGTCACGCTTGCGGGCGAACCCGCGGAACCAGTGTGCCACCGCACGCCGGTATCGCCGGGCCCCGCGACCCCGTGGGTAGTCGAGAGTCGCGGCCGCGTGGGCCGACCGGCCGAGTCTTCGGGCCTACGCGGACCCGTACCTGCGCGAAGTAAAAACCCGGGTGCCTTCCGGCGTGTCGAAGACGGTGGTGGTGGAGGCGCCGATGATCAGCAGCGTGCGCATGTCGACCTCGTCGGGATCGAGTTCGCCGAGGGTGGTCACCCGGACCGATTCGGTCGTCCCGCCCACGTCGCGACCCAGCACGACCGGGGTGCTCGGCTTGCGGTGCTCGAGCAGGACGTCGCGCATCGCGCCGACCTGCCAGCGCCGTTGCGAGGAGGCGGGGTTGTAGATGGCGACCGCCATGTCGGCTGCCGCGACCGCCGAAAGACGTTGGGCGACAACCTCCCAGGGCTTGAGGCGATCCGACAGCGAGATCATCGCGTAGTCGTGCCCGAGCGGCGCGCCGACCCGGCTCGCGACGGCGTTGGCGGCGGTCATTCCGGGCAGCACCCGCACCGGAACATCCTTGAACTGCGGTTCGGCCGACACTTCGAGAACGGCCGCGGCCATGGCGAAGACGCCCGGGTCACCGGAGGAGATGACCGCGACGCGAGCACCCCGCTTGGCCAGATCGAGTGCCATCGCGGCCCGCTCGGATTCGACCTTGTTGTCGCTGGCGTGCCTGCGCTGGCCCGCCCGCTCGGGGACGCGGTTGATGTAGGTGGTGTAGCCCACGAGGTCGGTTGCCTCGGCGAGCGCGGCGGTGACCTGCGGCGTGGTCCAGTCGGCGTCGCCCGGGCCGAGTCCGACGACCACGACTTCGCCTGGTGCGACGAAGGATTCGGACGTGACTTGGGCGATACTCCCGTCGGTATCCGGTGCCGCGCCGGTATCGGCCGAGTTGGTCGGCGTTACCGCGCGACCCGTCGAGTCGCCGGACGTGGCTACGGCGGTGGTCGTCCGGCGCGGAGCCACGGCAGCGTGATCCGCGGTCGGCGTTGCCCGATCAACGGTGTCGCGAGCCGGGATCGGCGTGGTCGGTGTCGGGCCGGGTACGAGGGTGATCGAGAAATACGGCACGTCGGCCTCGTCGACATCGGCGGCGGCGAGGACCCGTTGACGGGTGCTGCTCGCGCGTTCGACATAGTAGGCGTCGGCCAGTCGGCCGGAGTCCGAGAGTGCCTGGCGCACACCGGGAAACGTGCGTCCCAGCTTCATGATGGCGGCGGCCTCGGTGTTGCGCAGTCGCTCGGTAAGTTCCTCGACGGGCATCGTGCCGGGCAGCACCGTCAGCACTTGCTCGCCCTCGACCAGCGGTGTCCCCAGCGCTGCCGAAGCCGCACTGACAGAGGTGATCCCGGGAACGATCTCGGCGTCGAACCGATCGGCCAACCGGCGGTGCATGTGCATATAGGAGGAGTAGAACAGCGGATCACCGGCGGCGAGCAGCGCGACAGTACGCCCTGCGGCCAGGTGGGTGGCCAGTCGCGCGGCGGCCTGCTCGTAGAACTCGTCGATCGCACCCTGGTATCCGCCGGGATGGTCGGTGGTCTCCACCGTCACCGGGTAGACCAGGTGCTCCTCGAGCTGACCCTCGCGCAGATACGGTTCGGCAATGGCGCGCGAGATGCTGCGCCCGTGCTTGGCGCTGTGGAACGCCACCACGTCGGCGGCGGTGATGAGGCGCGCCGCCTTCACAGTGACCAGTTCCGGATCGCCAGGGCCGAGGCCGATACCCCACAGTTTGCCGGTGCTGATCTCACTCACTCCTGTTCGCTCGCAATAGCATTCAGTGCCGACGCGGTGATCGCGCTCCCGCCGCGGCGACCGCGCACGGTGAGATATTCGATTCCGCCGAACTCGATCAGCGCCTGCTTGGATTCGGCGGCCCCGATGAACCCGACCGGGATGCCGATGATCGCGGCGGGTCTCGGCGCGCCTGCGTCGAGCATGTCGAGCAGGTGGAACAGCGCGGTCGGCGCGTTGCCGATGGCCACCACCGCGCCGTCGAGCTGGTCGCGCAGCAGTTCCAGCGCCGCCACCGACCGGGTGTTGCCCAGTTGTGCGGCGAGGTCGGGCACGCGCGGGTCTTTGAGATTGCACAGCACCGCGTTGTCGGCGGGCAGGCGCTTGCGGGTCACACCCGAGGCGACCATGTTGGCATCGCAGATGATCGGCTTGCCCGCGTGCAGGGCGGCGCGCGCGGCGGCGACCACACCGGGGGAGTAGGCGATATCGGCGGCCAGGTCGACCTGCCCGCAACCGTGGATCATCCGCACCGCCACCCGCTCGACATCGGCGGGGAAACCGGCGAGATCCGCTTCGGCGCGGATCGTCGCGAACGAGCGCCGATAGATCTCGGCCCCGTCGGTGAGGTAGCTGGCACGCACGTCGGACATGCCGACAACCCTAGAACCTGGGTCTGACGTGGTCTCGCGCGGCTCAGGTGCGGGGGCGTTCGAGAATGCGCGACATCACCAGCGAACTGCGGGTGCGCCCGACCCTGGCGTTCTCCCTGATCCGTTCGACGGTCACCTCGATCTCGGCCATATCGGTGGCCATCACGTGCACCAGCGCGTCGGCCTCACCCGCGATCGTCCACACGCCGACGACCTGCGGAATAGGTTCAAGGGTGCGGCGTAGCTCGGCCGGGGAGATGTTGTCGCGGTAGTAGACCTCGACGTAGGCCTCGGTCGTCCAGCCGAGCGCGGCCGGGTTGACCTGGGCGGTGAATCCGGTGATCTGGCCGCTCGCGACCATCTTGTCGACCCGCCGTTTCACCGCGGGCGCGGACAGTCCGACCACCGAGCCGATCTCCTGGAACGAGGCTCGGGCGCGGACGAGCAGTTCGGCGAGAATGCGGCGATCGATATCGTCCATGTTCGTTCCCCTTCTCGATGGCGCAACGATCATCCATTCTCGCACCAGAATGCACAACGAATAGGTGTTACCCGTGCAATGGACAGGCGATTACGGTCGTGGAAACCGTCCGCGCAGCCGCCAGGAGTCCTGATGACCGCCGCCAGCCCGCTTCGCACATCAGCGTCCGCGCCGCATGTACCAGCGTTCACGCCGCACGCACCCGCGCGGACCGCTTCATCGCGCCGCTACGTGCTGTGCCGTCCCGATCACTTCGACGTCACCTACGCGATCAACCCGTGGATGGATCCGGCCGCGCCCGTAGATCGGGCACGCGCACTCGCCCAGTGGGAGATCCTGCGCGCCACCCTCGAAGCGCACGGCCACACGGTCGAAACAGTGCCAGGCGAACCCGGTCTGCCGGATATGGTCTTCGCCGCCAACAGCGGCATCGTGATCGGCGGACACGCCCTCTCGGCCCGCTTCGCCCACCCCGAACGCGCCGCCGAGGGCCCCGCCTTCCACCGTTGGTTCGCCGCCCGCGAACTGCGCGAGCTGACCACCGCGGCCGAAACCAATGAGGGCGAGGGCGATTTCGCGTTCGCCGGGCAAAGGATTCTGGCCGGTGTCGGGTTCCGCTGCTCGCTTTCGGCGCACGCGGAGGTCGAGCGGTTCTTCGGGATCCCGGTCGTGTCCCTCGAACTGGTCGACCCGCGCTTCTACCACCTCGACACCGCGCTCATGGTCCTCGACGACGCGACCATCGCCTATTACCCGGCGGCATTCAGCCCCGCCGCCCGCGAGGTGTTGACCGCGCTCTACCCGGACGCGATCCTCGCCGACGACAACGACGCGGTTTCCTTCGGTTTGAACGGACTCAGCGACGGCCGACACGCCTTCCTCGACCCCGGCGCCACCGGCCTCATCGCCCAGCTGCGCGAGCGCGGATTCGTCCCCGTTCCGGTCGACATGTCCGAACTGCGCAAGGGCGGCGGCGGCGTGAAATGCTGCGTGCTCGAGCTGCACACCCGCCGCGACACGACCGCCGGGTAGCCCGACCAGCACGTCATCCGCCCACATACTGGGCGGATGGTGACTCCTGCGCACTCCACCGAAGAGCGGCGCGCCAGTTGGACCGAGCTGTTCTTCGACCTTGTCGCCGTGGCGGGCATCGGCCAGCTCACCCACCTGCTGCACCGCGGGCCCTCGTTGCGCGAGTTCGGTCTGTATGTGGTGCTCTACCTTGCCTTTTGGGTGGTGTGGGCGTGCGTCACCGTGTACAGCAATGTCGCCGGCGAGCAGGCCCGCACCACCATGGTGTTCGGCTGCATGTTCGGTCTGTGCGTGATGATGGCCGCCGTCGGTGGTGCGCCCGACGAGCACATGAACGTCTTCGCCGCGATCTATCTGCTGGTGCGGGTGGCGTCGTCGATGGCGTGGCGGCGCGGTCAGATCGTGGTGGACTGGCCGATCGCGCAGATCGGCGCGGGCACGGTGCCGTGGCTGGTCTCGCTGTGGGTGCCCGCGCCGTGGAAATTCGTCCTATGGGCGGTGGGTCTGGCGATCGACCTGTGGATCATGTTCGCCGTCGACTCCGAACGGATGATGGTCGATGCCGAACGGAAGGTGCGGGCCCGATTGCGCCGCGGCCCGGGTCGGAAATCGCGTGAGGTGACGCCGCCGAAACTGCAAGCGCTGCGGGCCGACGCGCCGCACTTGGGGGAACGGCTCGGCCAGTACCTGATCATCGTGCTCGGCGAGGGCGTGATCTCGGTGATCGCGGCGATTTCGGTGGAGGAATGGACGCTGTCGGTGTGCGTCATCGGGGCGGGGGCGTTCCTGTGCCTGATCGCGATGTGGGCGCTGACCTTGCGCTTCGGGTTCGTGCCGCGCCTGATGGGGGAGGCCGGGGAATCGGTCGGACTGCCCTATCAGCGGGTGATGGCCGTGCACTGCGCGATCAGCGGTGCGATCGCGACGGTCGCGGGCGGGTTGGGCCTGGTCGCCGCCCACCCGTCGGGGCATCTGCCTGTCGGGCTCGGCTGGGTGCTCGGCGGTGGCCTCGCCGCGTTCTTCCTGGTGTGCGGCCTCGGCGGAGTGCGTAGCGCCGGAGCGCGATGGTTGCTGCGATGGCCGGTGCCGTGCCTGGCGGTCGCCCTCGTGCTCGGCTGGGCGGCGCCGCATATCGGCGGGATGTGGTTGGTGCTCGGGGTGATGGTCACCCTCGCGGCCGCCGTGGTTTCCGAGACCTCACGCACCACCGAAGGCCGCTGAACAACCGCGCTACGCGCACACTTTCCGCGGAATCGGTCGGAATTTCGACCGAAGGAGGTGTTTGTGTGCGCGTAGCGCGGTGGGGCTCACTCGTACTCGGTGCCGCCGTCGCGCAACAGGTACCCGGCGGAGACGATCTTGCCGATCGCCCGCCCACCGAGAACCGGCGACTGCCGCTCGACGGCGGGCCGAACCACCAGTCCCTCACGGATATTGGTGCCCGAGCCGCTGACCGTCTCGGTGCCCTCGGCGAGCTCCATCAACAACTCCGCGTCGTAGGCGCCCTCGTAGAGCACCGGGACTCGGGGCAGGGTGAGGCCGAGATCGTCGAGCAGGGCGGTGATCTCGTGATGGCCGAGCCAGCGCACCGGCTGCCCACCCGCGTCCACCGCGATGTCGAACAGGCCGAACCCGAGCGAGGTGTCGTGCGCGGCGGACGCACCGTAGTGCAGGTCCTGCACGCCGGCGCCGTACACCTCACCGAAGAAGCCGACGCGGTCGGCGTCGAGCGCGGCGGCGAGCTTGCGGACGGCCTCGTCGAGCCCGTGCGCGCGAACGGCCCGCCAGTACAGGTTGCGGTCGGCCGCGGTCAGCGACAGCGAACGACCACCGACGCCCTTGGACGACACCAGGATTCGGTCACCGTCGCGCACATAGGTGAGCAGGCAGGCGGTGCCGTGGATCTTCTCTGTCGCCACCACCGGCTCCCCGGCGCTGAAGATGTCGGGGAACCGCTTGATGTTCTCCACGTCGACCCACGGCAACAGATCCGGCGCCGACTCGACTTGTCCCGACATCGAAACCGGCACCGGTGGAACCCATTTCACGATTCCGAGCGACTCAGCGAAATCGGTGCGGTCGTCCGCGGCCACCGCGAGATCCACCCCGTCGAGCGCGCTCGGCGTGCACACGATGCCCTGCGAGATCTCCCCGCGCAGTCGCACCGCCTTCACCCGATTGTGCAGCGAACCGGCGAGTTTCCCGGTCAACCCCAACTCGTCGATCAGCGCGTCGGGCAACACCGACTGCTCCGGAATGTAGACCGCGAAATCCCCGGTCGTGTACCGCCCCTTCGCGACGACGGCCCGATACAACCCGACCTGGGCCAACTCGAGCCGATCGGCATTCGGATGCGGAACAACGACGAGCCGCTCGGCAGTCACCTGCAATGTGGACATGGAAAACCCCCTCGTAGTGAGAAGGCAAGAGTACGAAAGGATCCCGGAATCGTCGATCGAGTTTCGCCTGCTCCGCGCAGGTCAGGGTGTGGTCGTCGGAGCGTCGGTGTCGACGCGGTAGCCGTGCTCGGTGGCGACGACATCGGTCACGGGTCCGCGGGGGCGACCGCAGCGGCGCTCACACCCCGACCAGTGCTGGCGACCTGCCACGGTGACGGCTTCGGCCGCGACGAGTTCGTCGGGCACCGGACCCTCGCAAGCAGCGGTCGCGGTGACGTTCTCGGGATCGGCCGGTGCGGTGGTGTGCTCGGTCGGCCGCTCGAGTGTCGCCGCGGCAGCGGTCGCCTCGGGCAGAACGCGATCGGATTCGACGGCGGCGGCCAAGTCGGCGCGGACGTCGGTGTGGGATTTGGCGCAGCCGGGGCGTCCGGCGCAGGCGCTGACCTGGAGCCAGGGGGAGTTCGCGTCGAAGATCAGGCCCAGCGGGGCGAGTACGCGGACGACGGTTTCGGCGGGGCCCTCGTCGAGGTCGGTGATCACCAGGCTGCGCCACGGGGTGACGAAGACGGGGCGTTCGACGGCGGCGAGGAATTCGGTGGTCCTGGCCGAGAGGGTGCCGAGTGGTACTGCGGCGCCGAGGGTGACCAAGCCGTTGTCCTGGTCGAGCCAGCCGATCGGAATATCGTGTGCCGCACCGAGTTCGAGAGGTTCGCCGACGGGGGAGCGGTCCAGCGTCTCGACTACCGACTCGACACCGCCCGCGATCTCGTGCAGCCGCCACTGGCCGGTGTCGCTGGTTCCGCGCAGGTCGAGGAAGCCGCGCGCCGCGTCGAGCATGACCTCGACCGCCTCGCCCGCGGTGACCCGAAGCCCGGTATCGGAGCCGGCGAGGAGCAGCGCGAACTCGTTGTCGCCGACGGCGTGAATGCCGATGTCGCCGTGCAGGGTGCTCACATCGCCGCGACCGTCGTCGAGGGTGAACAGCACTCGGCCGGGCAGCTCGCCCAGTCGCGGATCGGCCAACAGCCCGGCGTCGAGGTCGACCGCCAGACCCCGCACATCGGCGAAACCGCCGATTCGCCCGGACAGCGGCGAGGCCACGATATTGCGGACCCGCTCATGGGTCTGGCTCGGCAACAACCCAGCCGTACCCAATCGCAGGGCGAGTTCGGAGGCGTCACGCACCTGCCTGAGCTGGATGTTGCCGCGCGAGGTCAGCTCGAGATTGCCGTTGCCCAGGTCGCGCGCCGCATCCGCGAGGGTCTGCAACTGCGCCGATTCGAGCCGGCCACCGGGCACGCGGATCCGCGCCAACGGCCCGTCGGCGGCTTGGTGCAACCGCAGCACTCCGGGGCAAGAATCGGGCGCACTCCTGGTCATGAGCCCAGCCTACGACGCACCCGCCACTGCGCGTACCAGCCGTCATCCGGCCCAGCC
Organism: Nocardia sp. NPDC058705; assembly: GCF_042749305.1. NCBI lineage: Bacteria > Bacillati > Actinomycetota > Actinomycetes > Mycobacteriales > Nocardiaceae > Nocardia > Nocardia sp. NPDC058705. Next base: position 636,450 of record NZ_JBHYRN010000001.1, on the reverse strand, counting down.
CGTTGGGCGCGCGGAGGCAGACCGACTCGCGATGGTGGGGACTTGCCGACGCGGCGAGTCCCGACTCGCTGCTGGCGGGACGAAGCCCAACCTGGCGTGCAAGGGGTTGCGGACGTGCCAGGGCCCGGCCCGAAGCGGTGGGTTGCCGACGTGACGAGCGCAACTCGCGTGACTGCTCGTTTCGGGGGTAGTCGCCTAGGGTGAGTGGCGGATCCTTCGCCGGCCGAGTACTGACAAGGAGAGTCGCCGCATGTTGCGTGAATTCGTGGACAAGCGTGTAGTTCCAGCCCTCGACAGGGTCGCGAAAGCGCAGGCACCGGTCGTGAATCGGTACGTCGACTGGCTCGGCAGCAGGCATCCCGACGACGCGCCGGTGGAGATCGTGCGGCGGCTGTCGCGCCAGTACCTGGTCGTCGTCACCGCCAGTGGTGTCACCGTCGGGCTCACCGCCGCGGTACCCGGCGTCGGCACACTGATCGGCCTGGCCGCGACCGGTGTCGACACACTCGTGTTCCTCGAAGCGTCGTCGGTGCTGTCGGTCGGCGCCGCCGCCGCGTACGGGCTCGACCCCGAGGACCCGCGGCAGGCGCACCTGGTATCGAAGGTGGTGCTCGGCGAAGCGGGCACGAGGGTGCTCGACGAGACCGCGGGGCACAAGACCGGTCAGTGGCTCTCCGTCGTCACCGACCACATCCCAGGTCTGTCGTCCATGCCCGACTCGCCTGCCAAGCGCTTCATCGTGAACTACCTGGTCAAACGAGGTCTGTTGCTGTTCGGCACCCTAATCCCCGCCGGTATCGGCGCGGTGATCGGCGGCGTCGGCAACAACGCCCTCGGCCAACTGGTGATCGCGAACGTGTATCGCAACCTGGGCACGGGATCCCCGGAAATGGTCGCCGCGGGTACCGACCGCCCCACGACTTGACCTTCGACCAACTCGAACCCCGAGGATGAATCGGTGCCCGACACCGAGCTGATCACCATCGGAGCGTTCGCCCGCGCCTGCGGCCTGAGCGCCAGCGCCCTGCGCTTCTACGCCGACGCGGGAGTCCTGACCCCCGCCGTCATCGACGAGGCCACCGGCTACCGCTACTACGCCCCCGACCAGTCCGCCCCGGCCCGTCTCCTGCGCCACCTCCGCGCCGTCGACATGCCGCTGCCCGCGGTCACCGCCCTCCTCACCGAACCCGACCCCCTCCGCGCGATCGCTCTACTCGACCACCACCTCACCGACCTGGACCGCCACCAGGCCACGATCCGCACCGCCGCGACAGCTGCGCGCGCCGCACTCCTCACCCTGCACGGATCGGAGTCCGAACTCAGCGGCGGGAGTAGCGATCAGGGTGCCGCCGCGACTGCCACCCGCGACGCTCGCCTCGCTTCGCATGGATCGGATTCCGAACCCGGGAGCGGGGGTAGCGATCAGGGCGCAGCGCGACTCGATTGCTCGGCCGATGGCCGTTCGATGGGCGCCTCGGCAGTCACCGCATCGCCGGTCGCCATGGCGCGCAACGCAGAGCACAGGTTCGAGGGTGCACCGAGAACTCATCGCGACGACTTGTGGGTGAGCGGACCGGCGCTGGCGGCTGCGATCGACCAGGTCGCGACCGCTACCGTCGCCGACCCGGCCATGCGGGTGCTCGACACGATCCTGTTCGAGGCGAATACGCAGGAATTGATCCTCACCGCCACGGACCGCTACCGGCTGGCCACCAGGACCTTGCGTCCGACCCGCCCCGCCGTGACCCCGTGGACGGCCACGATCGACGCCGAGGATCTCCGCTCAGCGGTCTCCTGGTTGCGCCGCCAATACTCCGTGGCCATCGCACCGACGCCGGACGGTATCGAGTTCGCCACGGCCGCTGAGGATTCCGATGCCAGCTCGGTCGCTGCTCGAGGTGGCGGGATAGCCGGCAGCGTGAACAGCGAGTTCGGCGCGGCCCCCGACGCCCGCCACTGCCGTTGTTCGGCCGAGGACTTCCCCGACTACCGGGCGATGCTGGCAGCGCTCCCGCCGGTCCGCACCAGAGTCGTGCTCGCCCGCGCGGATCTGCTCGACGCGCTCGAAAACGCCAGCGCGCCAACGGTGGCCCTGCGAATGTTCCCACCGAGCACTGTGATCGTCACACCAGGCGGCAGCGTACCGCGACAGGACGACCGGCTCGCCGACGTGCACGATACGGGCGGCGAACGAGTCACGTCCGGTGCGTCGATGCCGGACGGGCTTGGCCCGAGCGGCGCACCACGTAGTGCGGGCGGCGCCACCGGCACGGCGGCCTCGGAGCGGTACGCGAACCCTGAGAAACCTCTGGTTCAGGTAACCGAGCGAGCCCTGCCCGCAACGATCACCGGCCCGTCGATGACGCTCCACTTCACCGTCACCACCCTCTACCCAGCCGCCGCGGGCGCTGTCGGTCCCGACGTGATGCTCGACCTCATCGCCTCGGACCTGCCCGTCCTGGTCCGCTCCGCCGACGACGGCGCACTGTCGACGCTGACCATGCCATGCGAACCCGCCCGATGAACCTCCGCTGACCCGAGCGGTTCGCGCCACGCCACCTCATCATCGGCAGACCCGCCCATTCGAGTCCGCCACCTTCGGCGACCCGTCGATGTCGTCAACACCATGCCCACCCGAACTCGCCGAGGAGACCCCGATGACCACCGCCGACCCGATCATGACCCGAATCACCCAGGGCGTCACCGACTTCCGCACCGGTGAGGTTGACCGCGCCCGCACCGCCTTGCTCGAAACCTGGGCCGATATCGGCGTCACCGGCGACCCCCTGCACCGCTGCACCCTCGCCCACTACCTGGCCGACACCTACGACGACCCGGCCGAAGCTCTCGTTTGGGACGTCCGCGCCCTCGACGCCGCCGACGCCCTTACCGACACCCGCTTGAACGACCACCACGCGGGCCTCCAGGTGGCCGGCTTCTACCCCTCCCTGCACCTGAACCTCGCCGACAACTTCCGCCGTCTCGGCGCCTTCCCCGCCGCCACCCGACACATCGAAGCCGCCCGGGAACGCCTGCACACCCTCGGCGACGACGACTACGGCGACACCATCCGCCGCGCCCTCACCGAAGTCGCCACCGCAGTCACCGTCGGGGACACCACCAGACGTCCCACCCACTGACGACGGCGGCCTGGATGCGGGTGACCGACCGAGCAGATCAAGATCACCAGGCTCTGGTGGTTTTTCCTTCTCTGGTGGATTCAGTCGGCCGATGCCGCCACCAGGGCCTGGTGATCACCTGTCCAGCAGTGGGTACGGGCTGGAAAGTTGCGGGCGGGACGGGCCCAGTAGCATCGACATGCTCGGCGGGTGACGAGGAAACCGGTGGAAATCCGGTGCGGTCGCGCCACTGTGAACAGCCAGACCCTCTCCGGCGAGCACCGCAACCTGCGATGGGCGCGTAACCCGAGGAAGGTCTCACCCTGTGATCCTGCTGCTGTCCACCTCCGACACCGATCTCCTGAGCGCCCGTGCAAGCGGCGCCGAGTACCGCTGGGGCAATCCCGCCCGGCTGCTCGTGGAGGACCTGCCGGAGCTGCTCGACGGCGCTGATCTGGTGATCGTGCGGATCCTCGGCGGCAAGCGCGCCTGGGAAGAGGGCTTGGACGCGATCCGGGCAAGCGGGGTGCCGATGGTGGCGCTGGGTGGTGAGATCGCGCCCGACGCGGAGCTGATGGAATGCTCGACCGTGCCGGTCGGTGTCGCGGCCGACGCGCACAACTACCTCGCCGCGGGGGGCGCCGAGAACCTGCTGCAGCTGCACAATTTCCTGTCCGACACCGTGCTGCTCACCGGCCACGGTTTCGAACCGCCCGCCCAACTGCCCACCTGGGGTGAACTCGACCGGTCCGCGCGCATCCTCGAACCGCACGCCCCGACCGTCGCCGTCGTCTACTACCGCGCCCAGCACCTGGCGGGCAACACCGCCTACATCGAGGCGCTGTGCAAGGCGATCGAAGCCAAGGGCGCGCGGCCGTTGCCGGTCTACGCGGCCTCGCTGCGCACCGCCGAACCCGAACTCCTCACCCTGCTCGGCCGCGCCGACGCCCTCGTGGTGACCGTGCTCGCCGCCGGTGGCAGCAAGCCCGCGACAGCCTCGGCCGGTGGTGACGACGAGGCATGGGACGTGGCCGCGCTCGCCGCCCTGGACGTGCCGATTCTGCAGGGCCTGTGCCTGACCAGCGGTCGCGCGCAGTGGGAGGCCAACGACGACGGCCTGTCGCCGCTCGATGTGGCGACCCAGGTGGCGGTGCCCGAGTTCGACGGCCGCATCATCACGGTCCCGTTCTCCTTCAAGGAGTTCGACGCCGACGGCCTGTCCGCGTACGTCCCCGACGCGGAACGCTGCGCCCGGGTCGCCGGTATCGCCGTGCGGCACGCTCGCCTTCGCCACATCCCGGCCGCGGACAAGCGGATCGCGATCATGCTCTCGGCCTACCCGACCAAGCACGCCCGCATCGGCAATGCCGTCGGCCTCGACACCCCCGCCAGCGCGATCCGGCTGCTCACCGAATTGCGCGCCGCCGGTTACGATCTCGGCGACATCAACGAGATCCCGGGGCTGGTCGAGCGCGACGGCGACGCACTGATCCACGCGTTGATCGCCGCAGGCGGCCAGGATCCCGAGTGGTTGAGCGCGGAACAGTTGGAGGGCAACCCGATTCGCATCGGCGCCACCACCTACACCCGCTGGTTCGAATCCCTGCCCGAAGACCTCCGAGAAGCCGTCGTCGAGGCATGGGGACCGCCGCCGGGCGAACTCTACGTCGACCGGTCGGCCGACCCCAAGGGTGAAATCGTCATCGCCGCACTGCGTTTCGGCAATGTGGTGCTGATGGTGCAGCCGCCTCGCGGCTTCGGCGAGAACCCCGTCGCGATCTACCACGACCCGGACCTGCCGCCCAGCCACCACTACCTCGCCGCCTACCGCTGGCTGTCCGCGCCCGACGGTTTCGGCGCCGACGCGATGGTGCACCTGGGCAAGCACGGCAACCTGGAATGGTTGCCCGGCAAGACAATCGGCATGTCCGCTTCCTGCGGCACCGACGCCGCACTGGGCGATCTGCCGCTGATCTACCCCTTCCTGGTCAACGACCCCGGCGAGGGCACCCAGGCCAAGCGCCGCGCCCACGCCACCCTGGTCGACCACCTGATCCCGCCGATGGCACGCGCCGAAACCTACGGCGACATCTCCCGCCTGGAGCAGCTGCTCGACGAGCACGCCAACATCTCCGCCCTCGACCCGGCCAAACTGCCCGCCATCCGCCAGCAGATCTGGACCCTGATGCGCGCGGCCAAGATGGACCACGACCTCGGCCTCGCCGAACGCCCCGAAGAAGACGTCTTCGACGACATGCTCCTGCACGTCGACGGCTGGCTGTGCGAGATCAAGGACGTCCAGATCCGCGACGGCCTGCACATCCTCGGCCAGGCACCCGAGGGCGACATGGAACTCGACCTGGTCCTGGCGATGCTGCGCGCCCGCCAGCTGTGGGGCGGCGAACAGAACGTGCCCGGCCTGCGAGAAGCGTTGGGGCTCAGCGAAGCCGGTGACGAATCCCGCGAACGCGTCGACGTGGTGGAGAGCCGCGCCCGCGAACTGCTCGGCGCGCTGCAGGCGACGGACTGGTCGGTGGACGCGGTCGACACCTTGGTCGACGACTACGCCACCGCGATTGTCGCTGGGGGAGTGGATGATTCGTCACCGTCGGCAACCGTGTCGACGGATGCGACAGGCGACGCTGCCGAATCGGTGACCAGTGCCGCCGACGCAACCTCCGCGACGATCGCAGTCGACGCTCCAGCAGCGACCCCTGCCGCCTCCCCGGCCACGGTCGGTGCGGCTGCCGCAAACGAGCCGGGCGGGGTTGCCGCGAACGCAGCGGGCGAGGTTGCCGCGAACTCGGACGCCGCCCCGACGGATTCCGGCGCCGCGCCAGACCTCAGCGCAACCACCACGGCGGGCAGTGTTGCCGTGAGCGGGCGCCTGGCAGCGGTCAAGACCGTATTGCGTTTCGCCGCAACCGAAGTCGTGCCCCGCCTGCGCGAAACCAGCATCGAGATCACCCGCATCCTGCACGCGCTCAACGGCGGTTTCATCCCCGCGGGCCCCAGCGGTTCGCCCCTGCGCGGCCTGATCAACGTCCTGCCCACCGGCCGCAACTTCTACTCCGTCGACCCCAAGGCTGTCCCGTCGCGACTGGCCTGGGAGACCGGCCAGGCGATGGCGGAATCGCTGCTGGCCCGCTACCTGGCCGATCACGGTGAGTACCCGAAGTCGGTGGGCCTGTCGGTGTGGGGCACCTCGGCGATGCGCACCTCGGGCGACGACATCGCGGAAGTCTTCGCCCTGCTCGGTGTTCGCCCGGTCTGGGACGAGGCGAGCCGCCGCGTCACCTCCCTCGAGGTGATCTCCCTCGACGAACTCGCCCGCCCCCGCATCGACGTCACCGTCCGCATCTCCGGCTTCTTCCGCGACGCCTTCCCGCACGTCCTCGCCCTCCTGGACGACGCGGTCCGCCTCGTCGCTGACCTCGATGAGCCCGCCGAGTCGAATTACATTCGCGCACACGCCCAGTCGGACCTGGCCGAACACGGCGACACCCGCCGCGCCACCACTCGCATCTTCGGCTCCAAGCCCGGCACCTACGGCGCGGGCCTGCTCCAGCTCATCGACTCCAAGAGCTGGCGCACCGACGACGACCTCGCGCAGGTCTACACCACCTGGGGCGGCTACGCCTACGGCCGCGACCTCGACGGCGCCCCCGCCGCCGACGACATGCGCACTGCCTACAAGCGCATCGCGGTGGCGGCCAAGAACACCGACACCCGCGAACACGACATCGCCGACTCCGACGACTACTTCCAGTACCACGGCGGCATGGTCGCCACCGTGCGCGCGCTGACCGGTAAGAACCCCGAGGCCTACATCGGCGACTCCACCCGCCCCGACGCCGTGCGCACCCGCACCCTCTCCGAGGAAACCGCCCGCGTCTTCCGTGCCCGCGTGGTGAACCCGCGCTGGCTGGAGGCGATGCGCCGCCACGGCTACAAGGGCGCCTTCGAAATGGCAGCCACCGTCGACTACCTCTTCGGCTACGACGCCACCACCAATGTTGTCGCCGACTGGATGTACGAAAAGCTCTCCGAGAGTTACGTGTTCGACGATGTGAACCGCAAGTTCATGGAGCAGTCCAACCCGTGGGCCCTGCACGGCATCGCCGAACGCCTCCTCGAAGCCGCCGAGCGCAAGCTGTGGGAGCACCCGGAACAGGAAACCCTCGACAAACTGCGCCAGGTCTACCTCGAAACCGAGGGCGAACTGGAGTAGTCCGCCGCCGCGGCCTGCAGGAGAATCCGGTCACGGTAGATCCGCAGCGCCGCGATCACGGCGAACACCGCGGTGAGCAGGCCGAACAGGACACGCACCCAAGTGCCACCCCGATCTCCTGGACCGCATAGATGGTCGCGAGCGCGGCGTCGAGTTTTCGCAAGGCATTCTCCTCATCAGGTCTGCCATCGACGCTAGGCTGCCGTCGGCTCCCCCGAACATCCGGCAGTGGCCCTGAATTCAGGTCAGGCAACCCGCCCAGTTCCCGCGTCTCGAATCGGCCGCAAAGGGCCGGACTTGCAGCAAAATTGCAACACGTTCTAATGTGAGGTGTGCCGCCGCGATCCCGCCCGGTGCCCGCCGAGAAAGGGGCACGATGAGTACCTCCCCTGGCTATTTCACGCAGGCGGACGGCAGCTACACGCCGACGCGGTATTCGCTGAGTCTGTGGGCGCCCAGCACGCTGTCCGGGCCACCCGTGTGCGGGTTGATGGCGCGCGAAGTCGAAGCAGGGTACTGCACCGGCGGGTTCGTCCCGGCGCGATTCACGGTCGACCTGCACCGTCCGGTCCCGGCTGTGCTGCTGACGATCGCCAGCGAACTCGTGCGCGACGGCAACCGGGTCCGCTCGGTGACCATCCTCGTGCGTGCCGACGGCGAGATCGTCGCCCGCGGCAGCGCGCTGTTGCTGAAACGTTCCACCCAGCCGCCGGGCGAGGTCTGGCGCCCCGACCGGGATCGCCCGCTGCCGCCCCCGAACATACTCGCCACCATCGACGAGAAGATGCACCTGTTCGGCAGTGACGGGCACGGCTGGTCGGCGAATATGACCGAACACCAGAACGACACCCGCAAACGCAAGTGGGTGCGCAATATCCCGGTCGTCGCGGGGGAGAAATCGTCCCCGTTCTGCTACGCCGCGATGACCGGCGAGCAGACCAGCCTGGTCACCAACTGGGGCACCGAGGGCATCGGTTTCATCAACACCGACGTGTCGATCACCTTCTCCCGCATGCCGATCGGTGACGAGATGGGCCTCGAGGCCGAAACTCACCTCAGCGACGACGGGATCGCCGCAGGCGCCGCGGTGCTCTACGACGAGCAGGGCGCGTTCGGCATCTGCACGACCACCGCCCTGGCCAACGAGCGCAGACAGATCCGCGGCGATGTCATCGACGAGCTGTCGGAGTCGTTCGCAGCGGAGGCGATCAGGTAACCGCGAGTCCGGTGAACGCCATCGCCACGGTCGCCCCACACAGGACCGCGCCGGCCGTCGTGGTGGTCAGCAGATAGCCCCAGGCGATGGAGCGGGCGACCGGCAGTAGCGACAGCAGCAGCGCGGGCGTCAACAGCGCGGCCAGCGTCAAAGCCCAGCTGAGCCAATACGAGGTCGCGATCGGCTCGATCCGCGCGAACGAGATGGTCTGCGGAACCGGCACCTTCCAGGCGTTCTGCACCGCGAATGTCGCAGGCACCAACACGAAGACGGCGACGAACAACCCCGCCGACACACCCCACCCCGACCGCCACCGATACGGCACCATCGACCCACACCTTCCCTGCCACGCCACAACCACCGCGCCCCATGCTGCCTCGAGCAGCACCCGCGCGCCGGGTAGGCGAGCGCCGCGTGTTCACCTCACGGGCACCGGCCGAACGAGCGTGGCGATGTGCGGCGGGCCGGGAATCGGCTGACCGCGCCGAGCTGGTCGAACCGCGCGCATCGGGCCCGCGACGGCGTTCGGCATCAGCATGGCCGTGTGCGACAGGAATTCCAATGCTGTTGTGCTGGAAGGTGATTCGGAGATCAGTCAGGCGGAGATCAAAGTCACGATGAGCTCGTCGGCGATCGACTCCGCCTTCACCATGCCCGTGCCGAGGTAGAGGGTGGCCGCACGCGGTCGTCCGTCGGCCAGCGGTACCACCGAAACCGCATCGACTCGACGGCCCGCGAGGTCGTCGTAGGGCGCCTCGTCGGTGACATCGAACGCGGTGTATTTGCCCGAGTTGGCGACGTATTCGATATTCACCGGGTCCACCAGCGGCTCGAACGGATCACGCCACGGTGACCCGGCGATGCGCAGTTCTGCACCGTCGACACCGGCGTCGAAGAGCAGGGTCGACCCGTCGTGGAAAGTGAATTCGATCGGACCCTCGGTGCGGTCGACCTCGTCGCCGAGGACATAGAACATCCGCCGGACGGCGACGATGGTCCCGTCGACCGCGGCATTGAGCGCGGTGCGGCCGTGCTCGTCGGTGTCGGACATAGGTTTTCCTCTGCAGCGGTCGATGCCGGGCGGAGTGGTTATCATCTCGCCGCGCGTGCACCGCACGCAACTCGGCCCCGGCGTGTTCGTCCCGCACCACCGCGCTCGTAGAGTGGATTCCATGGACACCGAGGTGGTGAAACGCGCGGCCGAGCTGCTGAGCGCGCGCGCCACCGTGGTGATCTCCGGCGCGGGACTGAGCACCGACAGCGGCATTCCCGACTACCGCAGCCCCGATTCGCCACCGCGCACCCCGATGACCTATCAGCAGTTCGTCGGCGACCCGGTATTCCGGCAGCGGTATTGGGCACGCAACCACATCGGCTGGCGACGCATGGACGCCGCCCGCCCGAACCCAGGTCACCGTGCGGTCGCGCAGCTCGAGCGGGCAGGCGTGGTGTCGGGCGTGATCACCCAGAATGTCGACCTGCTGCACATGAAAGCGGGGGCGCGCCGGGTGATCGATCTGCACGGAACTTACGCGCGCGTGCGTTGTCTGCGCTGCGCGAAACTCATCTCCCGAATGACCCTCGCTCAACACCTCGAAGCCGCCAATCCCGGTTTCGCGGAAAACCTTTCAGCGGCGCCGACCGGAATCGAAGTGGCGCCGGATGCGGATGCGGTGGTCACCGATACCGAGCGATTCCGGATGGTCGACTGTCTGTCCTGTGGCGGATTGCTCAAACCCGACATCGTGTATTTCGGTGAGAATGTGCCGTCTGACCGGGTCGAAGCCGCTTTCGACATGATCGATGAAGCGCAGGCGATCCTGGTGGCCGGTTCCTCGCTGACGGTGATGTCGGGCCTGCGATTCGTGCGCAGAGCAGCGAAAAACGGTGTGCCAGTGGTTATCGTGAATCGCGGCCGCACCCGCGCCGACGAACTCGCCACCCTCCGAATCGACGCGGGCTGCTCGGAAACTCTGCGCGCGCTGGCAGCTGAATTCCCGTCCGCCGAACCGGCAGTTCCGGATGGCGCGCCCTATCGATTATCGGTGAAATGAACGGTAACTTGATCCCTAGGTGACGGCGGCGAATCCGACGTAGGTAAGCTCGGCCCACCAGTGCATGAAGAGTTCGACCCGCGGCGCAAAGTTTTCCTCGCAGCGGGGTTGTCGGCCCTCGTGTGGGCCGAATGATCGACACCCACTCGCCAGCCGATCAGAACCAGGGCATTTCGTGACCGATACCGTCGTTGCCGAATCACGCCTCACGCACCGCCAGACACTCACCATCCTGTCGGGCCTGCTACTAGGGGTGTTCCTCGCCGCGCTCGACCAGAACATCGTCAGCGTCGCGATCGTGCGGATCGCGAACAGTCTCGACGGGTTCGACGAACAGGCATGGGCGACAACGGCTTACCTGATCACGGCCACCGTCACCACCCCGCTCTACGGCAAACTCGCCGACATCTACGGTCGCAAACCGTTCTACCTCCTGGCGATCGCCCTGTTCGTCATCGGCTCGGCGGCCTGCTGCTTCGCGACCACCATGTACCAGCTGGCCGGGTGCCGCGCCTTCCAGGGCCTGGGTGCGGGCGGGTTGATGTCGCTGGCGTTCACCATCGTCGGCGACATCGTGCCCGCGCGTGAACGGGTCCGCTACCAGGGGTATTTCCTCATGGTGTTCGGCATTGCGACGGTGCTCGGCCCGGTGGTCGGCGGCTTCCTGTCCGATTACGAGAGCCTCGGCGGCATCGAAGGCTGGCGCTGGGTGTTCCTGGTGAACGTGCCGGTCGGGATCCTGGCGTTCCTCGTGGTCGCGAAGGTGCTCAACGTGGGGCACACGCGTCAGCGCAGCCGGATCGACTGGCTCGGCGCGATCCTGCTGATCGTGGGTGTGGTGCCGCTGCTGATCGTCGCCGAGCAGGGGCGGATCTGGGGGTGGACCGCGCCGAAATCGCTGCTCTGCTACGGCATCTGCGCCGGCGGTCTGCTGCTGTTCGTGGTGGTCGAGTTCCTGATGAAGGACTCGGCGCTGATCCCGCTGCGGCTGTTCCGCAGTTCCACGTTCAGCCTGGCGATTCTCGGCGGGTTCCTCGTGGGTGTCGCGATGTTCGGCGCGATCATGCTGGTGCCACAGTATCTGCAGGTCGTGCGCGGTTTCTCGCCGACCGAGGCGGGGCTGCTGATGCTGCCGCTGGTCCTCGGGATCATGGTGGGCGCGCAGATCTCCGGGCTGATCACCAAAGCCACCGGACACTACAAAGTGCTGCCGGTGCTCGGTGCGTTGATCCTGGCGATCGGGTGCGCACTGTTCGCGCGGATCACCTACGACGGTCCGCTGTGGCAGCCGCTCGCCTACAGCGCGATCATGGGTTTCGGCCTCGGCGGCTGCATGCAGACGCTGATCATCGCCGCGCAGAACGCCGTCGGGCGTACCGAGATGGGCGTGTCGACCGCGGCGGCGACGTTCTTCCGTCAGCTCGGCGGCACGCTCGGTGTCGCGGTGTTCCTCACGGTGCTGTTCGACCGGTTGCCCGGTTCGATCCTGCAAGCCTTCGGCGGCACCCTGCCCGCCGGTTTCGACGACGCGCGCCTCGAGGGCATGCTGCGCGATACCAGCGGCATCGCCACCCTGCCCGACGAGTTGCGGATTCCGATCCTCGAGGGCTTCACCGACTCCATGCACACCGTTTTCCTGCTCGCCGCCGACCTCGCCATCGTGGCGTGCCTGGTGCTCGTGTTCATGAAAGAGGTTCCGCTGCAAGATGATCCGGCCCCCGAGGAACCGGCCGATGCCACCCTGCTGCGCGATGTCAGCCTGCACGACGCGCACGAGATGGCGGGCAAGCTGCATCCCGCCGCGACCGGTCGGGTGATCGCGGGGCTGCTGCGCCGCGACGACGACCGCCCGGTCCCCGCCGCCACCCTCACCCTGATCGACCAGCACGGGCATCAGGTGGCCCGCGGCAACGGCGACGCCGACGGCGCGTACGTGATCGAGGCACCCCGACCGGGCAACTACGTGCTCATCGCCGCCGCGGCCGGTCATCAGCCCGAAGCTGTGAGTGTGTCGATCGGCGAACGCGCCCAGCACGTCGACCTGATGCTCACCGGCGCAGGTGAACTCACCGGAGTGGTGCGATCCGCGCGACGCGGCGAACCGCTCTGGGGCGCCACGATCACCCTGACCGACCCCCAGGGCGAGGTGGTGGGGGCGGCGATCACCGGCGAGGACGGCACCTACGTGTGCCGCGACGTCGTCAGCGGCACCTACACCCTGGTCGCGGTAGCCGACCACATGCGCCCCTCGGCAGTCGCCCTGACCGTCCCGGAAACAGGCTCGCTGATCCGCGACATCGACCTCGAACCGATGGCCATCCTGCTCGGCTCGGCCCGGGTCGACGGTGACCGCCCCGTCCCCGACGTCCAGATCACTGTCCTCGATTCGGGCGGCGACCCGGCAGCCACCGCCCGCACCGACGAAAAGGGTCGCTACCTCGTCCCCGACCTCCCCGAAGGCGAGTACACAGTGGTCGCCCGCGGCTACCCACCCGTCGCGAGCCAGGTCTCGGTGACGCGCGGCGAGATCACCCACGACGTGACGCTGGGGTACGAGAACGAGGAGTCGATGAACCGCCGGTGAACGAGGGCTCGATCCCGTAGCGAACCGATCGTCCAAAGCTGGTGCGAATAGACCGATTTCGGCCAATGGTCGGGCCAGATGATGGCACTATCGACTCCGGTTGGTCACTAGCCGCACGCTCGATCGCGCGTGACATCCATCGGTGGGCGCCGACCGTCGGCGGTGCACGAATCACGGGGAGCAGATCATGCGGGTCGTGTCGGTCATGAATTACAAGGGCGGGGTGGGGAAGACGACGCTCACCGCGAATCTCGGCGCTGCCGCCGCGGCCAGGGGGCTACGTGTTCTGGTGATCGACCTCGATCCCCAGACGAATCTGACCTTCTCGTTCTTCTCGGTCGAGGACTGGCATTCCCAGCTCAAAGACGGGCGCACGATTCGGCAGTGGTACCAGGGCGACATGCCGGGACGCGACGTGCGGTTGGCCGATCTGGTGGTCACCCCCGAGCGAGTGAACGCGGCCATCAATGCCGCGGGCGGGCGCCTGGACTTGATCTCCTCGCATCTGGGGCTGATCGACATAGATCTCGAACTGGCTGCCCTCCTCGGCGGAGCCACCACGCTCGAAGGATCCAAACGGCGCTACCTCGACCTACACGGATGTTTGCGACAAGCGTTGGCGGACAGTCATTTCCAGGACAATTACGATCTTGTGCTGATCGACTGCGCACCGAACTTCGGTCTGGTCACCAAGACCGCGATCGTGGCCAGCGAACTCATTCTGGTACCGGCCAAGGCCGACTATCTCTCGACACTGGGGCTGGACTACCTGGTCGGCAACTGCGCGGGCCTGGTCGAGGAGTTCAACGAGTATGTCAACCACGGGAGCGGGTCGACGAACCACGCGACGATCCACCCCAGCTTCCTTGGTGTGGTCTTCACCATGGTCCAGATCTACTCGCAACAGGTGACGTTGGCTCAGCAGAGCTATATCGATGAAGTCCGAGACGGCTCGCGCGTGCCGGTACTGAAGAGCGTGATTCGCAACAGTCCCAAGCACTTCGGCAGCGCAGGCGAGGACGGCGTGCCGGCGATGTTGCGCGCCCCTCGCAACGACGAGGTCGTCAAGGAATTCGATCAGTTGGTCAACGAGATTCTGGGCGCGCTGACCGAACCCCGCGGAGCGCACGGTGGCTGACCTGCAAGATCTGGTCGTCCTGCAGGCGAGGTATGTCGAATTCTTGCGTGGGCAGGACGAGGCCACGGTGCGTGCGATCATCGACGGGACGGCGCAGCTGGCCGCTGTGCCCGTCGGCACTACGGTGTTCGCCCCTTCGACCCTCGTGTCTTCGGCGGTCCCGACGCCGTCGTCCACGCCCCGCGCATCGGAAACCGATCATGTGGCACAAGAACTTCGGCGAATGACGCCCGGTTCGCAACGTAGTCTCTATCTGAACCGGGCCCGGCTGACGCTGTCAGCGTTGCGGCAGGTGGCCAAACTTCTCGGCATCAACGGCTACTCGAAACTACGCAAAGCCGAACTCGTCGACCTGCTCGCCGGATACCCGGACGGCAACGGTGCCGGTGTGCCCACGCTGCCTGCCCCCGCGACCGTCGCGGGCGGTGTGTCGAACGCCGCACCGGAGGTAGCCGTGGTGGAACCGGTGCTTGAGCCCGCGCCGATCGAGTCTGTCGGTGCCGTTGCGGACCCGGATGCGGCAGCGATCGCGGGACGTCTTCGCGCCACCGAAACGGTGGACGCGGGAGCAGCCTACCTGCGCGAACAAAACCTCGACCGCGCCCGCCTGCTCGCGGTGGCCGCCGAATTGCAACTGACCCGCGTCGACCGGCTCAGCCGTGCCGATCTGGAAAAACGTGTGCTCAAACAGGCGATCACCGCACGCCGCAAATTCGCGGGACTGCGGAAGTGGTGAGCGGTGTGCCCGGCGACGTCACTTCGCAATCGGCAAGCGGTCGCTCGTCGTATCTGATCGGTGGTCGCCGGGTGACTGTGCACGACCTCGTGTCGGCTGGACTCCTCGCGCCACAGACGCGACTGCGGTTCAGCCGCAACCGGATCGGAGTCACCTACCATGCCAGTGTCACCGACAACGGTCGCATCCGGCTCGAGCCGGATGGCGAGGAATTCCGGTCGCCATCGCGTGCGGCGATGGTGGCCGCCGGAACCGGAGCCCTCGACGGGTGGCGAGCGTGGTACGTGATCGACCAGGATCGGATGTTGGACGCAGTCCGGCAGGAACTGCTCGATCGAGTCATCGCCGACGCCGCGAGCCAGCACAACGAGGACGCCGTGCGTCGGCGCATCTACGACCGGCTGCGACAGGCCCGCGCGTTCGCCGACGCCCGCGATCCCCAACAGATTTCGGTCCGTGACCTCCTCGCGCTGTGGGGAGCCGCGGATCGCGGCGACCAGATCAGCCGCATCGAGGCGGACCTGGCAAACCACGGGTTGGTCACCTCGCCCAGCTTTCGAGCGGTCACCTTGGACGCGATGGTGCATCTGACCACGCCTCCGAGCGAGGCCGAGGCCACACCGCAGGAAGCCGTGCTGCACGACGACGGGACCGGCGCCGAGGACGACGAGGGCGACCGTGATCTCGAGGTCGGCCTGACAGTGGGCAACCTCTCGCCGTTGGCCGGAGTCGGATCGGTGGGCCCCAACAGCACGCTCGACGAAGCCATCACCACCATGTTGCTCAACGACTACTCGCAACTGGCGGTGCTCAGCGGTACTCGCAACCTGCGAGGAGCGATCACGTGGGCGTCGTTGGCACTGGCGATACACAAGAGCCCCCGCGCGACCCTCGCCGACGCCATCGATCCCTACGTCGAGGTCGTCGATTACGAACGCGATCTGTTCGATGTCCTACCCACGCTGCAGCACAAGGGCTTCGTTTTCGTCCGTGATCAGGGCAAAGTCATCGCGGGAATCGTGACAACGGCCGATGTCGCACAGCGTTTCGGCCAGATGGCGACCCCGTTCTTCCTGCTGGGGGAGATGGATCAGACCTTGCGGTGGATTCTGAACCGGGCCCTCACCATCGAGGAGGTCCGCGGTTTCTGCGGTCGCAAGGTGGCCGGCGTCGACCAGCTCACCGTTGGGGATTACCGGCGCGTGCTCGAACAGCCCCAGGCGTGGGAGAAGCTGGGCTGGCCTTCGGATCGCGCGGTATTCATCGCGCGGCTCGAGGAGATCCGGCTCATTCGTAACAAGGTCATGCACTTCCATCCGGATCCCATACCGAGCGACGCGGTGGACAAGCTGCGCAACTTCAACAGTTTCCTGCATCGCTACCGCGATCCCGAGTGATCAGGCGGACTCGGCGACCTGCTCGGCGCGGTAGGACTCGGCCAGCTCGGCCAAGGGGATCGCGAGGGCTTCGGCGAGGCCGACGACGGTGCCGAAGGCCGGTGAGGGCAGGCGGCCTGATTCGATCTTGCGCAGGGTTTCGGGGGAGATGCCGGCGTGGCGGGCCACCTCGGCGAGGTCGCGGTCGCCGCGGGCCGTGCGCAGGCGGCGGCCGAGGCGGCGGCCTGCTTCGACCTGTGCGGGGCTGAGCGGGAGACGGACCATGGGACCGATGGTATGTCGTCGCGAAGCCGTTGGCCAAGGTGAGCTGAGGAGTGATCTCCGTTTCGCCTCGCCGGAGTGGCGGCGGGTGATAGGTGTCAGGGGAGGACATCGCGGTTCGAAAGGTATGGGCATGACACGACGGTTCGAAGGCAAGGTCGTTTTCGTCACGGGGGCGGCGCGCGGGCAGGGCAGGGCGGAGGCGGTGCGGTTCGCCGAGGAAGGCGCCGACGTGATCGCGATCGACGCGTGCGCGAAGTTCGCCAGCACGAGCTACGCGGGCGCGACGGAGGCCGATCTGGCCGAGACCGTGAAACTGGTCGAGGCCACGGGCGCCAAGATCGTCGCGAGCAAGGTCGATGTGCGCGATTTCGACGCGCTGTCGGCGGCGCTGGCGGCGGGGATCGACGAGCTCGGCAGGCTCGATGTGGTGGTGGCAAACGCGGGGATCTGTTCGGCGGCCATGTCGTGGGAGATCACCGCCGAGCAGTGGCAGGAAACCATCGACGTGAACCTCACGGGTGTCTTCCACACCGCGAAAGCCGCTGTGCCGCACCTGATCGCGCAGGGTCAGGGCGGTGCGATGGTGTTCACCAGTTCGGTGGCGGGCATCAAGGGTCTTCCGTTCACCGGGCACTATGTCGCGACCAAACACGCGGTCACCGGCCTGGCCAAAACGATGGCGAACGAGCTCGGCGCGCACCGGATCCGGGTGAACACCATCCACCCGGCGGGCGTGGAGACCGGCATGCAGGTGGCCGAGATGATGCCGCTGTTCGAGGAGTACGGGACCACCCTGGCGCCCATCTTCATGAACGCGCTGCCCAGCTACATCTGTCAGCCGGAGGAGATCGCGGCGACAGTGGCATGGCTGTGTTCCGACGAGGCCGGGCAGATCACCGGCGCGCAGATCCCCGTGGACATGGGCAACCTGAACCGCTGAGATTGGTATTTTTATACCGGCACGGCTAGGTTGGTATGAAAATACCAACTGGAGGCGTGATGGTGGAATTGAAGTCACCCGCGGAGATCGAGCGCATGCGGGTGACCGGCCGGTTCGTCGCCGACGTGCTGGCCGGGGTGCGTGACCGGGCGGCCGTCGGGGTGAACCTCCTGGAGCTGGAAGCGTATGTGCGGGAACGGATTCGCGAGCGGGGGGCGGTGTCGTGCTATTGGGACTACTCGCCGTCGTTCGGGCGCGGTCCGTTCCGCAATACCGTCTGCCTTGCGGTGAACGATGCTGTGCTGCACGGGCTTCCGCACGATTACGAGCTGCGCGACGGGGATCTGCTGACGGCTGATCTGGCCGTGTCGATCGACGGCTGGGTCGCCGACTCGGCGATCTCGTTCATCGTCGGCGCCGGCGCGCCCGCCGATGAGCGACTGGTACGCGCCACCGAGGAGGCCCTGGCGGCCGGGATCGCCGCCGCGCAACCGGACAACCGCATCGGTGACATCTCTGCCGCGATCGCGAATGTCGCACGCGGGTACGGATATCCGGTGAACACCGAATTCGGTGGGCACGGGCTCGGCCGGACCATGCACGAGGACCCGCACATCGCCAACGACGGCCGCCCAGGTCGCGGGTTCCGGTTGCGACCCGGCCTCACCGTGGCGATCGAACCCTGGTTCGCGGCGACCACCGACAAAGTCTTCACCGACCCCGACGGCTGGACGATCCGATCCGCCGACGGCTCCCGCTGCGCGCACAGCGAGCACACCATCGCGATCACCGCCGACGGGCCGAGCATCCTCACCGCGCGAGACTGACCGGTACTTTCCCTGGCTTGCGAATTCTGTGTTGCTACAAGCCGATTCGTATTCCGCCGATCTCGAGTAATGCGACATAGCCATGCCGCATCCGGTATCACCGCCGCTACCGCGGGCGGCGCACCGCTCAGCGGACCGTCGGTGGCAGGTGTCGACGGCGCCGTGGCCTATACGGCGGCGGTCGCGCCCGACGGTTCGGAGGCGTCCGTGGAACTCACCGCGGGCACATTCGAGCTCGCGCCCGACGCGGGCGTCGTCGTGCTGGCACCCAACGGTCAGCGTGTCGGCTTCATTCCGACCACCATGCAGACGGTCGCCGGTCCCGCCATCAATGTGGTCCCGCAGCTCGACGCCGCGGCCACCACGCTCACTCTCACCCCCGTCGGTGCCCCGATCGCGAATCCCGCGGCGCTGCAACACATCGACCAGACCGGCAACATCGTCGCAGGCATCGCCATCGGCTGTGTGGTGGGCGCCCTGATCGGGCTGATCTTCCTGTTCGTCAGCGCCATCCCCGGTTGTGTCATCGGGGCGGTGATCGGCGGCATCATCGGCTCGAACCAGTAGCGTGATCCGTTGTGGTGGGCGCTGAGAAGTGGCCCACCACAACGGTTTACTGTAGATCCGAGCCGGATGTGTCGCGGGGAGGCGGCCTCCGGTTCTTGTGCTATCGCCGATCGACGAACGCATTGTCGATCAGTACCGGAACGGTGGCGCTCGCATTCAGTTCGGTCGCGATGGCCACATCATCGGCGAACCCGATCGCGGCGAGTTCGCGCCCGGACGCACACTCGGTGATCAGCGCGACCACATCCGGTGTGCCATCGAAAGCCGTTGCCGCCGTGCGTGCTTCGGGGGAGGGCGTACCGATCCCGCGCTCGATCAGCGCGGCTGCGATCGCCCCGGCACCGAGCCAATCCTCGAGCGCCGGACGCGCGGTGTCGGTGCCCGGCCAGTGCTCGCCCGCCGGGATGATCGCGATCGGCCGATCGGGAGTGCCCCAGCCCTGGGCAACGAGCCAGTCGGCGACCGCGCTGACATTGCGCAAACACGCCGCGACAACCGGTGTCCCCTCGACAGCAGCCGCGATGGTCGACCCGTTCGGGGAGGGCAGCACCAGACGTTCGGTGAACGGCGCGCGGCGAATCGCCGCCGGCGACAACGACCACGGACCGACCTCCCGTCGTCCGACGGCCAACTCGGCGGCCTTCGCCGCCGCGAACACCCGCGCCGAATCATCCCGCCACCGATACGGAAACACCGCGGTCCCCGCCTCGACCGCCACCGACACCGACGTCGTGAACGACAACACGTCGATCACGACAACGCAGGCAGCCTCAGACCCGAGCACACGCGCCCCGGCCAGCCCCCACTCCACTCGAATCCCGAACCCTCGTTGCTGCGCCCACTGCACGCTGACCTCCATATAGCCGAATCCGTCAGTCCACCACAACCGCACCTGGGCACGGGAACACCATCCAGATCACTGAGGACTGGCAACGGTCTCCACCACGACCACCTTTTCGTCGGGGCCGTAGTCGTCCAGGTCCGCGCTGTGCCATTGTTCGCCGGCCCGAACACGGTGATGCACAGCGCCAACATCAGTCCCTGAACCAGCATCCAACGCTGATCAGCCTCGGAAATCGTCGGCGCCCCGAGCTCATTACGGACCCCTGTGTCCACAGGCACAAGATCGTCGAGATGGAATCTGCTGACATCGACCTCCCACTGGGTCAGTTCGACGGAGTTTCCCTAAGCACGAGAAGCGCGGTCGGCGTGTTCAGCAAACACAACGACCTCCCCGCAGCGCACCACACCCGCTTGCGCCAGCTCACGCAACTGAGGAGCCAGTCCGTCGAACGAGTCAGCAACGCCGACCGTCGCGAGCGCGCCCACGCTGCCGGCGGCCGCGTCATTCATCGGCACCGAAATCACGCCGAACCCTCTCACGACGACTACCGGCGAAACGCTGTGCCCTGGAGACTTCAGTGACCTCGGTCGAGAAGTTCCTGCTCTTCGGTCGGGGTCAGGCCCGCTTTGCGGGGGCGGCCGAGACCGCGACGGCGCTCGTCGGCCAAGGTTGCGTGGACGGTGTCGGCCAGGGTGCGAGGTGTCAATCCATCAGCGAGGGCGGGGGCAGGGTCGTGGGTGACCAGGCCGTGTTCCTCGGTGGGTAGCCACAGCGGGAGGGACTTCGGGCCTGCCCAGGGGTTGACTCCAGATTCGGTGAGGGTCTCGGGGGCGATCGGGATCAGTTCGAGGTCGGTGGTTCCGACGAGTTGTGCGGTTTCCTGCAAGAGGGATCCGAGGTCGGTTAGCGGGCCGACGGCGTCGTAAGTGCCGGTCAGGCCTGTTTCAGCGGCGGTGATGATCCAGGCGGCGAGGTCGCGGACATCGATGTGCTGGATGGGTTGGTGCGGGGTGTCCGGGATGATGGCGCGGCCACCTTGGGCGAACCGGGCTGCCCAGTAACCGAATCGGTCCGATGGGTCGGCAGGGCCGGTGATCAGGCCGGGGCGGACGACGAAGGATCGCTGCTCGCCCACCCGTTCGCGGACCGACTTCTCGCTGGCTACCTTGATGCTGCCGTAGCGTTCTGCGGTGAGTTCGGTGAGATCGTTCGCACGCTCCCAGATCGGTTCGCGCAGTGGAGCTTCGGTGTTCTGGCCCACTGTCGCAGAATCGGCGTAAGCGCTGATGCTGGACACGAAGGTCCAGTGCTGCGTTCGGTCGGCCAGTACGTCCAGCGCGTCGACAACCCACCTCGATGCCGCACGCGCCACGTCGATCACCGCGTCGAATCGATCGTCTACCAGAACTTCGAGGGCACCGTGATGTGCACGGTCGACGCAGAGGAGCCGCACACCCTCGGGCACTTGCCCGGATCGACCGCGCGCAACGCAGGTCACCTCGTGGCCACGCGCTACCGCGTCACGAGCGATCTGCGCGGACAAGAACAGGGTGCCGCCGAGCACGAGAACCCGCATGGGTCTCACTCTTCCACCCTTCGTTCAACGGGTTGGGTGAGTTCGCCACTGGCGAAAGCGATCTCGATAGCGGATGTTCGACGAGGAAGATCAGAAGCCGTGGAATTCGGCTTCCTCGATCATCGGGTCCTGCCAGCGCTGCTCGATCGCCAGACGTTCGTCTTCGGGGAGATCCGGGTGCCAGCCCAGGGTGCGCCAGAAGGCTTCGCGGCGGGCCTGCGTCAAAGGGGGTGTGTCCTCGGCCATCGGTGCTCTCCTCCATGACGGCGAATTGTCAGA
This sequence comes from Nocardia sp. NPDC058705, assembly GCF_042749305.1. Lineage (NCBI taxonomy): Bacteria > Bacillati > Actinomycetota > Actinomycetes > Mycobacteriales > Nocardiaceae > Nocardia > Nocardia sp. NPDC058705. The sequence continues at coordinate 614,678 of NZ_JBHYRN010000001.1, read as the reverse complement.
TTACGCTGACCGTGTGAATCATGTTGCGCTGCAACGGGCGCTGACCGATCCGGGTCCGAGGTTGCTGCCGGATGTGGTGAGCGATCTGCTCGGGAAGCTCGATGCGCCTGCTCGTCTCGCCGCCCACCTTCGTGCGGTCCACGATGTCGCCTGGCAGCTGGCCGACTGGATGGAGTCGCGCTATCCGGCGGTGTCGTTCGATCGGACGCTGGTGTTGTTCGGGGCGGCCACCCATGACATCGGCAAGATCATTCATCCGCACGAACTGTCGAAACCTGGTTCCGCCCACGAATGCGCTGGATATGAGCTGCTGATGGCACAGGGATTCGACGAGAGCGCGGCGCGATTCGCGCGTACTCATGCCTGCTGGACCGAGCCCGGCATCGAGGTGAACGACCTGATCGTCAGCCTGGCGGACAAGATCTGGAAGGGCAAGCGGGTACCCGACCTCGAGCAACTGTTGGTGGAACGTCTCGCGGCCGGTGGGCAGCAGCAGTGCTGGGAGATCTTCTCGGTGCTCGATGACGAGCTCGATCGGATCGCCGCCGCAGCGGACGAGCGGCTCGCCTTCCAAGCGAGCAATGGCGTGTCGGCCTGATCGTCGTGTAGTCAGAAGCCGTGGAACTCGGCTTCCTCGATCAGTGGGTCCGGCCATTCCTGTTCGATTGCCAGGCGTTGGTCTTGTGGGAGGTCTGGGCACCAGCCTCGAATGCGCCAGAAGGCTTCGCGTCTGGGCTGGGTCATCGGCGGTGTCGGTTCGGTCACCGGGGATCCTCGTCGTTCAGCGGACGAAGGACGGGGTGAGGTCCAGTGAAGGTGGGGGGCGTAGGCGGCGGAGGGTGCCGTCGATGCTGGTGACGTAGAGGGACCAGGTTCCGGTGGTGGGGTCGGGGGCAAGGCGAGCTGACGTGGGGCCGATAGGTGGGCGACCGGGGAAGAGACCTTGGGGGGTGGTCCAGCCGGTGGCGAGGGTGCACCAGGTGCCGGTGGTGGTGTCGACCTGGTAGACGCTGCCGGAGTAGTCGCCGGTGACGAAGGCGAGGCCGGCGGCGGTGATGTCGAGGTCGTCGAGGACGGGGAGGAGGCCGTCTTGCACGGTGGCGATGGGGGTGGGCTGGTCGGGGGCGTTCAGCGGGATTCGGAGGAGTTGGGAGGTGAGGATGTCGCCGGTGATGACGGACTGGTGGTCGGGGGAGAGGGCGAGGCCGTTGGGGCGTTGGACCGGTGACCAGGCGAGAATGAATTCGCCGGTGGCGGGGCGGTAGCGGCTGATGCCGACCGGGGGCCAGGGGATGGAGAGCTGGGAGATGAGCAGGTCGCCGTCGGGGAGTAGGAGTAATCCGTTGGGCTGCACCAGGTTCGGGAGCAGGACGGTGACTTCTCCGGTCGGGAGGTGGAGTCGGCTCAGGGTGCCGCCGCCGTTGGGTGTGGTGCCGTCACCGGTCAAGAAGTAGAGGTCTTCGCCGATCAGACGTAGTCCGGCGGGGTGCTCGAGGCCGGTGAGGACGGGGGTGACTTGGCCGTTGTCGGTGATGTGCAGGATCTCCCCGCGAATCAGGCCGCTGACGTAGAAGCCACCGTGGCCGTCGGATTCGAGGTTCTCCAAGCCACCCAGGTCAGCAGCTAGCACGTCCGCCTGCCAGCCGTCGGCACACGATGGCGACCCGGCCTGGGCGGTTCCCACCGGGCTGAGTCCGAGGGTGGCGGCAACCGTGATTGCTGTTGCCAGACAACGGATTAGCCGTCGGGTGGTGCGTTCGTAGGATCGGACTCGCATGACCGGAGCCTACCGGCAGACCGCCGGTTCAGTCGGTCGCGATGAGCCAAGCCGAGAGCAGATCGGAGGAGCCGGTGATGATCGCCGTGCGTTCCTCGGAAGTCAGTTCGACACTGTCGAATTCGGATTTCCAGTGGGCGAGCCGGTCGGTGTCCTCGGTGGTGATGGCGAGTTCGGCGAGGGCTGCGTAGGCGCGGGCCCGGTCGAGTGTGGTCGCGGTGGCGCCGAAGCGGTGCAGGCCGGCTTCCACGGCACGGGTCGCGGCGCGGTTGTCGTTCTTGAAATCGCGCAGGATGCGGGCGTTGTCGAGGACGCGGGCCAAACCTTCCAGCTCGCGAGAACCGCCGTAGTCCAGTTCCATCGGCTCGTCGCGCTGGATCACGAGGACGGTGTTGCCGACCGGGTCGACGAGGGAAAAACGGGACTGGCCGGGTCGGTATCGGGTGATTCGCGGACATCCCTTGCTCGGGATCTTGCCGTAATGGGCGCGCAGGGCGGCGGTGTATTCGGCATGGCGCGTGGCGACATCGTCGACCATCAGCAGGGACGCGGCACGTTCCACCGGCAGCTCGATGCCCGGCGGGGCGGGGGTGAAATGCAGCGCGCAGCCGTTTTGCTCGATCGCCGCGTAGACGTATGGGCGAGTCTGCTCATGGGTGACGGTGTAGCCGAGCGCGCGATAGAACTCGAGGGTGCTGGGCAGGTCGCCGCTCCACAGCAGGGGCACCGCGGTATCGGTCATCGTTGGGCCTTTCGCCGAGAAGTCGATTCGCGTCCGAGGTTACGAACAGTTCCGCGCGAGCGCCCATACTTTCTTGCCACGCACGAGGAACGCACCGGGCCCGCGCCGATTAGGCTGCGGGCATGACCAACCGTCTCGGCGAACTGGCGACCGCGAACTTCGTACTCCTCACCACCTTCCGCAAGGACGGCACTCCCGTGGGCACGCCCGTCTGGGCGGTGGCCCGCGAGGACAAGCTGCTGGTCTGGACGGTCACCGACAGCTGGAAGGTCAAACGCATCCGGCGCAACCCCGAGGTGACTCTGCAACCGTGCAATGCGCGCGGAGATGCACACGGTGCCGTGGTGCAGGGCACCGCACGCCTGCTCGACGCCGCCGAAACCGAGCAGGTCCGCTCGGCGCTGCGCCGGAAATACTGGCTGACCGGTCCGCTGGTGATCCTCGCCAGCAATCTGCGCCGCGGCAAGGCGGGCACGATCGGCATCGAGATCACGCCCGCCTGATTTGCGTCGATCCGATATGTAGAACCGCCGGTATCGGATACTGTGAGTCTTCGGTAACACTTCCGAAGGGACTCACATGGCCGTGAAACGCAACCGGGCCGTCGTCGTCGCGGGCGCGCGGACTCCGTTCGTGCGCGCGTTCACCGATTTCACCCGCCTCGACAGCATCGCCCTGGCCGGTGCGGCCGTCCGAGGGCTGATCGAGCGGACCGGAATCGCGCCCGGCGAGATCCAGTCGATCGTTTGGGGCGGGGTGGTTCTGCCCAGTCACGCGCCGAACATCGCGCGCGAGATCGCCCTCGACCTGAACCTGGACTTCGGTTGCGAGGGTTACACGGTCACTCGTGCGTGCGCCTCGGGTCTGCAGGCGGTGACCTCAGCGGCCGCGGCGATCGAGCGCGGCGAGTACGACATCATGATCGCCGGCGGCAGCGATTCCACCAGCAATGCCGAGATCAAGCTGCCGCAGAAGGTCGTGCACGCGGTCGCGCCGGTGGCGCTGGGCAAGCCGAAGGCGATGGACTACCTCGATGTGGTCCGCCAGCTCGCGCCGTTCACCGACATCCTGCCGCGCCAGCCCAAGATCTCCGAGCGCACGACCGGTGAGGTGATGGGCGAGTCCGCGGAGAAGATGGCGCGCATCAACGGCATCTCGCGCGCCGATCAAGACGCTTTCGCTGCCCGCTCGCATCAGCGGGCCGCGGCGGCGATCGCCTCGGGGCGTTTCGATGACGAGGTCGTGCCGATCACCACGCCGTCGGGCACGCTGATCGAGACCGACGGACTCGTTCGCGCGAACACCAGCATCGAGAAGCTCGCCGCCCTGAAGCCGGTTTTCGAGAAGAACGGCACGGTCACGGCAGGCAATGCCAGTCCGCTCACCGACGGCGCGTCGGCGGTTCTGCTGATGAGCGAGGAGAAGGCGCGCGCCCTCGGGTTCACCCCGCAGGCCGCGTTCCGGTCCTGGAGTTTCGTCAGCGTCGATCCCGCCGACCAGGTCCTCATCGGACCGGCGATCTCGATGCCGCGCGCCCTCGACAAGGCGGGTATGACCCTGGCCGATATCGACCTGGTCGACATCCACGAAGCCTTCGCAGCCCAGACTCTTTCGGTGCTGAAGATGCTCGAGAGTGCCGAATGGGCCAAGACTCGCCTCGACCGTGACGAGGCCGTCGGGTCGGTCGACATCGACAAACTGAATGTGCACGGCGGCTCGATTTCGCTGGGCCACCCCTTCGGCGCGACCGGTGCCCGCATGGTCACCACGATGGCCAATGAACTGGCGCGCACCGGGAAAGAGACTGCGCTGCTGGGGATTTGCGCGGCAGGCGGGATCGGCGCGTCGGCGGTGCTCGAACGAATCTGAGTTGGTCAGTCGGGCGCACCGGGGCGGGGACGGTGCGCCCGAATATCCATGTAGCGGCTCAGCGCGGCGGCTGCGTCGAGCATGGCGAGTCCCTGGGAGGTGAGTTTTGCCTGCCAGTTGTCGAGCGCGCTTGCGAGGGCTTCGGTGCTGCCCGCCGCGCGGATCTGGGCGATGACGGTGGCGATGTGGGTGAGGCGGTAGTGGCCTCGGCGCAGGATGTGGGCCAGTTCGGCGTCGCGGAGGTCGGTGGCGTTGTAGTGGCGGTAGCCGGTGGTGGGGTAGCGGGTGGGGGTGAGGATCCCGGCTGCTTCCCAGGCTCGCAGGGTGGCGGGGGTGACCCGGAGGTGGTGGGCGAGTTCGCCGATTGTTCTGGTATTCGCTGAAAGCGTTGTGTCAGAGCGGGATTCGGAGATGAGGTGGTCGACGGCTCGGCGGACCGACGTGAGGGTTTCGCGGTCGCGCAGGAGTTGGCTGTGACTGCGGTCGATGGTCGTGAGGGCTTTGTCGAGGTCGTCGGAGTGCAGGGCACGCATGATGTGGCCCGCGGTGGCGTGGCCGTAGGCGGTGATCTGGGCGAGGTAGGTGCGCAACGCGGTGGCGTGCAGGTCGGTGTAGATCCGGTAGCCGGTGGGGGTGCGCTCGGCCGGGGGTAGGCAGCCGTCTTGTTCGTAGTTGCGGACTGCCTGGGTCGAGATCGCGTGCTCGCGGGCCAGGTCGCTCGGTCTCAGGGTTCTCACTGGTTTGAGACTTTACGACATGTTCGGTGAGTAGCTCCAGGTCAAGTCTCCATCGTTCTTTCAACGATACGATTGATAGACATGAGTCAGAAAATCAGCGACTTCGTCCCTTCATCCTGCGAGCTGCTCGCGCTCGGGGAACCGACACACAAAGAACCCGGCTTCGCAGCGGTTCGCAATGAACTGTTCGTCGAGTTGGTGGCGCGAGGATTCCGGTCGGTCGCGCTCGAAACGGATCGGGTTGCCGCGCTCGCCGTGGACGAGTTCGTCCGGGGCGGCGACGGTGCCCTCGACGACGTGATGCGGACAGGCTTCTCGCACGATTTCGGCGAACTCACCGGCAACCGTGAGCTGGTCGCGTGGCTGCGCGATCACAATGCGGGTCGACCGGCCGACGATCAGGTCGGCTTCTATGGATTCGACGCCGCGATGGAAACGATGAGCGCGCCCAGCCCGCGCACCTACCTCGAATTCGCCCGCGATTACCTCGAACTCGACTTCGACATCGCCGGGCCCGCTGGTGACGACGAGCGATGGAGCCGCAGCGAAGCGGTCCTTGACGCGAAAGTCTCGCCCGGTGCCAGTGTCGAGGCCGAGCAGTTGCGGGTGATGGCCGACGACATGCTCACCCTGCTCTACACCCGCGCGCCGGAACGGATCGCGGCCACCTCGCTCGACGAATGGCGAAGGGCGATAATCCATCTCACCGCCGGTATCGGCCTGCTCCGCTATCACCGGCAGGCGGCCGCACCGACCGAGGACGGTGTGCGCTGGAACAGCCTGGCCGCCTCCCGTGACGCGCTCATGGCCCAGAACCTCCTCGACATCCGGTCGATCGAAGCGCGCCGTGGGCCGACCCTGGTGTATTCGCACAACCTGCACCTGCGGCGCAACACCAGCATCATGCGGATGGGGCCGATGGAACTAGTCTGGTCCGGTGCGGGGGCGATCGCCGGATCGCTACTGGGCCCGCACTATTCGGTCGTTCTGGGCAGTTTGGGGCGCAGCGACGGCCTCGAACTCGGCGAACCCGCACCGGGTACCTTCGAGCACACGCTGCAGAACCGCATCGACACCTGGGGTTTGATCTCGGCGGCCGAACTCGGATCCTGTGACGCCCGCACCGATGCCACGCAGGAGCAGGGATATTTTCCCCTCGACGCGGACACCGTGAACGTCACGGACACGATCCTGCATCTCAGCGTGGGTCGGGCGCCGACCACGGTCAGCTAGCCGCGACCAGTTCCTCCAGGTAGGAGGCGACTCCGTCCTCGTCATTGGTCGGGAGCACCCGGTCGGCGAGCGCGATGACCTCGGGGACCGCGTTGGCAGGCGCCAGCGCGGTCCCCGCCCACGTCAGCATGGCGACGTCGTTGAGCGCGTCACCGGCGGCCGCGACCTCCGACAGGTCGATGCCGTCGAGCGCGCACAACCGTGCCAGCGCACTGGCTTTCGACACACCTTCGGCGGCCATCTCCATGTACGCGGCACCGGAGTGGGTGAGTTCCACGCCGGTGATCCCGACCGCCACGGCCGTCCGATACAGCTCCGCACCGGGCAACTCGGGATGGCGAGCAACGATTTTCACCATCGCTTCGAGCCCCGTCGGCAAGGTCTGCGACAACTCCATCTCGTGCGGATGCCGGTGATGATCGCTGAACTCGCACAGCGCGGCATAGGCAGGCTCGGCGACGAACCGGGTGGCACCGACATTGGCGAACACGACCCCCGGAATCAGCCCGCGGATCTGCTCCATCACCACGCCCGCCGCACCGTCATCGATCGAGACGGTATCGATGATCTTCGGGGTGCCGTCGGCGAGGTCGAGCAACACAGCGCCGTTGGCGCACACCGCTTTACCGCGAAAACCACACGACTGCGCCAACTCGTGCACCGAATGCCGGGCCCGCGCCGTCGCCCACACGATCTCGATCCCCGCCGCTTGCGCCCGCGCCATGGCGTCGGCGGTGCGCGTCGAGATGGTGCGATCGGAGCGCAGCAGCGTCCCGTCGAGGTCGGTAGCGAACATCCGAATACTGGTCACTTGATCATGCTGTCATGTGCCGCCCGGCAGCCGACAGGCGTCCAGCGCCCGCGGACGTGACCCTGCCGCTCGGCGAAGACCGGGGACGCGACCGTCTCGCCGCAGGGGGCCGACCAGCGCTGCCGCGAGGGCGAACGACGCGCGTCAGCACCCGGTTAGGTCGCCTGACTCACCGAGGACATGTGGAAGTCGGGGATCCGCAGGGGTGGCATGGCGGTGCGGGTGAACCAGTCTTTCCATTCGCGGGGGAGGGTGATCTCGGTGGCGCCTGCTTCCGAGACTCGGCGCAGGAGATCGAGGGGGCTTTCGTTGAAGCGGAAGTTGTTGACCGCGCCGGTTACCTGACCGTCTTCGACCAGGTAGACGCCGTCGCGGGTCAGGCCGGTGAGGAGCAGGGTGGCGGGGTCGACTTCGCGGATGTACCAGAGGCAGGTGAGGAGCAGGCCGCGTTCGGTGCGGGCGATCATGTCGTCGAGGGACGCGTCGCCGCCGCCGGTGAGGAGCAGGTTCTCGCCGGGAATCGTTGCGGGGGCACTGAATTCGGCGGCGGTGGCGCGTGGGTAGACCAGTGATTCGATTACACCGCTGCCGATCCAGTCGACGCGCTGCGCGGACAGACCGTTGTCGAACACGGACAGCGACTCCGAGGACGACGGCGTCGCCACGAAGGGGCGGTATTCGAGGCCGCTCGCGTTCGGGTCGGAGTACAGGGTGAGCGGAATGTCGGTGAGCCGCTCACCGATTCGCGTACCACCGGCACGGGAGAACGCGGTGTGGCCTTCGTGGGCGCCGCGTCCTTCCATACTCCACGCCAGGTAGATCATCAGATCGGCGACCGAAGAAGGCGGCAGCAGGGTTTCGTAGCGACCCGCGGGCAGCTCGACGCGACGCTTGGACCAGTCCAGGCGACGGGACAGTTCGGCGAGCAGGCCCGGGGTGTTGACATCGGTGAAATCGGCGGTGCCGACGCCCACCCAGGCGCTCGCCAGGTCCTTGCCCTCACCACGCTTGCCGTTGATCTCCACCGAACCGGTCGGCTGACTGAACCGCCGCCGGATTCCGGTCGAGGTGCCCAGCCAGGTGGTGTGCACCTGGTGGTGGGCGAAACCGTAGAGGCGGTCGGTGCCGTCGAAACCGGTCGACAGGTCACGCGCCAGCCCGGCGAACACCTCGATCTCGGTGGCGCCGGGCGCCTGATCCCAGGTGGCGGTGTCGTCGTCGGTCGGTTCGAGCAGCGGCATCGCGTCGCGCGCCGGAGCGGCCGTGCGGGCGGCTTCCTCGCTGGCGCGCACCACGGTCTCGATCTCGGCGGGATCGACACTGGTGGAGCTGATCGACCCGACCCGCGCGACGTTCGGCCCCTCGCGGAACACCGAGATCACCGCCCAATCCCGCGACACCGACGAACCATTGGTGGTCATCGAATTGCCGGCCCACCGCAGCGACGCCTCGTGCGCATCGGTGACGATCACGATCGCCTCGTCGGCTTTCGACGCCGCCAGCGCACACTCGACCACCGCGCCCGCCGGGAACAGACCCTCGTTCACTGACCGCCCTCCGTCCGGGTATTGAGAATATTGACCCCGCGCACCAGCACCGACGGGCAGCCGTGACTTACTGCCGCCACCTGACCGGGCTGGGCTTTACCGCAGTTGAACGCACCACCGAGCTGCCAGGTGCTCGGCCCGCCGACCGCTTCCATCGACCCCCAGAAATCCGTGGTCGTGGCCTGGTAGGCGACATCGCGGAGTTGGCCGTCGAGTTCGCCGTTGCGGATGCGGAAGAAGCGCTGGCCGGTGAACTGGAAGTTGTAGCGCTGCATGTCGATCGACCAGCTCTTGTCGCCGACGATGTAGATGCCGTCCTCGACTCGGGAGATGAGCTCCGCGGTGGTGGTGTCACGCGACGGATCCGGCTGCAGCGACACATTCGCCATCCGCTGGATCGGAACATGGTGCGGCGAATCGGCGTACGAGCACCCGTTGGAGCGGTCGAGTCCGAGGCGCGGGGCGAATACACGGTCGAGTTGGTAGCCGACCAGGATGCCGTCGCGAACGAGGTCCCACTGCTGGCCGGCGACGCCTTCGTCGTCGTAGCCGACGGTGCTCAGGCCGTTGACCTGTGTGCGGTCACCGGTGACATGCATGATCGGCGTGCCGTATCGCAGCGTGCCGAGCTGGTCCGGGGTGGCGAACGAGGTGCCCGCGTAAGCGGATTCGTAGCCGATCGCCCGGTCGTATTCGGTGGCGTGACCGATGGATTCGTGGATCGTGAGCCACAGGTTCGTCGGATCGATCACCAGATCGGTGGGGCCTGCGACAACGCTCGGCGCCTTCACCTTCTCGGCCAGCCAGCCCGGGATCTGCGCGAGTTCGCCTGTCCAGTCCCAGGTTCCGTCGGCGCCGGTGACGTACTCCCAGCCACGGCCAGCCGGTGCGGCGAGGGTGCGCATCGTCTCGAAGACACCCGACGCGGAATCGACGGTGACCGCTTCCAGCTGGGGGTGCAGGCGCACGCGCTGCTGGGTGATCGAGGAACCCGCGGTGTCGGCGTAGAAGGTCTGCTCCTTGACCTGCAGAACCGAGGCGGTGACATGGTCGACACCGTCGGACGCGGACAGACGCCCCGAATAGTCTTGCAGCACAGCCACTTTGTCGGCGGTCGGCACCGCGAACGGGTCCACCTCATACGTCGAAACCCACGAGACATCGTCATAGCGTGGCTCGTCGGCCAGCTCGACACGTTCCCGGTTCAGCGAACGTAATGCCCGTGCCACGTTCACCGCCCGGCGCGCCACCTCGGCGGCGGTCGCGGGCGTGAGCGCGGCGTGCGAGGCGAAACCCCAGGTGCCGTCGATGATCACGCGCACCGCCAGCCCCAGTTCGGTCGCGTCGGTGACCGCTTCGACGCGCCCGTCGCGCAACCGGATCGACTGCGTCACCAGACGTTGCACGCGCAGATCGGCGTGTTCGGCGCCTGCCGCGCGGGCCGCCGACAACGCGGCCTCGGCCAGTGCGCCGAGCCCGAGCGCGCGGAACTCCTCGTCCACATCTCTGGAAGTCGTGGTACTCACCGGACCCACGCTAACCGGTGCCACCGACACATGTGCGCCGGAGCCGGTTCCAGGCGCGCGAAAAGCCGGTTGCGGCAGTCGTTACCGTGACGCGCGGACCCTGCTCCTCCCGCGAGCGATGCCGGAAATGCCGTAGGGTGCCCGCCGTGCCGCCATCTGCCTTGCGCGATCGAAAAAGGGAACGAACCCGTCGGGCGATCCTTCTGGCCGCCGTCGAATTGTTCGAGGCCAGAGGGTATGAGGAAACGACCGTCGCCGACATCGCCGCCGAGGCAGAGGTCGGAACCCGCACCTTCTTCAACTACTTCGCGAGCAAAGAAGAACTGCTCTTCCCCGAACCCGACGAACGGGTGCGCGCGGCCGTCGCCGCGATCGCCACGCGTCGCCCCGGCGAGCGACCGGTGGAGGTGTTGCTGCGGGCCCTGCGGGCCGCGGGCGACGACCCCGGCGAACACCTCGTCGATGACGTCGGCTCGCGGGTAGCGGCGCTGCGGGCGCGGGTCTCACGCACTGTTCCCTCGGTGAGCGGTCGCGCCGCGCACGCGCAACTGGTCGCCCAGCGCGAGATCGCGCACCAACTGCACATCGCGTTCCCCCACGAACTCGACGAGGTCGGCGCCGCGGCGCTGGTTGGTGCGGTGGTCGGCGCGGTGTCGGGCGCGTTGACGGTGCTGTTCCAACAACCCCAGCACGGCATCGACGACGGGGAACGCCTGCATCGCAAGATCCACGAGACCACCTCGCGGGTTCTGCAGCCCTGGCTCGCCGCCTCCGCGCCACCGGAACCGGTGCACTAGCCGAACTGCTGCCACCCCAACCGGATCACCATCACCACCACGACCACCAGCAAGACGATCCGGACGAACCCGGCGCCCCTGGCCAGTGCCATCCGTGAACCGACCAGGGCGCCGAGCACATTGGCCACCGCCATGCCCGCGCCGAGGCCCCACAGGACGTGTCCGGTCACGCCGAGGAACAGCAGTCCGCCCAGGTTCGACCCGCAGTTGATCACCTTCGCCATCGCCGCCGCCCGCACGAACTCGGTGCCGAGCAGGGTCGCGAAGGTGATGATCAGGAAGGTGCCGGTGCCCGGCCCGAGCAGCCCGTCGTAGAGGCCGATCAGACCGGCGGCCAGCGCCACCACCAGGATCACCTTGCGTCGCGTCGGCGGGTGGGTGGCCATGGTCAGGCCGACCGAGGGACGCAGGGTCACGAATACCGCCACCGCGACGAGCACCACCATGACCAGGGGAATGAACAGGTCGCGGTCGATCAGCGAGACCGCCGCCGCACCGCATGCGGAGGTGATCGCCGCGAGCACCGCGGCGGGCAACAGCACCTTCCACTGCATCGGCACCTTGCGCGCGAAGGTCGCCACCGCGGTCGATGTGCCCGCCAGCGAGGTGAGCTTGTTGGTGCCGAGGGCGGTCTGCGGCGTGATGCCGGGGACGACGAGCAACAGCGTCGGCAGGATGATCAGCCCGCCACCGCCGACCACCGCATCGACCCAGCCCGCTGCCGCCGCGGCCATCAGCAGGACCGTCCAGTCTCCGATTTGCACCCGTTCAGGCAATCAAGATCACGACCGGAAAGCCAGCCGGGCTACGCGTACCTCCGCCTTCGCTCCGGCCGTGCGCGGCTGCGGAACGCTTCGCGTCTGCGCACATTAGGCTGAGCCGGTGCGCCGGTTCAGCCTGTGGCTACGCGGACGACCCATCGTCGCCGATTCGATTCTCGCGGGATTGCTGCTGTTCCTCGATGCCCTCGGCGTTGGCGACGAACGCAACAAGGTCGTCTATCTGATCTTCTCGGTGATTCTGCCGTTGCCGCTGATCCTGCGCCGGGTGTATCCGCGGGCGGTGGCGGCGGCGATGCTGGTGCTGTCGCAGGTCAACACCCTGTTCGGCTATCTGACCGATGATCAGGCCACCGACCATGTCGCGCTGATCGGGCTCGGGGTGATGCTCTACACACTGGTCGCCTACGTGGGGCGGCGTGAGGGGATCGTCTACCTGGTTTTCCTCGTGCTCGATCTGGTGACGTCGGTCGTGTTGCTCGACGAGCCCAAGGGCGGCGATCTGGCGATGGTCGTGCTCATCTACGCGCTGTGCTGGACACTGGCCGAGTTCAACGGGGCCCGGCACGCCTACGACTCCGAGGTCGCGGCGCGCCTGGCGGTCGCCGACTATGACAAGGAACGACGCGCGCACGACGCGGTCGCCGCCGAACGCACCCGCATCGCCCGCGAACTCCACGACGTGGTCGCGCACGCGGTGAGCGTGATCATCGTCCAGGCCGACGGCGCCAAATACGCCCTGCGCCAGGACCCCGAAACCGCCGAACGCGCACTGGCGACCATCGCGGGAACCGGCCGCGACGCCCTGCGCGAACTGCGCCGCACGGTCGCCTTGCTGCGCACCGAGCACGCACCGGAGATGTTGCCCCAACACGGGAGCGCGGGAATCGCGAAGCTGGCGCAGATGATGCGCGAGGCGGGGGTGGCCGTCGACCTCGAGCTGACCGGTGAACTCGACGACATCGCCCCCGAGGTGAGTTTGGGGGTGCACCGCATCGTGCAGGAATCGCTCACCAACACCCTGCGGCACGCCGGCGCGGAGCCGAAGGCGGTGGTGCGGGTGCACCGGCGCGAGGAGGACATTCTCGTCGAGGTCACCGACAGCGGTGGCGTACCCGCCCAGGTGAGCGCGGGCGCCGAGATCCCCGGGACCGGGATGGGCCTGGTCGGGATGCGCGAACGAGTCGCGGTGCTCGGTGGCACCCTGCACGCGGGCAGGCTCGACGACGGCCGCTGGCAGGTGCGGGCCGACCTCCCGCTGCGCGCCGAAACGGACTGATCCGCCCACTATGGTGGGGCAATGCCGATCAGCGTGCTCGTGGTGGACGATCAAGAACTCATGCGAATGGGCCTGAAGATGGTGCTCGGCGCGCACCCCGACATCGATGTGATCGGCGAAGCGGGCAACGGTGACGAGGCTGTGCGGCGGGCCAGCGAACTGCGCCCCGACGTGGTGCTGATGGATGTGCGGATGCCGGTTGTCGACGGCGTCACCGCCACCGCCCGGATCGTCGCGGCGGGGGAGGGCGTTCGGGTGCTCGTGATGACCACCTTCGACCTCGACGAACACGCCCTCGGAGCCCTGCGCGCCGGCGCCAGCGGGTTCCTGCTCAAGGACACCCCGCCGGAAGACCTCATCTCGGCGATCCGCAGCGTCGCCGCCGGTGACGCGGTGGTCTCGCCCAAAGTCACCAAGCGGCTGCTGGACCGGCTGGTAGCCGAGGATCCGACCAGCCTGCGCGACCCGAAGATCCTCGACGTCCTCACCGCCCGCGAACGCGAAGTGCTCGAGCAGATCGCGATCGGCCGCTCCAACGCCGAGATCGCCGCCGCCCTGTTCCTGTCGGAGGCGACCGTGAAAACACACGTCGGCCGGGTGCTCACCAAACTCGGCCTGCGCGACCGGGTACAGGCGGTGGTCCTCGCCTACGAAACCGGGTTGGTGCGTCCGGGTGCCTGAACCCGCCTGCCCGCCCGGGAGAAAAATCGGGCGCTCGTGCGTTGACGGAGTAGATCGTCCGAAAGGATCGCCATGACCGCCCTGCTGTTCGTCCTCTACCTCGTCGTCGAGATCGCCGCCCTCGTCGCTCTCGCCCAGCTGATCGGCATCGGCTGGGCGCTGGTCGTGCTCGTCGCGGTCTCCGGCGTGGGCTTGGTGCTGCTCGGACGGCAGGGCAGGCGGGTGTTCGACCGATTCCGGCGGGCCTCACGCGGTGAGGTGAGTGCCGAGAGCGCCGTCGCCGACGGGGTGATCGTCGCCACCGGATCGGTGCTGCTGTTCGTGCCGGGCCTGGTGACCGGAGTCATCGGCCTGCTCGCGCTGTTCCCACCGACCAGGGCGCTGCTGCGACCGGCGCTGGAGAAGCTCGGTACCCGGCGTTTCGGTCCGCTGCCCTCGTTCGCGCCCTCGCCGTATCGGGGCATGGTCGTGGACGCCGACGGTGATGTGGTCGACGGCGATGTGGTCGGGCAGTGGTACGACGACGGTCACACCGCAGGTCCCCGTGCGCTCGGCCCTGCCTGATCCGCGACATGCCCGCGCTCGTCGGTGAAGGGTCTAGAGTGCCCGTATGGCCACCGAGCAGATCACCATTACGGTGAGCGAGGAACTGGCCGACGCGGTGCGCAGAGCGAGCGCCGCTGCCGGGCAGTCGATGTCGGATTTCACCACCGCCGCATGGCGATTGGAACTGATCGCCGTGGAGGCGGGCGGGCATTGTTCCGCCGGGTTCAGTGACGCCGAAGTGCGCGCCGCACTCTCGCTACCGACCTGAGACCGTCGCCGCCGAGCTGACGCGGCCACCGTCGACCCGATGCGGTCACCGTCGACCCGATGCGGTCACCGTCGACCCGATGCGGTCACCGTCGACCCGATGCGGTCACCGTCGAGCTGAGACTGTCCCTGCCGGGGTGACGATCCGTCGATACGGCAGACTGGGCAACCGTGAGTACCCAGTTGCTGATCGGCGGTCGTTTCTACAGTTCGAGCTCCCCGGACGCGACCGCGATGGCGGTCACCGACGGCACCGTTGTGTTTTTGGGAGCCGAGGCGCCAGGGCGCGCGATGCACCCCGATGCGGAGATCATCGACCTCGCCGGTGCGTTCGTGGCGCCCGCGTTCGTCGACCCGCACGTGCACGTCACCGCGCTGGGACTCCAGCTGACCGGTCTCGACGTGAGCGCCGCCGGATCCCTGGCCGAACTGCTCCAGACGGTGCGCGCCCACGCCGCGAACCAGCCGGACGGGGTGATCATCGGCGAGGGCTGGGACGACACCTCCTGGCCCGAACAACGTCCGCCGACGGTCGCCGAACTCGATGAAGCTGCCGGTCCTGGCAGGCTCGTGTACCTGGCGCGCGTCGACGCCCATTCGGCCGTCGCTTCCTCGGCACTGCTCGACGCGACCGGCGAACTCGGCGAGGGATACCGGCGTGGTGAGCTGTTGCGCGCCGACGCCCACCACCGGGTGCGCACGGTCGCGCTCGCCGAACTCACTCTCACCCAACGTGATTCAGCGCGCAAGGCCGCACTCGACGCGGCGGCGGCACACGGCATCGTCGCTGTCCACGAGTGCGCGGGGCCCGATATCTCCGGCCGCGACGACATTCGTGAACTCCTCGCTTTCGAACACGGTGTGGCAGTACGCGCCTACTGGGGTCAGGCCGTGCGCACCGCCCACGAAGCGCGCGCGCTGATCGACGAGCTCGGTGTGCACGCCCTCGGCGGTGACCTGTTCGTCGACGGCTCGCTCGGTTCGCACACCGCGCTGCTGCGCGAGCCCTACGCCGACGCGGCGGGCTGCGGCAAGAGCTTCCTCGACGAAGAGACCGTCACCGCGCACATCCGCGCCTGCACCGAAGCGGGAATCCAAGCGGGCTTCCACGCCATCGGCGACGCCGCGATGGACACGGTGGTCGCCGGATTCGCCCGTGTGGCAACCGAACTCGGCGGACCGGCGATCGCCGCACGCGGACACCGGGTCGAACACGCGGAGATGACCGACGCCGGCGCGATCGAACAACTCGCCGCGCTCGGCGTGACCGCGTCCGTGCAGCCGGGCTTCGACGCCGCATGGGGCGGACCCGACGGGATGTACGCGACCCGACTCGGCGTCGAACGCGCCGCCGGTCTGAACCCCTTCTCGGCGATGGCGGCCGCGGGCATCTCCCTCGCCATCGGCTCCGACGCACCCGTCACCGCGATGAACCCGTGGGAACAGGTACGCGCGGCCGTCCACCACCGCACACCCGGCCACGGACTCTCGCCCCGCGCAGCTTTCGCCGCAGCCACCCGTGGCGCCTGGCGAGCGGGCGGCGTCCGCGACGGTCTGGCGGGCACCCTGGTCCCCGGCGCCCCCGCCTCCTACGCCGTCTGGGACGCGGGCGACCTCGTCGTCGCCGCGGCCGCCGACACCGTCCAGCGCTGGTCCACCGACCCCCGCTCCCGCGTCCCCGGTCTCCCGCGCCTCGACCCCGGCGTAGACCTGCCGACCTGCCTGCGCACCGTGCGCGACGGCGTCCCGATCTACACAGCCTGACCAGCCGTCAGCACCACGCCCGCAACGAATCACGGAGCACCACACCATGATCGACCCCGCGACGGGCGACCGTCCCGACTCCACATCCGCCGACGAATCGACATCTGCCGTCGGCGATGTCGCTCCCGGTGCGTCGGAGTCGGCTACCGGGCATTCCCGAAAGGCGCATGGATCGCGTCCGGAGTCGGCCGATCCGAAGTCCACCGGCACCGAATTGATGATGTTGCGGATGCTGGCCGCGATCGCGGGTGGGCTGTTGTTGTTCGGCAGCTTCCCGCCGCGCCCGTTCTGGTTCCTCGCACCGGTGGCCCTCGCGCTGCTCACCCTCGCAGTGCGTGGGCCGGGCAAGGCGCGCGGTGGGTTCGGGTACGGGATGCTCGGGGGGCTGGCGTTTTTCGTGCCGTTGCTGCCGTGGACCGGGATCTATGTGGGGCCGGTGCCGTGGCTGGCACTCTCGACGGTCTGCGCGGTGTACTTCGGACTCTGGGGTGTGCTCGCCCGGTGGTTGAGCGCGCTGCCGGGGTGGCCGGTGTGGCTCGCGCTGGCATGGACCGCGACCGAATGGCTCCGGTCGAGCTTTCCGTTCGGCGGATTCCCATGGGGGCGTGTCGCTTTCGGCCAGGCCGACGGCTGGTACCTGCCACTGGCCGCCTACGGTGGCGCACCGCTGGTCGGCTTCGCGGTCGCGCTGACCGGCACCGGTCTCGCCGCCCTGGCACTTCGCCTGCTCGCCTGGTCGCGTACCCCCGCGCCACGCCCGAACACCCGCGCCGTGCGCACCGGATTTGCCACCGCGGGAGTGGCAGTGGCTATCATGCCCCTGGCCGCAGTGATCCTGCGGCCGACGCTGCCCGACCCGGATGCAGGCAACCGGACGATCACGGTCGCCGCCATCCAGGGCAGTGTGCCGCGGCTCGGGCTCGACTTCAACGCCCAGCGCCGCGCCGTGCTGGACAACCACGTCCGCCGCACCGAGGAACTGGCCGACGCCGTCACCCGCGGACTCACCGCGCGGCCCGACATCGTGATCTGGCCCGAGAACTCCTCCGATATAGATCCACTGCGCAACGCCGACGCCGCCGCCGAGATCACCGAAGCCTCGGTGAAGATCGGCGCCCCGATCCTGGTCGGCGCAGTCCTGGTGAACGGTGACCGCACGACCACCAACTCGGTGATCGTGTGGAACGGCGCGGCCGGTCCGGGGGATCGGCACGACAAGAAGATCATCCAGCCGTTCGGCGAATACCTGCCGATGCGTGGTTTCTTCCGTTTGTTCTCCTCCTATGCCGACCGCGCGGGCTATTTCGTGCCGGGTAATGGTGACGGAACGGTGACGGCCGCCGGTGTGCCGATCGGGGTGGCGACCTGTTACGAGGTCGCCTTCGATCGGGCATTTCGGGACTCGCTCGCCGCGGGCGCCGAATTGCTGACGGTGCCGACCAACAACGCGACGTTCGGCGAGAGCGAGATGACATATCAACAACTCGCCATGTCGCGGGTGCGGGCGGTCGAACACGGGCGCGCGCTCGTGGTCGCAGCAACCACGGGTGTCAGTGGGATCATCACCGCAGACGGCGTGCTCAGGCAGAGCACCGAGCAGATCGTTCCCGCTGCGTTGGTGTCCCAGCTACCGCTGCGCGACACGACGACAATCGCAACCCGAATCGGTGCATGGCCCGAACTCGCGTCCGTTATCCTGACCGCGATCGGTGTCGGATCGCTATTACTTCGACGCCGCCGTGCGAATCCGACGCACCTTGTGCGAAGTTCGGACAATTCTGAATAAGCGGTTTGTTTCAGCCGGGGGGAAGCGGCGCAAAGTTGCTGCTTCAGCGGTGTAATTCGTTGAGCTCGAAATAAATTCACATCGGTAGCCATCCGGCCGCCGTCGTACTCCGAATCATGGGCGTGGATAAGCCACGCCCTGGGCCGTCGTGTGCCCGGGCGCTGCTCGGGGAGTTGTGACACAAGGCAGAAACGGAGTGCTTGATGAGTTCTTTGGCCACCGACCACGTCAGCTCATGCGTCACCGACGAGGACCCGGGCCAACCGTTCGCCCTCTCGCCCGGTCAGACAGCACTGTGGTACGCGCAACGGATTCGGCCCGACATTCCGCTCACCATCGCTCATTACGTCGAACTGCACGGTGACCTCGACGTCGGCCGCCTGCTCTACGCGGTGGAGCGCTACGGCGCGGAATCCCAAGTGGGACACGTGCGCCTACTCGAGATCGACGGCGTGCCCCACCAGCGAGTCGACCCCACCTGGCGGCCCGGCTGGGGCCGGATCGACCTGCGCGGCGAAGCCGACCCGCGCGCCGCCGCGCTGGCCTGGATGAACACCCACGCCAGCACTCCTATCGACATGGAGCACGAGCCGCTCACCATCAATGTGGTGTTGCGGATCGGTGACCGGGAATGGTTCTGGTACGAGCGCGGCCACCACATCGTGATCGACGGTTACGGTGCGATGAACGCCCTCGCCCGCACCGCCGAGATCTACACCGCCGTCGGCGAACAGCGCGAACCGTCGGTCTCGAGGGCCGCCGCGCTCGTCGACCTCTACGCCGACGAATCCCGCTACCGCGAGTCCAGCCGGTTCCGCGCCGACCGCGAGTACTGGATGCAGCAGCTCGCCGGCGTGGGCGAGCCGATGACCCTGTCGTCGGTCACCGCCGCGGGCGACACCCACGACGCGGGTCGCCACCGCGCCACCGCGGTCCTCGACACCGACCTCGACACCCTGCTCACCGACGCGATCGCCACCCACGGGTCGGCCAACTCCGCGCTGATCGTCGCCGCCCTGGCCGCCTACGTCCGTTCGGTCACCGGTGACCCCGATGTTGTTCTCAGCCTTCCGGTTTCGGCGCGCACCACCGTCGCGCTGCGCCGTTCGGCGGGCGTGGTGTCGAACGTGGTGCCGCTGCGGGTCCGGTTCGACGAGCACACCACCGTCGCCGACGTCGTACGCCAGACCGAACTGCAGATCACCGGCGCCCTGCGCCACCAGCGCTACCGCTCCGACGACATCCGCCGTGACTGCGGGTACTCCCGCGACGCGCGCGGGTTCTTCGGGCCGATGGTCAACATCATGCTGTTCCACGACGAGCTGAAGTTCGACGACATCGCCGGTCAGCTCAATGTGCTCGCCACCGGCCCCGTCGAAGACCTCTCGATCAACATCTACAACGGCGACGGCGGCCGCATCCAGCTCGACTTCGAAGCGAACCCGAAGCTCTACGGCGAGACCGAGAACGCCGCCCACCACGGCCGCTACCTCGACTTCCTCGCGCGCTTCCTGGCTGCGGAGCCGACCACCCCCGCCGCCACGCTCACCGCGATCACCGCCGCCGAGCACGACAAGGTGTTGCGGGAGTGGAACACCACCGAGATCCCGATGCAGGCCGCGACGCTGATCTCGCTGTTCGAAGACCAGGTGCGGCGCAGCCCGCACGCCATCGGTCTCGAATTCGGTGACCGCACAATCGGTTACACCGAACTCGGTGACCGGGTGAACCAGCTGGCGCGTGAACTCATCGGCCGCGGCGCGGGCCCGGAAACCACCGTCGGCGTGTGCCTGCATCGCAGTATCGATCTGGTCGTCGGGATCTACGCGGTACTCGCGACCGGTGCCGCCTACCTGCCGATCGACCCGGAGCACCCGGTCGATCGCATGGAAGCGGTACTGGCACAGGCACATCCGGTGTGCGTGCTCACCGCGGACCGTGACGGGGTGCGGTTGCCGGCGGGCACAGCCAGGATCGATCTGGACACCCTGGACGTCAGCGGCAACGATGTCGCGCCGATCACCGACGCCGACCGGCGCGCACCGCTGCGGCCCGATCATCTCGCTTACGTCATTTTCACCTCCGGCTCCACCGGTAAACCCAAGGGCGTCGGCATCACGCACGCCGCGATCGTGAACCGGTTGCGGTGGATGCAGGCCGAATACCCCCTCGACTACACCGACGCGGTCCTGCAGAAGACCCCGGCCACCTTCGACGTGTCGGTCTGGGAGTTCTTCTGGCCGTTGCAGGTCGGCGCCCGGCTGGTCGTCGCCGCGCCCGAAGGACATCGCGACCCGGCCTATCTCGCCCGGATCATCACCGAAAAATCCATCACCACGGCGCATTTCGTGCCCTCGATGCTGTCGCTGTTCGTCACCGACCCGCGAGTGCGCGGCGGGGCCGGGCTGCGGCGGGTGTTCTGCAGCGGTGAGGCGCTGCCCGGCGCCACCGTCGCCGATTTCCACGCCGCACTGCACGGGCCCGACGGCGGACCAGAACTGCACAACCTGTACGGCCCCACCGAGGCCGCGGTCGACGTCACCTACTGGCCGTGCCCGGCCGAGGCCACCACGGTGCCGATCGGCTCGCCGGTGTGGAACACCCAGACCTACGTGCTCGACCCGCACCTGCGACCGGTACCGCCCGGCGTCGTCGGTGAGCTGTACCTGGCAGGCACCCAGCTGGCCCGCGGCTACCTGGGCCGACCCGACCTGAGCGCCGATCGGTTCGTCGCCAACCCGTTCACCCCGGGCCAGCGCATGTACCGCACGGGCGACCTGGCCCGCTGGCAGATCGACGGTGGCGTCCTGGAATACCTGGGCCGCACCGACTTCCAGGTCAAGATCCGCGGCCTGCGCATCGAACTCGGCGAGATCGAAGCCGCGCTGCTCGCCCAGCCGGACATCGCGCGCGCCGTCTGCGTGGCCCGCACCGCCCGTACCGGTGACGACGAACTCGTCGCCTACGTGGTCGCCGCGCCGGGCGCCTCGGCCCCCGATCCCGCCGCCCTGCTCTCGGCGCTGCGCCGCGGTCTGCCGTCCTACATGGTGCCCTCGGCGTTGGTCGTGCTCGACGAACTGCCGTTGAGCGCCAACGGCAAAGTCGACCGCAAAGCGCTGCCCGCGCCGGAGGTGGGTGTACGGGTCACCACCGGCGCCGCCGCACCGCAGACCGAACTGGAATGCGCACTCGCGGAGATCTTCACCGAGGTGCTCGCCCTCGACGGCACCGCGATCGGTGTCGAGGACAGTTTCTTCGACCTCGGCGGCAACTCCCTGATCGCCGCACGCGCGGTCGCCCGGATCAACACCATCCTCGATGCGAACGTGACCATCCGGGAGATGTTCGAGGCGCCGACGATCGCCGCGCTGGCCGCCTACATCAGCACCCACCGGTCCGAGACGTCGACGCCGAAACTGGTTCCCGTGCGCAGGCCCGAACGGGTACCGCTGTCGCTTGCCCAGCAGCGGCTCTGGATCCTGAACCGGTTCGCCGAACACGCCGCCGCGTACAACATGCCCCTGGCGCTGCGGCTCACCGGCCACCTCGATCTCGACGCGTTGCGTGCGGGCCTGCGTGACGTCCTCGACCGTCACGAGTCCCTGCGCACCAGCTTCCCGGACGGTCCCGACGGCCCGTACCAGCTCATCCACCCGGCAGCCGGGGTGGAACCCGAGCTGGCGCCGATCGATGTGGCCGCCACCGAGATCACCGCGCTGGCCGCGCAGGTGGCGGGCCGCGGTTTCGATCTGCGGACCGAGACCCCGTTGCGGGTCGCGCTGTACCGGGTCGGCACGCAGGACCACCTGCTGCTCGTGGTGCTGCACCACATCAGCGGTGACGGCTGGTCCGTCGCCCCGCTGGCCAGGGACCTGATGGTCGCGGTGTCGGCGCGCGCGGGCGGAGCCGCACCGCAGTGGGCGGCGCTGCCGGTGCAGTACGCCGATTTCGCGATGTGGCAGCGTGAACTGCTCGGTGAGGAAACCGATCCCGAAGCGCCCATCGCGCGCCAGCTCGGGCACTGGCGCGGTGCGCTGGCCGGGCTGCCCGACCAGCTCGATCTGCCGCTCGACCGGCCGCGCCCGCAGCAGCGAGGCACCGGCGGGGACACCGTCGAATTCGTCATCGACGCCGAAACCCGGCGCGCGGCAGCCGAACTCGCGACCGGTCGCGGGGTGAGCATGTTCATGGTGCTGCACGCGGCGCTGGCCACCCTGCTGGCCCGGTTGTGCGCGAGCACCGACGTCACCATCGGCACGCCGATCGCCGGCCGCTCCGATCCGGCGCTCGACGAGCTGGTCGGCATGTTCGTCAACACCCTCGTATTGCGCACCGACGTGGATCTCGGTGCCGGGTTCGACCGCATGCTCGACCTGGTCCGCGAGACCGACCTCGACGCCTTCGCCAACCCCGACGTGCCCTTCGAACGGCTCGTCGAACTGGTCAATCCCGATCGCTCGACCAGCAGGCACCCGCTGTTCCAGGTGATGCTGTCCTACGACCGCACGCCCGAACTGCGCGTCGAATTGCCCGGTGTCACCGCCGAACTGGTGCCGATCGAGATCGGCGTCGCCAAGTTCGACTTGCAGCTCGAGGTCCGCGACAACCACGACGACGGCCCGCTGCACGCCGAATTCGCTTTCGCCACCGACGTTTTCGATCGCGCCACGGTGGAGGCCATCGCCCGCCGGTTCACCACCTTGCTGGCCGCCGCCGTCGCCACGCCCGCCACCGCGATCGGCGACCTCGACGTGCTCGACCGCCGCGAGATCGCCCGTCTGGTCCCCGTGGCCGGTGCACCGGCCGAACCCGCGGGCACCCTGGCCCGGCTGCTCAGCGACACCGCGCAGCACCTCCCGGATGCGGTGGCGGTGCGCTACCTCGGCTTCGACACCACCTACCGGGAACTCGACGAACGCTCGAACCAGGTGGCGCGCAGCCTCATCGCCCACGGTGCCGCACCCGAAACGGTGGTCGCCGTCGCGTTGCCGCGCAGCCTCGAGTCGATCATCGCCATCTGGGCGGTCGCCAAAACCGGCGCCGCGTACGTGCCCGTCGACCCGGCCTACCCGGCCGAGCGCATCGCGCACATGATCGGTGACTCCGGCGCGACGCTCGGGCTCACCCTGCCCGAACATCTCGCCGCGCTGCCCACCGCCACCGGAAAGCACCGGTCGGCACCGGATTGGATGGTGTTCGGAACGGCCGATTTCGAAGCCGACTGCGCGATCCGGTCGGCGACCCCGCTGTCCGACGCCGATCGCAGAAACCCGATGCGGGCCGGTCAGCCCGCCTATCTCATCTATACCTCGGGCTCGACCGGCACGCCCAAGGCCGTCGTGGTCACCCACGCGGGCATCGCCTCGCTGGCCAGCGAACAGACCCAGCTGTTCAAGGTGACCGACCACGCGCGCACCATGCACTTCTCCTCGCCCAGTTTCGACGCCTCGGTGCTCGAACTGCTGCTCGGTTTCGCCGCGGGTGCCACGATCGTGGTCGCCCCGGCCGACCTCTACGGCGGTGCGGAACTGGCGAGTTTCCTTCGCTCGGAACGCATCACCCACGCGTTCATCACCCCGGCTGCGCTGGCCACCGTGCCCGTGGGCGATTTCCCGGCCCTCGGCACCGTCATCGTCGGCGGCGAGGCCTGCTCGGACGAACTCGTCGAAGCCTGGGCCTCGAAGTATCGGATGCACAACATGTACGGCCCGTCCGAGGCGACCGTCGCGGTCACCGCGAGCGCGGCCATGGTGCCGGGGGAGCCGGTGCCGCTGGGCGCGCCCGTGCGTGGCATGCGGTTGTTCGTGCTCGACGGCCGGATGAACCCGGTGCCGCCGGGGACGCCGGGCGAACTGCACGTCTCCGGGCCGGGCCTGGCTCGCGGGTACCTCGGCAAGGCGGGGCTCACCGCGCAGCGATTCGTCGCGAACCCGCACGGCCGGGTCGGCGAAAGAATGTATCGCACAGGCGATCTCGTGATTGCCGACACGTCGGGTCGGCTGCGCTTCCTCGGTCGTGCCGACGACCAGATCAAGATCCGTGGCTTCCGCATCGAGCTGCGCGAGATCGACCACGTGCTGCGCGAACACCCGGGCGTGCGGTCCGCGCTGACCGTCGTCCACGTCGACGAGCAGGGACAGCAGCGGCTCGCGTCCTACGTCACCGCCGACGGCCCGCTCGACCAGGCCGCCGTGCTCGACACCGCCCGCGCCATGCTGCCCGGCTACATGGTGCCCGCCGCGCTGGCGGTGCTCGACGCGATGCCGGTGACCCCGGCGGGCAAACTCGACCGAAAGGCGCTGCCCACACCACAATTCGTGGTCAGCGGTGGTTCGCGTGCGCCGCGTACGCACCTCGAGATGCGGGTGGCGGCGGTGTTCACCGAGGTCCTCGGTCGCCCGATTCCCGGTGCGGAGGACAGCTTCTTCGACATCGGCGGTAACTCGCTGCTGGCCACCCGGCTCGCCGCCGCACTGCACGCCGACTTCGAAGTGGACCTGCCGGTCCGCCAGATCTTCGAGGCGCCGACCGTGGCGGGCATCGCCCGGCTGATCACGGAAGCGCCCCGGACGCAGCGGGTGGCGCTGGCGGTACACACCCCGCGCCCGGGACGCATACCACTGTCGTTGCCGCAGCAACGGCTGTGGTTCCTGAACCGATTGTCCCCCGAATCGAGCGCCTACAACATCGCATTCGTCTTGCGAATCGGCGGAGATCTGGACATTGACGCGCTCCGCGGCGCCCTCACCGACCTCGTCGAGCGCCACGAAGTACTGCGCACGGTCTTTCCCGAAGATCTCTCCGGCGCCCAGCAGGTGATCCTGCCGCTCACCCAGGCCATGCCCGCGGTGGAGGTCGTCGACAGCGCACCGGAGCGGGCGCAGGCGGTACTGACCACGCTGGCCCGCGAGGGCTTCGACCTCACCCGGCAGACGCCGCTGCGAGTATCGTTGCAGCGCACGGCATCCGACGAGTACCTGCTCGGTGTCGTCGTGCACCACATTGCCGCCGACGGGTGGTCACTCGGTCCGCTGACGCGTGACCTCGCCATGGCCTACGTGGCACGGACCGGCGGTGTGGCGTCCGAGCGCGCGCCGCTGCCCGTGCAGTACGCCGACTTCAGCCTGTGGCAGCGGGCGGTCCTCGGCGCCGAGGACGATCCGGACAGCATCACCGCCACCCAGCTCGCGTTCTGGCGCGAAACCCTGGCCGAACTGCCCGACGAACTGCCGTTGCCGTTCGACCGACCCCGTCCCCTCGAACCGACAGGGACCGCGGGCACTGTCACCTGCCAGGTCTCGGCACCGCTGCAGCGCGCACTCGACGAGCTGGCGAGCCAGACCGGAGTCAGCCTGTTCATGGTCGTGCGCTCGGCGCTGTCGGTGCTGCTGCGCAGCGTCACCGGCGGACGCGACATCCCGATCGGCACCCCGGTCGCGGGACGCACCGACATCCAACTCGACGACCTCGTCGGCATGTTCGTCAACACCCTGGTCCTGCGCTCCGACGTCGACCCGGGCCGTAGTTTCACCGAACTGCTGCACGCCGACCGCGATGCCGAACTGGCGGCGCTGGCCCACGCGGATGTGCCGTTCGAACGGGTCGTCGACGCGCTCGGCCGGGAGAGCCGCGCGAGTAACCGGCACCCGCTGTTCCAGGTCGCGCTGAGCATGCAGGACGCGCGCACACCCGAACTGGAACTGCCCGGCCTGCGGCTGTCGGCGGAAGAACTCGACATCGCCCTGGCCAAGTTCGACCTGGAACTGCGGGTCGCCCCCGCCGCCGAGAACGGGCTGCGGTTCGACTTCGTCTACGCCACCGAACTGTTCGACGCCGCCACCATCGACACCCTCGCCGAACGGTTCGTCCGGATCCTCACCCAGGTGACCGCCGACCCACGGCAACTGGTGTGCGAAATCGACCCGCTCACCGTGCTCGAACACCGTGAGCACGTCCCCGCACAGGGGCCCGCCGCGGTCACGCCGATCATCCTGGCCGACATCCTCGACGGTGCCGCCACGAAGTACCCCGACCGGCCCGCCCTGCGCTGGTTCGCAGGCGGCAGTGTCGCCGGCGAGGTGGGCGAGCTCGACTACGCCGAAGTCGCCCGCCGGGCACACCGGCTCGGCCGGGCCCTGATCGCCCGCGGTATCGGCACCGGCGACCGGGTGGCCGTCGGCCTGACCCGCTCACTGGACTGCGCACTCGCCATCTTCGGCGTCGCGGCCAGCGGTGCGGCGTTCGTCCCGGTCGACCCGCGCTACCCGGCCGACCGGGTCCGGCACATGCTCACCGACTCCGGTGCCCGCGCGGTCCTCACCGCACGCGCCGACGCGGACGCCCTGCGCGAGGCCGCGGGCCCCCTGGAAACCCAGTGGTTGCTGATGGACGGCAACGAGCTGAACACCGAACTGGCGAGCTACGACGGCGCGCGGATCACCGACGCCGAGCGGATCCGGCCGGTGCGCACCGCCGACCTGGCCTATCAGATCTACACCTCCGGTTCCACCGGCCTGCCCAAGGGCGTGACCGTCACCCACGGCGGTCTCACCAGCCTCGCGCTCGACCTGCGCGAACGCATGGGCCTGGACCGGTTCTCCCGCACGTTCTTCTTCTCCACACCCAGCTTCGACGTCTCCGTTCTCGACATGCTGCTCGCCGTGTACTCGGGTGCCGAGATGGTGATCGGACCGATCGACATCTACGGCGGCGACGAACTCGGGGCGCTGCTGGAACGCGAGCAGATCACCCACACCTTCCTGACACCCGCGGTGCTGGCCTCGATCGACGCCACCCGCTGGCCGTTGCCGCTGCTGCGCGGTCTGATGGCCGGTGGCGAGGCGGTGCCGCCGGACCTGGTGGAGAACTGGGCGCCGGGCCGCCGATTCGTCAACGCCTACGGGCCCACCGAGTTCACCGTCATCGCCGCGATGTCGGAGCTGCGGGTGGATGTGCCGGTCGCCATCGGCACACCCACGCGCGGATCGCGGGCTGTCGTTCTGGACGAACGGCTACGGCCGGTCGTCACCGGCGTACCGGGTGAGCTCTACATCGGTGGCGCCGGCATCGCCCAGGGCTATCACGAGCGATACGGCCTGACCGCGGGACGATTCGTCGCCGACCCCTTCGGACCGGCGGGCAGCCGGATGTACCGCACCGGTGACGTGGTGCGCTGGACCGCCGGTGGCGAAATCGACTACCTCGGCCGCAGCGACCACCAGGTGAAGGTGCGCGGCTTCCGGATCGAACTCGGCGAGATCAGCGCCGTGCTCGGCAGCCATCCCGAGGTCCGCTTCGCCCACACCGAGGTCCGGCGGGTCGCAGGCGACGATCGGATCGTCGCCTGGATCCAGCTCAACGAGGGCGTCGACCCGGCCGAGGTGGCCGCGGTGAAACGGCACGCGGCGGTCCGGCTGGCCGGGCACATGGTGCCCGCGTCGCTGAACCTGATCGACCGGGTGCCGCTCACGCCGGTCGGCAAGCTCGACCGCACCGCGCTGCCGGAACCGGAATTCACCGCCACCGCAGGCCGGGCGCCCCAGACCGACGCCGAACGGACCGTCGCGCGGGTCTTCGAGGAACTGGTCGGGGCGAGCGAGGTCTGCGCCACCGACAGCTTCTTCGACATCGGCGGCAACTCGCTGCTGGCCACCCAGTTGGTGGCCCGTTTGGCCGCTGCCAGCAATGTGCGCCTGGAAGTTCGCACCGTGTTCGCGACGCCGACGGTCGCCGAACTCGCCGCGCTCATCGAGTCCGGACCGTCCGGCGACGAGCACCGGCCGGACCTGGTGCCACAGCGGCGACCGGAGCGGATCCCGTTGTCCGCGGCGCAGCGCAGGCTGTGGTTCCTCAACCGCTTCAACGCCGGTGCCGACAGTCAAGCGTCGGGCGCCTACAACATTCCGGTCGTGCTCCGCCTGCACGGCACCGTCGACCTCGATGCACTCATTGCCGCTTTGCACACGGTGCAACGTCGGCACGAGACGCTGCGCACGGTGTTCCCCGAGAGTTCAGGGGAGCCCGAGCAGTTGGTGCTCGACCCGGAGATCGCCGCCGTCACGCTGTTCCACGCGACGGCCACCGCGCGCGAGGTCGAGACCGCTGTGACCAGGTTCGTCACGCCGGGATTCGACCTGTCGGCGTCGGTGCCGATGCGGGCCGCGCTGATCACCGTCGACCACACCGGGCAGTCGGCACCGACCAAGGCCAAGTTCGCCGTCGCCCGCTCGACCGAGCATGTGCTGGTGCTGGTCGTGCACCACATCGCGATGGACGGTTGGTCGCTCGAACCCCTCGCCGCCGAAGTGGCCGCCGCCTACCGGGGCATCCAGACCGGCGAACCGTTCGGCGAACAGATCCCCGAGATCCAGTACGCCGACTACACCCTGTGGCAGCAGGACCTGCTCGGCACCGAGGACGATCCGGACTCGCTGATCAGCAAGCAACTCGAGCACTGGCGGGGCGCCCTCGACGGGCTGCCCGAACTGCTCTCCGTACCCGCAGACCGGCCGCGGCCGCCGGTGCCCTCCTATCAGGGCGGCACTGTCGACTGCGCGGTCGACGCGGCGACCCACCGGGCGCTGCGCGGCATCGCGGGCGCGAACAACGTCAGCATGTTCATGGTGTTGCACGCGGCGCTCGCGGTGCTGTTGCATCGGGTCACCGGCACCGAGGACATCGCCGTCGGCACCGCGAGCGCGGGCCGTGGGCACCCGGCCCTCGACGCGATGATCGGCATGTTCGTCAACACCCTGGTGCTGCGGACCGAGGTGTCCGACGAACGCGCGTTCGTCGACCTGCTGCGCACCGTCCGCGACTCGGACCTCGACGCCTTCGCCAATGCCGACCTGCCCTTCGAACGGCTCGTCGAAGTGGTCAACCCGGCGCGGTCGCAGTCGCATCACCCGCTGTTCCAGGTGATGCTGTCGGTGCGCAACAGCCCCGTGCGCATGCTGGAACTGCCCGGCTTGCGGATCGAAGCCGTCGACGCCGACGCCGGGATCGCCAAGTTCGATCTGCAGTTCACCTTCACCGAGACCCAGACCGGCGACCGAGTGGCCGACGGCATCGATCTGTCGGTGAACTACGCGGCCGACCTGTTCGACGAGGTCACCGCCCGCAGGTTCGGCGACCGGCTGGTCCGGTTGCTCGACGCCGTCGCCGCCGACCCGAACACCGCGGTGGGAGACCTGGCACTGCTCGACGCGGTCGAATGGACGGCGCTGGCACCGGTGCACGGCACCCGCGGCGAATCGCCGGTCACGCTGCCCGCGGTGTTCGGTGCCGCTGTCGCCCGTTCTCGCGACGGTGTCGCGCTGTCCGCCGGCGACACCGTCGTCACCTACGACGCCCTCGATCGATGGACGAACCGGCTTGCGCGCGTGTTGATCGGTCAGGGCATCGGGCCGGAAAGTCTTGTCGCCCTCGGGATCCCACGTTCGGTGGAATCGGTGGCGACGATGCTGGCCGTCGCCAAGGCCGGTGCCGCGTTCGTGCCGGTCGACCCGAACTACCCGCCGCAACGGATCAGTCACATGCTCACCGATTCCGGTGCGGCACTGGGTCTGACGCTGTTGGCACACCGCGATCAACTGCCCGGCGACTCCCGCTGGTTGGTCCTCGACGACCCGCAGACCAGGGCCACCGTGCTCGGCACCGACGACTCGCCGATCACCGACGCCGACCGCACTCGCCCACTGCGCCTGCACAATCCGGCGTACGTGATCTACACGTCGGGCTCCACCGGCACCCCGAAGGGCGTCGTCGTCACCCACGGCGGCCTGTCGAACTTCGCCGGTGAGACCGCCGACCGCTACGACGTACGACCCGGCAGCCGGGTACTGCACTTCGCCACCCCGAGCTTCGACGCCGCCATGCTCGACATCCTGTTCGCGCTCGGCGGTGCGGCCACACTGGTGATCGCCCCGGCAGGCGTGGTCGGCGGCGAGGAGCTGCGGCAACTGTTCATCCGGGAACGGATCACCCACGCGTTCATCACCACCGCCGCGCTGGGCACCGTCGACCCGACCGGCGTGCACTCCCTCGCCCACGTGCTCACCGGCGGTGAAGCGCTGCCGCCGGAACTGCTCGCCCGCTGGGCACCCGGCCGCAACTTCTACAACGTGTACGGGCCCACCGAGACGACCATCGTCACGCTGATGCCGCAGCCGATGAGCCCGCAGGGCCCGATCACCATCGGCGGGCCGATCCGCGGGGTCGCGGCCAGCGTGCTCGACCGGCGACTGCACCCGACACCCATCGGTGTCACCGGCGAACTGCAACTGGCCGGTTCGGCCCTGGCCCGCGGCTACCTCAACCGGCCGGGCCTCACCGCGCAGCGCTTCGTCGCCGATCCCTACGGCGCACCGGGCGAGCGCATGTACCGCACGGGCGACCTCGTGCGCTGGCGTGACGGCGCGAAGTCGGCGCTGGACGTGGAGTACGTCGGCCGCACCGACCATCAGGTGAAGGTCCGCGGTTTCCGGATCGAACTCGGCGAGATCGACGTCGCGTTCTCGCGGCACGCCGATGTCGAGCTGGCGCTCACCATCGGACACACCACCGCGGCCGGCGTCACGGCCCTGGTCTCGTATGTGAAGCCGCGCAACGGGACCTCGCCGAGCGTGCCGGAGCTGCTGGAGCACGTTGCCGGGCACGTACCGAACTACATGGTCCCGCAGGCGATCATGCTGCTCGACGAGGTACCGCTGAGCCCGGTCGGCAAGCTCGACCGCGCTCGGCTGCCCGAGCCGGTGTTCGCCGCCGCCGGTGGGTACCGTGCGCCGGTGACGGCTGCCGAGGTGGCGCTGTGCGCGGTGTTCACCGAGGTGCTCGGGGTGGAGCGGGTCGGCGTGGACGACGGGTTCTTCGAACTCGGCGGCAACTCCCTGCTGGCCACCAAAGTCGTTGCTGCACTGCGGGATCAGGGCTACGAGATGCCGGTACAGATGATGTTCGGCGACGCCACCCCGGCCGCGATCGCGGCCAAGCTCGCCGACGTCGACGCGGACGCGGTGATCGAAGCGGCCACCAGTCCGGTGCTGCCCATCCGCCCGTCCACCGGCCCGCACGACACCCCGCTGTTCTGCGTGCACCCGGCGATCGGTCTGGCCTGGTGCTACGCCGGACTGCTCGCGCACCTGGACCCGCAGCGCCCGGTCTACGGCCTGCAGGCACCGCACGTGTCCGGCGACGACAGCTTCACCTCGATCCCCGAAGCCGCCGGACACTATGTGGCCCACATCAAGTCGATCCAGCCGCACGGCCCCTACCACCTGCTCGGCTGGTCGCTCGGCGGCCTGATCGCGCAGGAGATCGCCGTGCAACTGCAGGACGCGGGCGAAGACGTCGAGCTGCTGGCCATGATGGACAGCTACCAGCTCGGTGACCGCTGGCTCGACACCTCGATGCCCTCGGTCGCCGACATCCTCGGCGAGTTCGGCGCCGACCTGGTAGACGGCGCGCCGTTGCCCGCCGACCTCGACCTGCACGAAGCGGCGGATCTGCTGCGGGCCCAAGCAGGCCCGTTCGCCGCGCTCTCGGTCGATCACCTGCAACGCCTCTACACCGGGTACGCCGACGGCACCGTCATGGCCAACCGGTTCCGGCCGCGCACCTTCGACGGCGATCTCGTGTTCTTCACCGCAGCGGCGGACGAGATCAACGCCGCCGATCCGAGCCGCAATGCCGACGCCTGGCAGCCGTTCGTCACCGGCAACATCCACAACCACGACCTGCCCTGCAGGCACGCGGCGATGACCACCCCGGAATCGTTGGCGGCGATCGGCCCCGTGCTGCATCGCCACCTCGACGCCGTCCCGGAGATCACCGTGTGCGGCAGCGGCCAGAAGGAGATGCGTCCGTGAGTCTCGCGGTAGAAGTGCGCGGCCTTGCCAAGAGTTACGGCAAGGTGCGCGTGCTGAAGGAGATCGACCTGGAGATCCCGGCGGGCACCGTGCTCGGCCTGCTGGGACCCAACGGCGCCGGTAAGACCACCACCGTGCGGATCGTCACCACGCTGTTGCGGCCCGATGCCGGTTCGGTGCGGGTCGCCGGTGTCGACGTGCTGGCCGACCCGGCCACCGCGCGCACCAGGATCGGGTTGTCCGGCCAGTACGCGGCGGTCGATGCGAACCTGACCGGTTACGAGAACCTGCGGATGGTGGCCCGCCTGTACGGGATGGGCCGCAAGCAGGCCGTCGCCCGGGTGGAGGAACTGCTCACCGCGTTCGGCCTCGACCACGCGGCGGGCAGGCGGGCGGGCACCTACTCCGGTGGCATGGCTCGTCGCCTCGACCTGGCCGGTGCGCTGGTGGCCCGGCCGCCGGTGGTGGTGCTCGACGAACCGACCACGGGCCTCGACCCGCGCGGTCGCCTCGACATGTGGGGGGTGATCGGCGATCTCGTCGACGACGGCACCACCGTCCTGCTCACCACCCAGTACCTCGAAGAGGCCGACCTGCTCGCCGACCGGATCACCGTCATCGACAAGGGCACGGTGATCGCGCGCGGTTCGGCCGACGAACTCAAGACCTCCATCGGCGGCGACCGGCTCACCGTCACCCTCGCCGCAGGCCAGAGCCCGTTTCCCGCGATCCAGGTATTGCAGCAGGTCGGAGTGGGCGAACCCATCCACGAACCCGGCAGCGACGAAGTGTCGGTGGTGGTCGGCAACGGTTCACGCACGATGGTCGAAGCGCTGCGCCGACTCGACGACGCCGGGATCTGCGTCCTGGACGCCAACGTCGTGCGCCCGACCCTCGACGATGTGTTCCTCTCGCTCACCGGCACCCCGGCCGAACCGATCCCCGAACCCGAAACCGACGACGTGCAAGAGGAGATCCTGTCGTGAGTGAGCGCAGCGAGCGGCTGATAGACACTGCTGCCATGGCGGTCATGCCGGAGCCGAGCGTCAGCGAGGTGCAGGCATGAGTGCCCCCGACGTCACGGTGGACGAGTACGAAACCCGCGACCTGCCCATCCAGCCGACCACGCCCCGGCCCGCAGCTCCCGAGGAGATGGAACCGAGGGCCCGCTTCGTGCGCGACAGCGCGATCGTGGCCTACCGCAACCTGCTGACCATCCTGCGGGTGCCGACGCTGCTGGTCACCGCCACCATCCAGCCGCTGATGTTCGTGTTCCTGTTCGCCTACATCTTCGGCGCCTCGCTGGGTGGTGACCAATACCGGGAATTCCTCCTGGCCGGCATCTTCACCCAGACCGTGGCGTTCAATGCCGCGTTCACCACCGTCGGCCTGGCCGGTGACCTGCAGAAGGGCATCATCGACCGGATGCGGACGCTGCCGATGTCGCGGCTGGCGGTGCTGATGGGACGCACGCTGTCGGACCTGGTCGTCAATATCGTGAGCCTGGGCGTGATGTCGATCTGCGGGTACATCGTCGGCTGGCGCATCCACGGCAGCTTCGGCGACGCCGTGATCGCCTTCTCCATCATCCTGCTGTTCGCGTTCGCGATGTCGTGGGTGGGCGCGCTCACCGGGCTGGTGTCCCCGACGGTCGAGGTGGCGCAGAGTGCGGGCCTGATCTGGCTGTTCCCGCTGACGTTCATCTCCTCGGCGTTCATCTCCGCCGAAACCCTGCCGGGACCCCTGCGTGCCATCGCCGAATGGAACCCGATCACCGCGGTCTCGGCGGCGGGCCGCAAGCTCTTCGAGAACGACTCACCACCGACCTTCGTCCCCGCCACCGGGTGGGCCGCGGAGAACTGCATCCTCTACGCGATCATCTGCTCACTGGTCATCCTGGCCATCGCGATGCCCGCGGCACTCCTGCAGTACCGCAAAGTAGCCAGTCACTGAGAAAACGCCGAAGGCCGCCTTCCCGAATCGGGTAGGCGGCCTTCGGCGTGAACTCTTTATCCGCGGCGGCGGGTCTTCAGGAGGTCGAGGCGCTCCTTGAGCAGCTCCTCGAGCTCCTCCTTGCTGCGACGCTCCAGGAGCATGTCCCAGTGGGTGCGCGGCGGCTTGACCTTCTTGGTCTCCACGGAGGTGCCCTCCATGAGCTGCCCCTCCTGGCCGTTACGGCACAACCAGGTGGGCGGGATCTCCGCGTCGTCGGCGAACGGGACGTCGAACTCCTCACCGTTGTCGGTGCGGTAGCGGGCGATCCGGCGCGGGGCCAGGTCGTGGTCGCGATCGGTCTCGTAGCTCACCGCTCCGAGCCGACTGCCCCGGAGTACGCGATCTGCCATGTGTGCTCCTGTATTTTTGGCGGCCGGGGCCGCGGTTTTCGGCGCTTAACTCCGCCTCTTCCCTCCCTACGGGCACTCCTTCGTCGCACCCTTCGGTCAGTCCATCGGCGGAGGCGCGCCGAAAACAAGACGTAAGTACTACCTCAACGCGCGGGAAGTCTGAACTGTTCCATTGTAGTCGTAAGGCGATGTCGGGCGACCGACCCCCGAATCTGTCGTCGACTGGCGCAGGCGTAGGGCCGTGCCGATCAAGCGACTTCCCGAATCAGGGTGGGGTGTTCGTACTGGGAGGGTGCCCGCTCAGCGAGACCTGAACCGGCGAATTGTTTCGCGGGCCGATAGGGTTTCCGATCATGTCGCGCAGTCGCCTGCTGTCCTGCCTGTGGTGCGGGCGGGAGATCGTGGATTCGGAATCGGGTCGGCGTCGCCGCTATTGCCGCCAGTCGTGCCGCCAACGTGCCTATGAACACCGCAGCAGTCTCAAAGGGACCGGGATTCCCGAGGATGCTGTGGTGCTCACCGCGCAGGAGGCCGCCGATCTGGCCGATCGGTGGTTCGCGGCGCGGTGTGCGGCCGAGGATGTGGCGACGGCGGTGGGGGAGGGGGCCTCTGCGGATGAGCTGGCGGGGTTGAGTGCGACGTTGGTGCAGTTGGCTCGGGAAGCCGAGCGGCTTCGCTGAACGCACGAAACCCCGTGTCGCCCATAGAAAGTGGCGAACACGAGGTTTTCGAACGGCCCTGTCCGGCCGACGATGGCGCTAGTTCGCGGCCGACTCTCTGGCGCGCAGGTACACGGCTGTCACACCCCCTGCGACGAATACCGCCAGCACGGACGCGGCAGCGGCGGTCGCGAGGTCGGGGTCGGTCAGTGCTTGGCCGCGCAGGGCCTGCCAGAACACGAGAGTGAGTAGGCCGAAGTAGCCGAGAACGGCGACCACGAGCAGGGCAGCGCGGGTGGTTTCGGTCCGCAACCAGGAATAACGCGGCGCGAGAGCGAGCAGAGCGACGGCGAGCAGCAACAGCACCTGGATGCCGTGCAGGCCGACGAAATGGGGGATGCGCAGGTCGCCGCCGGTGGTGCTCCAGTGGGTGATCGGCATGCCCGCCGCAGCGTCACGTGCTGTATCTCCGGGCCGAACTGTGTGCCCGGCGACCAACCCGACGACCGTGCCGTCGGACTGTCGGACGAGTTGTGGTCCGGTGAAGCCCATCAGATACCCGAGCGCCATCCCGGTCACGGCCAGCCACAGTCCCGCCTTCAACGCGATCGTGGTCGGTCGATCCGCGAGCTTCTGCCACGAAATGATCACCGCCAGCACGAGATTCGCGATGAACAAGCCGGGCACGCCGGAGGCGAACACCTGCTGTCCGATCTCGTTGACCGGGTCGGTGGAGTCGTTGAAGTGGCTGAACGTCCCGCGCGCCGCCTGCACCGCGATGAACCCGACATCGGCGACACCGGTAATCGCGAAGACGGTGCCGAGCCACCAGGTGGCCCGTCGGCCGCGATGGGGCAGACGCAGAATCCAGGCCAGGGTCACGCCGTAGAGGGCGAAGGCGAGGCCGAACTTGGCCGGTTTGAGCCACACGGACTCGCCGAGCAGCAGCCGATCGTCGACCACCATCCCGACCATCGACACCACCACCAGCGCGGCCATGAGCGCGGAGTTCACCAGCAGTGGTCCGTGCCAGGGCGCGCGGTCGGGTGCGGTGCGGGATCGGATGCGGGACAGGGTGTGGGTGAGGTCGATCGTCGCCATGTTTCGAAGGTAGAAATCCGGTGCACCACACCACGTCCCGCTGCGGAACGGTTCGGCACCGATACCCGGGTACGGGTCGGTCTACTCCGGTTCTAGGGGTTTTCTCAGATCCCCATGCGCCAGATCGCGGCATCGACCGCGCGCGGTGACACGAGCGCGAGCGCCTGCAACACCCGGGTGTAGGTCGGATACAGCTCGACCGGGCGGGTTCGGATCGCGGTGAGGATCCAGTCGGCGGCATCCTCGGCAGACAAGGCGGGCGCGTCCGCGTATTTGCCGGTGGGCGCGATCATCTCCGTGCGCACCAGCGGATACCCGACGGTGGTGACGTACACGCCACGCCGCCTGGTCTCCGCCCCGAGACTGCGCCCGAACGCACCGAGCGCCGCCTTCGACGCGTGATAGGCGGTGAACAGCGGCATCGACCCCGCCGCCACACCCCACGTCGCGACATTCACGATGTGCCCCTCACCCGCGTCGAGCATCGACGGCAACAACCCCATCGTGAGCCGCGTCGCCCCGAAGTAGTTCAGCGCCATCGTTCGCTCGTAATCGTGAAACCGATCGGTGGTATCGGCGGCCCCACGCCGGATCGACCGTCCCGCGTTGTTCACCAACACATCGACCGCCCCGAACCGCTCGAGCACCTCCTTCGCCAGCGCGTCGTTCTGCTCGGCATCGGCGAGATCGCACGTGATCATCTCGGCATCCCCACTTTCGGCGCGCACCGCATCCCGCACCTCGGTCAACGGCTCAGCATTCCTGGCAACAAGAATCACCCGTGCCCCCTCCCGCGCGAGCGCGTGCGCCGCAGCCTTCCCGACCCCCGACGACGCCCCCGTCAACACCACGGTCTTGCCCTCGATCCCATGCTCACCACGAACCAACCGAGCGAGCGCGCGAGGAATCGCGGGCGGATTGAGCAGTACCGATCGTGCGACTTCGGCGAACACAAAAACTCCTGTCGAGGCGAACAACGGAACAATCTCCGCAATCTACCCACTGCACGAACGACGTCGGCTGTCCTCACCTGTCCCCGCGCTGCGGCGGTGAAGTCGACGGTCTGTGCGTCACCGCCTCGCACTGAACGCAATCCGCACCCCGACGTCGGCTGGGGTGCGGATCATGGTGTCCGACAATTGTTTACGAGGAGACCTCGGCGGGCGATCCAGCCGGTGGCAGCAATTGTGCGAGTAGTGGTGCCCATTCGTGGCGGCGTTCGGGGAAGCAGCGGTCGAGGAGGTCTTGCATGATGGCGGGGGCGATCGAGGCGCCGGGGGAGGCGCCGAGTAGGCCTGCGCAGGTTCCGTCGGCGCCGGTGACGAGTTCGGTGCCGAATTCGAGGGTGCCGCCTCGGTCGGGGTCGGGTTTCACCAGTTGGGCGCGTTGGCCTGCTCGGATCAGGGTCCAGTCGGCGGGGTCGGCGGTGGGGTAGAAGCGTTGGAGTTGGGCGAATTTCTGTCGGCGGGACGCGAGGAGTTCGGTGATCAGGAATGTGACCAGGCCGAGGTTCTGCAGGCCCGCGGCGATCAGCGGGACGATGTTGTGGGGGCGCAGAGTGGTGAACAGGTCGGTGAGTTTGCCGTGGCGGAGCAGGCGGGTGCTGAAGGTGGCGTAGGGGCCGAAGAGCAGGGCGCCGGTGCCGTCGACCTCGCGGCGATCCAGGTGGGGGACCGACATCGGTGGGGCGCCGAGAGCGGCTTGGCTGTAGACCTTGGCGTGGTGTTCGGCGACGACGTCGGGGTTGTCGGTGCGCAGGAACTGGGCGCCGAGCGGGAAAACCCCGTATCCGCGCACCTC
The DNA here is from genome assembly GCF_042749305.1 of Nocardia sp. NPDC058705. Lineage (NCBI taxonomy): Bacteria > Bacillati > Actinomycetota > Actinomycetes > Mycobacteriales > Nocardiaceae > Nocardia > Nocardia sp. NPDC058705. The sequence continues at coordinate 576,767 of NZ_JBHYRN010000001.1, read as the reverse complement.
GGGCAGACCCGCGCGCTGCAACAGGCGCAACGCGTATCCGCCCGCGCCGATGAACACGAACCGGCTCCGCACGACGAATCGCCGCCCGCTGTCGAGGTCGCGGCCGCGCACCGTCCACAGCCCGTCCTTGCCGCGGGTGAGGCCGGTGATCTCGCGATGCATCCGCACCGCATTCCCCGCGCCCTTCATCGTCGACAACAACGACCTGGTCAGCGCACCGAAGTCGATATCGGTGCCTGCGGTGTGGCGGGTGGCCGCCATCGCCTCGCCGTCGGCCCTGCCACGTACGAGCAGCGGCGCCCACTCGCCGATCACCGCACGATCGGTGGTGAACTCCATCTCCGCGAAGGCGGGCAGCTCCCGCAATGTCGCGTACCGCTGCCGCAGATAAGCGATATCGCGCTCGCCGAACACCACGGTGACGTGCGGAGTCGGAGTGAGGAAGGTGGGCTCGAGCTCGCCACGGTCGGCCAGTGCGGACCAGAACCGGCATGAGAGCGCGAACTGATCGGCGATCTCCGCCGCCTTGGCTCGATCGCTCGGGTCGGGCATGTAGTTGAGCTCGCACAGCCCGGAGTGCCCGGTTCCGGCGTTGTTCCAGGGATGGCTGCTCTCGGCCGCCGGTTCGCCGAGCCGCTCGAACAGCGCGATCGACCAGTCCGGCGCGAGGGTGCTCAACAGCGCGCCGAGCGTGGCCGACATGATGCCGCCGCCGATCAGCACCGCGTCGAGAATGTCGTCGCCACTGCAGGTTTCAGGTCTGGTGTCGTTCATTGTCGAACCTCCCGTGAGCTGTGTACCGCTATCGTCGCGCTCCAAGCAGTAATCCGTCCAACACGGAATCGCCAGGGATATGATCCGAAAATGAATGATTCACCGGAGGTAGGAGCGAACGCGGTCGCACCGTTGCTCGCCGCCTTCGACGCGGCCGCCGACGCAGGCCACTTCACCCGGGCCGCGCAGCGACTCGGTGTCCCGCAGTCCTCGCTCAGTCGTCGGATCAAGACACTGGAGCAGCTGCTCGGAGTGGCGTTGTTCCAGCCGGTCGGGCGCGGGATCACCCTCACCCCGCAGGGCCGTGACCTCTACGAACACACGCGCGAACTGGTGGGCGCCCTCGACGACGCCATCAGACGGGTCCGCGCCGACGCCGATCCCGAGAGCGGTCTGGTGCGTTTCGGCTTCCCGCTCACGCTGGGCCCGGTCAGCGTCCCCTCGCTGCTCGCCCAGTTCCACACCCGCGCCCCGCGAATCCGGCTGCACCTGGTGCAAGCACACGGCGAGGCGCTGGCCGAGCAGGTGCGCGAGGGCCGACTCGACCTGGCGGTGATGATCCCACCCCCACCCGACCTACCGACCGTCGACCTCGGCCGCCAACGCATCGACCTGCACGTAGCCCGCACGCATCCCCTGGCCCGCCGCACCCACATCGATCTCGCCGAACTCGCCGACGAATCGTTCATCGCCAACCCGCCCAGCTACCAGCTGCGCACCCTGCTCGACACCTGGTGCGCCGCAGCCGGTTTCACGCCACGCGTTGTCTTCGAGATCACCGAGTTCGAAACCCTGCGGGCCCTGGTCGCGCTGGGTCAGGGCGTCGCGCTCCTGCCCGCCGCCGAAGTCCCGAACCCGGATCTGGCGGTGATACCCATCGATGGCGAACGCGACCGCGAGGTCGGCCTGGTCTCGGGAGACCATGACTCGACGCTCGCGGTCGCGCGGCTTCGGGAATTTCTGATCGCGCGCCGGGCGGCGATCAGTGGTTGACGATCAGTCCTGGGCAACGCCGGCGTCGACGCCACGCGCGGCGAGCCACGGGTGCGGGTCGATCGGGGCGCCGTACTGGGAGCCGTCCGGCACGTGCACCTCGTAATGCAGGTGGGGGCCGGTGGAGTTGCCACGGTTACCGACGGTGGCGATGGTGTCACCGGCGTTCACGTGCTGGCCGGGGGCGACCAGGATGTCGTTGACGTGGCCGAACACGCCGATGGTGCCGTCGTCCTGCTGAACGCGGACCCACAGGCCGAAGCCCGAGGCAGGTCCGGTCTCGATCACGGTACCGTCGGTGACGGCGAAGACGGGCGCGCCGATCGGGTCACCGAAGTCGATGCCGTTGTGCGCGGTGCCCCAGCGGGCGCCGTAGTAGGAGGTCAGCCGACCGTTGACCGGGCGAACGGTCTGCGGGCGCGGCGGCGGGGGAGCGATGAACGGCAGCTGCGGCAGTTCCAGCGCGACAGCCTCGCGGTGCTCCTCCCACGGGATCGGGGCGGAGGCGGGGACGGTGCCCTGCGGGCCCTGGGCCTCGGCGGGGGTGTACGCGGTGAAGCGGTACGGCGACTGGCCGGAGTTGATGGCCTCGGTGGCATCCGCGGCGATCGTCGTAGTGGGGACAGGGCTCTCGGGCTCACTGAAAGTGGCGACGGAGGTACCCACGAGTGCGGACAAAGCCACCGCACCCGCGACCACGCCTCCCCAACGACCTGCGAAGGCGTCGGAGACTCGAGCAGATAACGGGTTGGTCACGAACATGTTTATGAACGTAGCTAAACCGTAACCTTCGCGGCGAATCCTGTGGTTGCCATCACGAACCGCTATAACCCCAGTTGATCTATAACAATACTCTAACGAATAGCGGCATCCTTGGACTCACCGGGTGAAATGCGCGCGTGCAAGATCGTTGCCGGAACTCTGAATCCCGGGGACACTGATTCAGTGGACGCTAACGGAGTCCGTGCCATCACGGCGTTGTCCGACCCCACCCGGCGCGCGATCTTCGAATCGTTGCCGCAGGGTCCCCGCTCGGTGGCCGACCTCGCCGCCGCCACCGGAATCACCAGCTCGGCGGCTTCGCAGCACCTGCGCGTGCTGCGGGAAGCCCACCTCGTGCGCATGCGCCGCGACGGGAATCGGCACCTCTACTCCCTCGACCCCCGCGGCCTCAACGACGCCCGCGACTACCTCGACAAGTTCTGGCCCAGCGCGCTGGCGGCCCATGCCGCCGCGCTGCGAGAAGCGACCGGCGCTCAGCCGACCCGACGATAACGCGACCTGCCGGATTCGGCCCATGCCTGCTTGTCCAGCTGCATATCGACCGCCGCGATCACCTCGGGCACGCCGATCCGCAGCAGACCGGGGTCGGGGGTCAGGCCGTCGTGATCGCCGACTTGTCCGGCCCACAGCACCGCGTGCCTGCCGAGTAGGTGCGCGGGCGGACCACCTCGACGCGGGGGCGTCGGACCGAACAGCAGGACCGTGCGGGTGCCGAACGCTGTCGCCAGATGCCCGACACCGGTATCGCCGCTGATCACGAGCGCGGCCTCGGCGACCGTCGCGGCCAGATCGGTGAGGTTCTGCCTGCCCGCCAGCACCCGATCGTCGGGCAGGCCCGCCTGCGCGGCCACCTGCCGGGCGATATCGTGCTCGAACGGATCGCCCGTGAGGACGACATCGCGCCCGAGTACCAGCAGGTGGCGCACCACCGCGGCGAACCGTTCCGGCGGCCACCGGCGCGCGGGCGCACCCGCGCCGATGTGGACGACGACACTGTCGCGGCGGCTGATCGAGGCCACCGGGGGGACCAAGCCGAGGTTGCGGCGATCGGCGGCGATACCCTCACCCTCGAGTAGCCGACACCACCGGTCGACCACGTGCGCGTCGGGATCCCAGCGCGGACCGGCGAGCTTGGGCAGGGCGGGCGTGCGATGACCGATGATCCGCGTCGCACCGGTATCGGCCAGCGCCCGTGCGCTGGCGCCGTCGGGGCCGTGCAGGTTCACCGCCAATTCGGGTGCGGGACCATCCCAGATCAGGGCGGCCGGATCGGCGATGGCGACGAGTTCGTCGACCGAGGAGATGAGGTCGACGATCTGCTCCAGCCGATGAGGCGCGGCCAGGACGATCCGGCTCTGCGGTTCGGCCCGGCGCAGGGCACGCAGAGCCGGGACCGCGGAGAGGAGCTCTCCGAGACCCTGAGCTTGCAGCACTAGTACAACCGACACATTCTTCATCTACCCGAGACGGTCGCGGACCAAACTTTCGCGAGGGCAACGATGTGACGGGCCGCGTCAGGGCGTCGCCGCGGTGTCGCACTCGATCGCGACACGATTACAGCCACAGCTAATTTCCGGGAAACCAGAGCGAGCGGGCATAACATCTCGTCATGACGACAAATACCGTGCTGGAGAGCCCGTTGACGGCTCTTGCCAAGAAAACCTGGCAAACAATTCTGGTCACCGGCCTGCTCGCGGTGGTCCTCGGCATCATCGTGCTGGTGTGGCCCGGTCCGTCACTGCTCGTGGCGGGCGTACTGTTCGGCATCTACATGGTCGTCAGCGGCATCTTCCAGCTGATCGCCGCCTTCACCCATCTGCCGAGCACCAGTTTCCGCGTGCTGTCGTTCATCAGCGGCGTGCTGTCGCTGATCATCGGCGTCTTCTGCTTCCGCGACGACCTCGCCTCGATTGTGTTGCTGGGGCTGTGGATCGGCATCAGCTGGCTGTTCCGTGGCGTCGCCGTGCTGTTCGCCGCGATCTCGGACTCGGGCGTGCCCGGGCGCGGCTGGCAGATCTTCTACGGCATCATCAGCGCGCTGGCCGGTGTGATCCTGATCGTGTGGCCGATCAGCTCCATCGCCACGCTGGTCCTGGTCGTCGGCATCTTCCTGATCGTCATCGGCATCATGGAGGTCATCACGGCCTTCGGTGTCCGCAAGGACTCGCGCATGCTGGACCAGTACGCGGGCTGATCTCTCGCTACGGAAAGTTCGTCTGAACCGGCCGGTGCCTTCGGGCACCGGCCGCTTTCGTCTGAACTACGCTCCCGATTCATGGAATTCGTTTACAACCTCGTGGTCGTGACCCACCTGCTCGGTATGGCCGCGGTGGTCGGTGGCTATGTCGCCTCGCGCCCGGTGGTGTCGGAGCTGATGGTGTGGGGCGCCCGCGCGCAGCTGATCACCGGTGTGATCCTGGCCGGCCTGGCATCGGGCATCGACTCCCTGGACAAGGAGCCGGATACGACGAAACTGGCGGTGAAGTTGGTGATCGCGGTCGCGGTGGCCGCCTTCGCCGAGATGGGTCGGGGTGATGCCAAGCGGGGCAAACAGATCGACTGGATGACCGATGCCGCGGGCGGACTCGCGATCGTCAACGTACTGGTCGCGGTGCTGTGGCCCTGAGCTGGTGCTGTGGCCCTGAGCTGACGGGCGTGAAATCAGCGGGCGCGGGCGAGGAGGTCGGCGGCGACGCGGTCCGGGATCTCGAGGTGTGGGCAGTGTCCCGCGTCCGGGTATTCGACGAGGTCGGCGCCGGGGGAGCGGTCCGCGATGGCCTTCGCCATATGCGCGCCCGACACCGGATCGCGCACGCCCCACAGGAACGACACCGGCACGTCGGTGCCGAAGATCGCCTGCTCCAAGCGTTCCCGGTGGGCGGCGCGTTCGGGAATGTAGGCGAGCAGCCTGCGCGAGATGTCGCCGTCCGGGTCGCCCGACCGCAGTGCCCGATAGTGCGTGGCGGCGAGATCGCGATCGAGCGGATGTTCAGCGGAGAAGACCTCGGACCAACTGCGGACGAACACCGACTCGGTGTACGCCCGCGCCAGTAGGCGCCCGAGACCGGGGATGAGCGCGGCGCGCTGCACGAGGCGCGGTCGGTAGTGTTCAGCGATCAGTCCACCGTTGAGGAAGGTCGCACCGGTCAGCTGAAACCCCGCCGCGGGGCCGCGTGCGAGGAGTTCACTCAGCACGATCCCGCCGTAGTCGTAGGCGACGACGTGGGCGTGGGTGACGGCGCGTGCGGCGAGGACCGCGGAGACGAGGTCGGCTTGTTCGAAGATGCTGTACCGGTACCCGGGCGGCTTCTCGCTGGCGCCGTAGCCGAGGAAGTCGATACTGAGCACCGTCCGTTCGGCGGCCAGCACCGGTTCGATTCCGGACCATTCGAGCGACGAGCTCGGAAAGCCGTGCAGGAGAACAACAACCGGTCCTGACCCGGTGGTGCGCACGAATATCCGCCGCGTCACGCCACGGACAGCGACATCGATCAGCTCGCCGCACGATCGCCACTGTTCCCAGAGATCTGTCATCGTGCCTCCAGCGGGTCTTGCCAGTCTCGTTTCGAGACCGAAGGTAGCGCGTCCGGGCGGGTTGCGCGAGCGGGAATCCGCTACCGTGGCGGCGTGCAACTTCTCGGCATCCATCACGTAGCGATCATCGCCACCGACTACGCGCGGTCGAAAAGTTTCTATACCGAGATCCTCGGTGGCACCGTGGTCGACGAGAACTATCGGGCCGACCGCGATTCGTGGAAGCTCGACATCGAGCTTGCCGGTGGGGTTCGCATCGAACTGTTCTCGTTTCCCGATCCGCCCGCGCGTCCGAGCAGACCGGAGGCGGCGGGGTTGCGGCACTTGGCTTTTGCCGTCGCGAGTGTGCCCGGCGCTCTCGATGAGTTGCGGGCGCGCGGCGTCCGGACCGAGGAACTGCGTACCGATGAGCACACCGGCAAGCAGATGGCCTTCTTCTTCGATCCGGACGACCTGCCCCTGGAGCTGTACGAGGCGTGATCAGTGGGTCGCGCGGGCCCGGCGTGCGAGTTCGACTGTCGCCGCACGCAATTCGCTGATCTCCGACAGCGGTGCGGCGTAACCGACGCGGGTGCGGGCCACGCCGCGTGGCGACTCCACGCGCAGGTCGAGGCCGTAGCGGTCGGCGCGCTCGCAGGTGGCGGCGATGGCGTCGGGGAACCCACCCAGCTGCTGAGCCATCGCCAGCAGTGCTTCGGCGTGGTCGGCGTTGAGGTGCGCGATCCCGGGTGCGGCGTGCGCGACGATCGGGTCCGGCTGTGCGGCAAGGTATTCGGCCGCCGAAGCGGAATCCATCCGGCCGTAGCCGCCCACCCAGCGCACCCGTTCGATCCGCAACACCCACAGGGTGAAGTCGCTGTAGTCGATGTAGTACTTGGCCGCCGGGATCGCCGTCAGGTGGGCCTCGCGGGCCGCGTCGGCTTCGGCGCCGGTCGGGCGCTCCACGTGTCCGGCCAGGGTGATCCTGGTGCCCGCGAGGGGGTCGGCCGGGATGTCAGGGGTGACGATCGCGATGCTGGCGCGCGGGTCGGCGGCCAGGTTGCGGCCGTGTTCGGCCAGGCGCGACACGCTCAGCACCGGAGCGCCGTCGAGCAGCCCGTAGGTAATGAACGACGCCCACGGTGCGCCATCGGCGGTGAGGCTGGCCAGGGTGCCGGTATTGGTGCCCGCCGCGATCGTTCTGGCTTCTTCGGCCGGCGAGGGGCGGGCCTCGTTGGCCAGGGGAGCGGTCGGCAGCGGAATGGCAGGTGCGTCGCCCGGATCGCCGTGGTCGAGAGTCATGGCCACAGCGTATCGACCTGGCGCGGTCGGCGTGGCGTGCTCGACAACCAGCTGTACAGGGCGTCGTAGACGGCGTCGTGATTGAGCAGGCTGAAATGGTTCGCGCCGGGGATGTGCAGGCCGTTGACCGCGTCGAAGTCGAGGCGCCTTGTGCGTCCGCGACCGGAGCCGCTGCCCGAGAGCACCATGCCGTCGCCGATGATCACGCCGAGCGGATGCTTCGGGCTGTGGGTGATGGTGGTGGTGACGAAGTAGTGGTCGACCCCGGGCAGCAGCGGCACTTCCTTGACCGCTCGCGCGCGCAGGGTGTTCACGTCGAGGTCACGCCAGTCCTCGTCGACCAGCGAACCGTGCCGCAGATCCCGGATGCCTGCGCTGCGCCTGCGCAACAGCGTGCTCAGTGGGCGGGTCTCGGGCAGCAGATCGAGGGCGGCTGAGGCGTAGTGCACGAATTGTTCGAGCGGTGCGCCCAGATGCGGTGAACCGAGGCAGACCACCTGCCGCACCGCGCGCACCCACGCCTGGCCCGACTCCTCGGCCTGATGGCACGCGCTGCGCATGACGAGCCCGCCCATCGAGTGTCCGATCAGGCAGATCTCGTGCACCGGCAGTGGCCAGCTCTCGACCAGGCGCGCCAGCAGGTCGCTGAGCTGGGCGGCATTCTCGGAGATGTGCAGGCCGCTGTTGAAGCGGACGAAGACCGGGGTGTAGCCGAGGTCGGCCTCCAGGCGCTCGCCGTAGGTGGGGCGGTTGCCGAGGCGCCAGGAGTGTTCGGTTTCGACGAGCCCGTGCAGGAGCACGACCAGCTTGGTCGTCGGGACCGGGACGTGCGCGGCGAATTCCTCGGGCGGGACGGGGACGCCATCGACGCGAAAGGTCATGGGGGAGGACAGGATCGGTGTCTCGTCCTCGAGCGCGTCGCCGATCAGGCCCTGGATCGCGGCCAGTACGCCGGCGCCCCAGACGGTGCGCGAGGGCGCGGTGGCGCCGGGCAGCTGGACCGCGCTCGCCACCTCGCCGAGGACGAATCCGGTGCCGCCGACGGCCGCGTACACGCCGTCGGTGATGGCGTCGTGGACGACCTTCACCGGCGCGGCGGCGGGCCCGACGCCCAATCGAACGGCCGCGAACACCCGGTCGGTGATGGCGCGGTGGATCGATGCGATCCCCTCGACCGCGCCGACGAACTCGTCACCGGCCAGCCGCGTGAGCGCCTGTACTTCGGCCTGGGATTGGGGGAGCTGCTCCGTCACGAGATTGAGAGTACAACTGTGCACTGACTTTTGCTTCGGATGGGGTGTGTTCTGCGACCGGCGACGGTTCCGGACCCGCCGGGCTGGGGCGTGCAACAAAATCCATCGTGATACAGAGATATGCGCATTAAAGCATTTGTCTGGACAGGCTGCACGAAGGCCGGCTACGCCGACCGGCAGGGGAGGGTCGGGGCGGAGTCGGGACGGCGGTCTTGTGGACCGCCGTCCCGACTGTCACGGCCGGTGCATGATCGCGTACCAGAGCGCGCCCATCGTGCCGAGCACGAAAAGCGGTGAGATGACCCAGGTTTCGACGCGATTACCGGTCCGCTCGATCAGCGGAACCCTCGTCCGCAACGGGAACGGCCACAGCAATCGGCACCCGCGATCGGTGAGGCAGTCGCCCAGCAGATGCGCCAGGCAGCCGAGCCCGACGCAGATCGGCAACCACACAGGCCGGTCGACGATCCAATGATCGACAGCGAAAGTCCCCGCCGACGCCAGCACGATCACCGTGCCGTAGGTTCGCACACTCTTACCCGGCGGGCACAGGTGCAGCGACCGCACCGCCAACGCGAGCAGAAAGAACACCAGGCTCAACGTGAACGGCCGCCCGAGGTAATGCTCGCCCGCCCAGGTGGCTGCGACCGCCGCGACGACGAACAGCAGCGAATGTGTGCCGTGTCGGTGCCCACCCGACACCCACGAGATGAACCGGCACAGATGATGCGACACCGGCCCGAGCACGTGAGAAATGGTCCCGCTGGGATGATCCGCGTCCGGCAACAATGCCGCCCCCGCGGTGAGGAACGTCCCCATGATGAGTTCGGCGATCCCGAATTGCGTTGTCTCGCTGGCGAACAGAGGAAACGTGGCAACGGTGAGCGGCAACGCAGCCGCAGTCCCCGCCCAAGCCAGCGCCCCGCTCGTCGCATGTGAATGTCCTAGCACCCCGCAACGTTAGAGTAAGTCACTACTTCACCGCATATGCCGTGCACAGCGCCGGAATGTGGGGCGCGGCCGGGTTGTTGGGGCAAGGTGAGTTATCCGATGAGAGGACCACGATGAACGCTTTCAACGACCAGGTGATCGCCGAGTTCCGGGCCAACGGAGGGCGTGTGGGTGGCCCGTTCGAAGGCAATGACGCCATGGTGATCATCACCACGACCGGGGCGAAGTCGGGGCGGGCGATCACCAATCCGCTGGTGTACCTGCCCGATGGGGATCGGATCGTGTTGATCGCGTCCAACGGTGGTGCCGACAAGCATCCGGCCTGGTACTACAACCTTGTCGCCGACCCGGAACTCACCCTCGAGGTGGGCAGCGAAACCTACCGGGGTAAGGCCGAACTCGTCGCCGAACCCGAGCGCACCGCACTGTACGACCGGATGGTCGAACGGCTGCCGGGCTTCGGCGAGTACCGCGACAACACCAGTCGTGAGATCCCTGTGTTCGCGGTGTACCGCACGAGTTAGTCGCTGCCTCGAGCGGAATGGTTGCCGGGGTCGGTGGGCTGCTGGTTCTATCGGTCGGTGACCGAAACCATCGACGTGCCACGCATTGTCCACGCCTCCCGCGTCATCGCGGCGAGCCCCGCCGCGATCTTCGAGCTGATCGCCGATCCCGCGCAGCAGCCGCGTTGGGACGGCAATGACAATCTCGCGCAGGCGAAGACGGGGCAGCGGGTTTGCGCAGTCGGTGACGTGTTCACCACGACGCTGACCAACGGCGCCGATCGCGACAACCACATCGTCGAGTTCGAGGAGGGTCGCCGCATCGCGTGGAACCCGTCCGAGCGGGACAAGACCCCGCCGGGACACCTGTGGCGCTGGGAGTTGGAGCCGATCGACGACACCCATACCCGGGTGACCCACACCTACGACTGGACCGCACTGCACGACGAGCTGCGTCAGGTGCGGGCCAAGGCCACCACCGCCGACAAGCTGCAGGCCTCGGTGGACCGGCTGGCGGAGCTCGCCGAGTCCTGAGCACAGCGAAATGCCCTGCGAATCAGCATGATTCGCAGGGCATTTTCGTCAGAAGATCATCAGATGTCGAACCGGTCCAGGTTGCTCACCTTGGTCCACGCGGCGACGAAGTCGTGCACGAACTTCTCCTTCGCGTCGTCGGTCGCGTAGACCTCGGCCACCGCCCGCAGCTGCGAGTTGGAGCCGAACACCAGGTCGACGCGGCTACCGGTCCAGGTGACCGCGCTCGAGGTCCGGTCGCGGCCTTCGAAGACGTTCTCGTCGGCGGCCGACGGCGCCCACTCGATACCCATGTCGAGGAGGTTGACGAAGAAATCGTTCGTCAACGCACCCGGGGTTTCGGTGAACACGCCCAGTGACGAGCCCTGGTAGTTCGCGCCGAGCACCCGCAGACCACCGATCAACACGGTCATCTCCGGCGCACTGAGCGTGAGCAGGTTCGCCTTGTCGATCAGCAGGAACTCCGCCGGGATCTGCGCGTCCTTGGACACGTAGTTGCGGAACCCGTCGGCGGGGGTTTCGAGCGCGTCGAACGACTCGATGTCGGTCTGGGCCTGGGTCGCATCGGTACGGCCCGGCGTGAACGGCACGGTCACCGGGAAACCGGCGGCCTGCGCGGCCTGTTCGACACCCACCGCACCACCGAGCACGACCAGATCGGCGAACGAGACCTGCGCGCCGCCCCCGGAGTTGAACGTGTCCTGGATGCCTTCGTAGACGCGGACCACCTGAGCGAGCTCGTCGGGCTGGTTGACCGCCCAACCGGCCTGCGGCTGCAACCGGATCCGGCCACCGTTGGCGCCACCACGCTTGTCGCTGCCACGGAACGAGGAGGCCGCGGCCCACGCCGTCGTCACCAGCTGGGCGATGGACAACCCCGAGGACTGGATCTGACCCTTGAGGGTCGCGATCTCGGAGTCACCGATGAGCGGGCCGTTCTGGGCGGGCACCGGGTCCTGCCAGAGCAGCTCTTCCGAGGGCACGAGCGGGCCGAGGTAGCGCACGATCGGGCCCATGTCGCGGTGGGTGAGCTTGTACCAGGCACGGGCGAACGCGTCGGCGAACTCGGCCGGGTTGTCCAGCCAGCGGCGGGTGATCGGCCCGTAGATGGGGTCGAACCGCAGCGACAGGTCGGTGGTCAGCATGGTCGGGGCGACCTTCTTGCCCGGAACGAACGCGTCGGGCACGGTGTCGGCGCCCGCGCCGTCCTTCGGGATCCACTGGTGCGCACCGGCCGGACTCTTGCTCAGCTCCCACTCGTACCCGTAGAGGGTCTCGAGGAAGTTGTTGTCCCAGGTGATCGGGGTGCTGTTCCAGATGCCCTCCAGGCCGCTGGTGATCGCGTCCTTGCCGACACCGGTGCCGAACTCGCTCTTCCAGCCCAGCCCCTGCAGTTCCAGCGGGGCGGCCTCGGGCTCGGGGCCGACGTTGTCGGCGGGGCCTGCACCGTGGGTCTTGCCGAAGGTGTGCCCGCCGGCGATGAGCGCGGCGGTCTCCTCGTCGTTCATCGCCATCCTGGCGAAGGTCTCGCGGATGTCGACGGCGGCGGCGATGGGATCCGGATTGCCGTTGGGGCCTTCGGGATTGACGTAGATCAGGCCCATCTGAACCGCTGCGAGGGGACGCTCGAGGTTGCGGTCACCGGTGTAGCGCTCGTCGCCCAGCCAGGTGCGCTCCGGGCCCCAGAACACGTCTTCCTCTGGCTCCCACTCGTCGACGCGGCCGCCACCGAAACCGAAGGTCTCGAAGCCCATCGACTCGAGCGCGACATTGCCGGTGTAGACGAACAGGTCGGCCCACGAAAGCTTGCGGCCGTACTTCTTCTTCACCGGCCACAGCAGGCGGCGCGCCTTGTCGAGGCTGGCGTTGTCGGGCCAGCTGTTGAGCGGGGCGAACCGCTGCATGCCAGAGCCCGCCCCGCCGCGGCCGTCACCGACGCGGTAGGTGCCCGCGGAGTGCCAGGCCATACGAATGAAGAACGGGCCGTAGTGGCCGAAGTCGGCGGGCCACCAGGGCTGCGAGGTGGTCATGACCTGCTCGATATCGGCCTTCACCGCCGCCAGGTCGAGGGTCGCGAACTCGGCCGCGTAGTCGAAGTCTTCGCCCATGGGGTTGGCCACGGCCGGATTCTTCTGCAGGAGAGTGAGATTGAGCTGGTTGGGCCACCAGTCGCTGTTGCTCCCACGGGCGTCGGTGGAGGCGAACGGGCGATGCATGACGGGGCAGCCGCCACCGGGTTCCGTGTTGGCTTCGGCGATCGGTGGGTGTTCCTCGGGCACGGTGAATCCTTTCAGGAGAGTGAAGGTGATGTCGTGCAGTCGGGGCAGCGGCCCCAGTAGATGACTTCGGCTTCGTCGACGACGAAACCGCGGTCATCGCGGGGAGTCAGACAGGGCGCCTCGCCGACAGCGCACTCGACATCGACGATCACCCCACAGGATCGGCACACCAGATGATGATGGTTGTCACCGACGCGCGTCTCATAGCGCGCGACGGTGCCCATCGGCTGGAATCGCCGGAGCAGTCCGGCGCTGGTGAGTGCCCGCAGTACGTCGTAGACGGCCTGCTGGCTGACGGCCCCGAGGGTGGCTCTGACTCGGCTCAGGATGGTGTCCGTGTCGGCATGCGGATGCTGGTGCACGGCGGTGAGTACCGCCAGGCGCGGCGCGGTGACGCGCAGTGCGGCTGCCCGCAGCATCTGTTCGAAGTCCGGTTGGGTGGACACATTCCAGATTATGACTGATTCCAGATAATGGCGCAAGGGTTGGCGACGACGAGTTCGTGAAGACAAATCGGGCAATTAGCGCAATACTGGCCGGGATGACCGGCTCGGGGAGCCGGTCCATGAGCATGGGGTGGGAACGATGTCGAATCGTCAGTGGTATGCCGTGTCCGCGATCGCGGCGGTCCTTCTGGTGGGTGGTTGCGAGTCGGGACAGTCCGCGTCGCCGACGAGCAGTAAGGCGAAGGCCACGACCACAACGTCGAGCACGCCCGCGGCGCCGCTGCAGAACCGGCGTGGCGAGAACGGCGCCGTGGTCCAGCAGGACGGACTGGTCGGCTCGGGCACCCTCGAGATCGAAAACGGCAACAGCAGCGATGTCGCGATCGTGGTCACCAACGGCGACCCCAAGAAGCCGCAGGCCACGATCTACGTGCAGGGCAACTCCAATGCCACGCTCAGCGGTATCGACGGCACCTACTTCGTCTACATGAAGTACGGAAAGGACTGGGACCAGGCCACTCTCGGCTTCACCCGCGATCGCGACTTCTCGAAGTTCGACGATTCGTTCGACAGTGATTCCAGCTGGACGATCACGCTGCAGCCCTCGGTCACCGGCAACGCCAGCACCAGCGACGTACCCTCTTTCTGACCGTGTCGGAAGGGTTCAGAACTGTGAACTGTGCCAAGGAATGCCCGGTCCGCCTGCGCGTCGACTAGCCTGCCGGGTGTCCGTTCCCCGAACGAAGGTGATACATAGTGACTTCCGTAGTCGATGCTCCGCCCGTCGATGCCCCGGATACCGCGTCGAAGGTAGGGCACTACTACCGGGTCGAGGGCCTGTACGAGGTCGGTCGCGAGAAGGTCCGCGAATACGCCCGCGCGGTCCAGGACTTCCACCCGGCACACTGGGAGGACGAGGCGGCCGCCGCGCTCGGTTACTCGGGCCTGGTCGCGCCGCTGACGTTCGTCTCGATTCCGGCGATGGCGGCCAACAAGTTGCTGTTCGAGACGGTGGTCGTCGGCTACGACATGTTCGTGCAGACCGAGCAGGTCTTCGAACAGCACAAGCCGATCGTGGCCGGTGACCGCCTCGTCGTCGACGTCGAGTTGACCTCGGTGCGCACGATCGCGGGCAAGGACCTGATCACGGTCACCAACACCTTCGTCGACGAAGCAGGCGAGACCGTGCACATCATGCACACCACGGTCGTCGGCATCACCGGTGACGACGGCGTCTCGCCCGAGATCACCGCCGCGGTGGAGAACGTCATGCTCCACGGCGTGAAGGTGTTCAGTCAGGACAGGAGCGCCGCGGTGGAGACCACCCTGCGACCCGAGGGTGAGGTGCGCCTGTCCGTCGACGGTGCCGCGCGCATCCCGAACACCACGCTGTCGTTCGACGAGTTGACCGTCGGCGACGAGCTGCCGCTGCGTGATGCCCGCCTCTCGCGTGGTGACCTCGTCAATTACGCGGGCGTCTCCGGCGACAACAACCCGATCCACTGGGACGAGAAGATCGCCGAGCTGGCCGGCCTGCCCGACATCATCGCCCACGGCATGCTGACCATGGGCCTTGGCGCGGGCTTCCTCGCCACCTGGTCCGGCGATCCCGGTGCCGTCACCCGCTACGGCATTCGCCTGTCGGCCCCCACGGTCGTCGGCCGCGAGGGCGGCCAGATCGAGTTCACCGGCCGTGTGAAGTCTCTCGACCCCGAGACCCGCACCGCGGTGGTCGCCATCACCGCCAAGTCCGGTGGTCGCAAGATCTACGGCCTCGCCACCGCGAACCTGCGCTTCCGCTGAGTTCGTACCGTCGCGGTGAGCCCGGACGGGTTCACCGCGACGGGAACCGCGGCTGGGGCCCCGATCGGAGGCGAGGGACGCGGGCGGCGACATCGTGGCCCTCCGGCGTCGGCGAAAATGCCGATCAGCCGCGTAGCCCTCTGAGTGCGGTCTCGACGACGCGATCGGCGAATTCACGGGTGAGTCCGCCCGTGCGGAGTAGCCAGCGGTCCATCAGCGGACCCCAGATCATCGCGATCGCCACGTCCAGATCGATATCGTCGGCGATCTGACCCGCTGCCTTGGCGGCGGCGAGCCTGCGACGTTTCAGGTCGTCGATCGGGCCCTGTAGGCGTTCGGCGTAGGTGGCGGCCAGGTCGGTGTCGTGCATGATCGCGCTGGTCAGGCCTCGCAGGGGCAGGTCGAAGCGTGGGTCGGCGAGTTCGTCGACTGTGGCGCGCAGGACGAGTTTCAGGTCGGCTTCCAGGTCGCCGGTATCGGGTAGGCCCGTGGCCTGGTCGGTCTCGCTGAGCAGCAGGACAGCGTCAAGTAGGACCGCGCCCTTGGACGGCCACCATCGGTAGATTGTCTGCTTGCCGACGCCTGCCCTGGCGGCGATCGCCTCGATGGTCAGCTTGTCGTAGCCGATCTCGCCCGCCAGTTCGAAGGCGGCGGACAGGATCGCGCGCCGGGATGCCTCGTTGCGCCGGGTCGCGTCCGCCGACGGCCGGGATGCGGGTTTCGCCTGACTCATGCCGTCATCCTAGCAAAGAGACGAGACGTTGCGTCTTGACGCACGGCGAAACCGATGGCATCCTCGAACCATCAGGCGAGACGCAACGTCTTGTCTAGGCAAGGAGGGCAGTCATGACCACCGCATCCCGCGTCTGGTTCATCACCGGAGCAAGCCGCGGTCTCGGCCGTGCCTTCGCCGAAGCCGCACTGGCGGCAGGGGATCGGGTCGCCGTCGCGGCCCGCACGCGCTCCGCGCTCGACGAACTCGCCGCCGCACACCCGGATCGGGTGCTGCCGCTCACCCTCGACGTCACCGACCGCGACGCCGTGCACGAGGCGGTCGATGCCGCCGTCGCCCACTTCGGTCGCCTCGACATCGTGGTCAACAACGCGGGCACCCTGTCGATGGGCATGATCGAGGAATTCACCGAAGCCGAGGCGCGCGCCCAATTCGAGGTCAACTTCTTCGGCGCACTGTGGGTGAGCCAAGCCGTGCTGCCGCATCTGCGCGCGCAACGGTCCGGGCACATCGTGCAGGTCTCCAGCATCGGCGGACTCGCGGGCTTCCCGCTGTCGGGCATGTACGCCGCGAGCAAGTTCGCCCTCGAGGGCATGAGCGAGGCCCTGGCGATGGAGGCGGCGGAATTCGGTGTGCGCGTGAGCATTCTGCAGCCGGGCGGTTATTGGACCGACCTGTACTCGGCCATGACCAACACCACCCCGATCGATGCCTACGCCCCGCTGCGCGCCCAGCTCGAGGCGCAGTGGGCCGAAGGTTCTATCGACAGCGAACCGGCACTGGCCGCCCAGACACTGCTCACCCTCGTCGACGCCGAGGAACCGCCGCTGCGTCTGCTGCTGGGAAACATGGTGTACGACTTGGCCTTCGAGCTCGCGCGCACCAAGATGGCCACCTGGTCGGCCTGGGAGCAGACCAGCCGAGCCGCGGAACGGGCAGTCCCCGCACCGGGCCCGGCGTAATAGGTCAGGTGGTGACGGGGGTGCGGGCGGCGCGGTCGATCAGGTACTCGACGAGGTGGGTCAGCACCGCCTTGGCCGAGGGCCGATCGCGTGCGTCGCACAGGATCACCGGCGTGGCCGGATCCAGGTCCAGCGCGTCGCGCACCTCGTCGACGGTGTAGCGAGGCGCACCGTCGAAGCAGTTCACCGCGATCAGGAACGGCAGGCCGCGTCGCTCGAAGAAGTCGACGGCCGCGAAGGAATTGCTCAACCGGCGGGTGTCGGCCAGCACGATCGCGCCGAGCGCGCCACGGCACAGCTCGTCCCACAGGAACCAGAAGCGGTCCTGGCCCGGCGTACCGAACAGGTACAGCACCAGATCCCGGTCGATGGTGATGCGCCCGAAGTCCAGCGCGACGGTGGTCGTGTGCTTCTGCTCCACGCCCGACAGATCGTCGACACCGGTGCTGACCTCGGTGATCAGCTCTTCGGTTCGCAGCGGCGCGATCTCGCTGATCGAGGCGACCATGGTGGTCTTGCCGACGCCGAAGCCGCCGGCGATGAGAATCTTGACCGAGGCGGCCATGTGCTGGTCGCCTGCGGACATCGGGTCAAAGTTTTCGGATGCCATCCAGAACCGCTCGCAATATGTTGAGGTCACCGGCACCGGCCTCGGCCGTTACTGGAGCCCGGAAGATGAGGTGGCCCTCGGCGATGAGATCACCGACGAGGATCTTGGTCACCGCCAGAGGCAGTTTCAGCACGGCCGAGACCTCGGCCACCGACTGTGGACGCTTGCACAGCTGCGCGATCGTCCGGTACTCGGGTTCTGGTTTGCGCAGGGTGGGGGCGGGATGCACCGCTACCACCACCGTGAGCATGTCCAGGTCGTGCGCCGCGCCCATGGTGCGGCCGCGGGTCACCGCGTACGGCCGGACCAGTGGTCCGGCCGCGTCGTCGAACCACGGATCGCCGAGTCGAGTCATTGTGGAAACTTTCTATAGCTGCGCATGCCCGTGCCGCGGTTCCGTCGTCAGATAACTGCCGACCCGCTGCACGGTGAGATTCATTTCGTAGGCGACCATGCCGAGATTGGCCGACTCGTTGGCTTGCAGTGCCAGGCAAGCGTTCTCACCGGCCGAGGTGACGAACAGCACGGCCCGATCGAGCTCGATCACTGCTTGACGCACGCCACCACCGTCGAACCGGCTGCCCGCGCTGCGCGCGAGACCGTAGAGGGTCGACGACATCGCGGCGAAGTGTTCGGCGTCCTCACGCTTCATCTGCGAGGAACGTCCGAGCAACAGCCCGTCGGTGGACAGCACGACCGCGTAGCGGACCCCTGCCAGCCGGTCGACGAGATCGTCGAGTAGCCAGTTGAGATCACCGGGGGAAGAGTTCACCTCAGCCTTCCTGTTCGTCCTGATTCGATGTGGGCTGTTGTTTGCGACCCTGGCGGGTGCCGTTCTCGATCGCGGACATGATGTCGCGCGCCTGTTCGGGGGAGCGGGGACGCTCCGGTGCGCTCGGCGCCTCGGCGGCGGGCTCGGTGAGTTCGGGCGCCAGATTCGTCTGCCTGCTGCGGCGCGGCAGCGCGGGCCGTTCGTCGGTGTCGGTGTCGAAGCGCGGGGGCGCCACGACCGGCATTTCCGGGGCCGGTGCCATCGGACGCGGGGTCGGCGGATCGGCGACCAGCGTCGCGACGGGCGCCGGCGACGATTCGAGGGCGGCGACGGGCGCCGATTCCTGCGGTGCGGGCAGACCGCGACGCAGCGGCCCGGTCATCGCGGGCGGCACGCCCGCCAGCTCGGCCTCGCCGGCCAGCAACTGCTGCGGGATCAGCACGATCGCGCGGATGCCGCCGTAATCGGATTCGCTCAGCCGCACCGACACACCGTGCGCCACTGCCAGCCGGGCGACCACGAACAGGCCGAGGCGCGAGTCCGAGGACAGCGTGCCGACACCGAAGTCCGGCGGATCGGCCAGCATGTTGTTGTAGCGGACCAGGTCGTCGGCGCTCATGCCCATGCCCTGATCGGTGATCTCGACGACCACACCCTTGCCGACAATGTTGCCGCCCGCCTCGACCCGCGACTGAGGCGGGGAGAACGCGGTGGCGTTGTCGACGAGCTCGGCGAGCAGGTGCACGAGGTCGGCCACCACGGTGCCGACGACACTGACCTCGGGGAGTTTGGTGACCCGCACCCGCGCGTAATCCAGGGTCTCACCGATGGCGCTGCGCACCACATCCATCACGGGCACGGGCTGACGCCACTGCCGCCCCGGCCGTCCGCCGCCGAGGATGATCAGGTTCTCGGCGTTGCGGCGTTCGCGAGTGGCCAAGTGATCGAGCCGGAACAGGGTCTCGAGCAGCGCCGGATCCTCTTGGCGCCGTTCGGCTTCGTCGAGGATCTCGAGCTGGCGGTGCACCACGATCTGGCTGCGGTGGGCGATATTGAGGAACACCGCGCGCACACCTTCCCGCGTGCGGGCCTCGTCGACCGCGGCACCGATCGCGGCCGCGGCGGCGTGCTCGAAGGCCATGGCGACCTGACCGATCTCGTCCTTGCCGAAGTCCAGCTTCGGCGCGGTCGCGTCGGTATCGACCTCGCCGCCCTCGCGCAGCGTACGCATGGTGGCGGGCAACTGCTCGTCCGCCAGGAGCAACGTCTGATTGCACAGCCTGCGCAGGCGACGAATGATCCGGTTGGCCAGGATCAGCGCGATCAGGAACACCAGTACGCTGAGCGCGAGGACGCCGCCACCGGCGAGCGCGGCATTGACCTCGGCGTTGCGGGCGGCGTCCTTGGCGAGCGTCTGGACGTTCTTGTTGTGCGCGGAGTAGAGGTCGACGAGCGCGCGATTGACCGTGCCGACCGCGGCTTCCCATTCCTCTGGCGACATCGGCAGCGGGTCGACCCTGACCTGGGTGGACGACGTGGACGACGAGGGCTTGGCCGCGGCGGGCGCGCCGTAACGGGCGATGATCGCGGAGTTCATCGTGGTGATCTGCTGCCACTGCGGCATGGCCAGCATGGCGTTGATCTGGTTGGCTTCGGATTCGACGAGTTCGCGGCCGATCGCGGGAAACGCGGTCTGGAAGTAACCGGTCTGGTTGATGTACTCGTCGATCGGGATCGCGAAGGTGCCCTCGGAGGTGACCAGCGCGGAACCGAGCGCGTTGCTGCGTGACATCGACTCGATGATGTTGAGCAGTCGCCCGCCCTCGGTGATGCCGATCCCGACCTCGGCGTTGGGCGATTCGAGTCCGGCCTGTTTGGTGCCGACGATGAACCTGTCGAGCACCTGGTTGAAGAACATGTACGCATCAGCGGGTGGCAACAAGCCCGCGTCGGCCGCGCCGCGGACGGTGGTCTGTGCTGTCTTGTAGGCGGCGGCCTCGGCTTCGCTGTCGCCGAGCTTGGTGCCGTTGACCTCCGCCGCCCTTGCCATGGTGGCGTTGACGACGTCAAAGGCGGCGTCGACGCGGCTACGCGCCGCGGGCAGGGCAGTAGCGACAGACTTGTCACCGGCTAGCAGCGACAAAGTGAGCGCGCGCTCGGACTGCATCGCCGCGACCAGTTCCTGGCCGGGAGCGATGGCCGCTTCGAGTTCGTTCGCCCACGATTTGGCCTTGTCACTCTCGTTGACCAAATATCCGGCGGCACCGACCCCGATGACCACCAGGGTCACACTGGGGATGAGGGCGATCGCCAGAATCCGTGTGCGCACACCGAGTCTCGCTAAGAACATCGCCATAACGTAACGGAATCGTTGCACTGTTGTCGCGTGTGTCTCGCTCAGCGGGACGCGATTTAGTTTGTGCGCGAAGACATTTGCTATGCGGGGGCGACCACGAGGAAACGGCGAGCTCGCCCCGCCGGCTGAGCCGCGATGGCCCAGTCGGCGGGGGCTCGCCGTGACCTGGCAGCGCCGGGAAAGATGCTGCCAGGTCAGGCCTTTCGGCGCCCTCGCCTGCTACAGCGTGCGGTCGGCGCCCGTGCGTGGTGGCGGTGCGGCCGCCAGTGCCGCGTTCTCCGCCTCGGTCAGCAGTCGCGCGCGCAACACGAAGCGCATGCCCTGACCGGCCTCGAGGGAGTCCTCGGCGGCCTCACCGCGGGTGACGTCGACGGTGAGGTGAGTGTCTTTCCAGCAGTCGAATTGTTCGGGGCTGATCCAGAATTCGGTGTGCCAGCTCAGCCGCCCGAGCAGGATGTCGGCCTTCTCGATCGGGAACTGCTTGGTGGGCAGGCAGACCGGTGCGCTGTCGTCGTCGCAGCATTCGCCGGTCTGGCGGAACAGGACGGGTCCGTTGTCCTCGATGATGCGGCGCAACAGGTTCTGGGCGCGTTCGGTGATCTCGACACGGTGGATTCGATTCTGCATCAGAACATCCCGAGTTTCGTCGTCGAATAACTGACCAGCAGGTTCTTGGTCTGCTGATAGTGCCCGAGCATCATCGCGTGGTTCTCCCGGCCGAAGCCCGATTTCTTGTAGCCGCCGAACGCGGCGTGGGCGGGGTAGGCGTGGTAGCAGTTGGTCCAGACCCGGCCCGCTTTGATGCCGCGGCCGAGTCGGTGGGCGGTGTTCATATCGCGGGTCCACACGCCCGCGCCGAGACCGTAGAGGGTGTCGTTGGCGATGCGGATCGCCTCGTCGACGGTGTCGAAGCGGGTCACCGCCACCACCGGGCCGAAGATCTCCTCCTGGAAGATCCGCATCGTGTTGTCTCCCTCGAAGACAGTGGGTTCGATGTAGTACCCACCCGGTAGGCCGTCGACCTTGCGTGCTTCCCCTCCAGTGAGCACGCGGGCGCCTTCGGCTCTGCCGATGTCGAAATAGGACAGGATCTTCTCGTACTGGTCGTTGCCTGCCTGTGCGCCGATCATCGTCGCGGTGTCGAGCGGATGACCGGACACGATGGCCTCGGTGCGGGCGATGGCGCGGGCGAGGAATTCGTCGTAGATCGACGAATGGATCAGCGCCCGTGACGGGCACGTGCACACCTCGCCCTGATTCAGGGCGAACATGACGAACCCCTCGACGGCCTTGTCGAGGTAGTCGTCGTCGGCGGCCAGTACATCGGGCAGGAAGATGTTGGGGCTCTTGCCGCCGAGTTCGAGGGTGACCGGGATGATGTTCTCGCTCGCGTACTGCATGATGAGCCGGCCGGTGGTGGTCTCACCGGTGAACGCGATCTTGGCCACCCGCGGGCTCTGAGCGAGTGGCTTGCCCGCTTCGACGCCGAAACCGTTGACCACGTTGAGAACCCCGTCAGGCAACAGGTCGGCGATGAGTTCGACGACGAGCAGCAGCGAGGCCGGTGTCTGCTCGGCCGGTTTGATGACCACGCAGTTGCCGGCCGCCAGCGCGGGTGCGAGTTTCCAGGCGGCCATCAGGATCGGGAAGTTCCACGGAATGATCTGCCCGACCACCCCGAGCGGTTCGTGGAAGTGGTAGGCGACGGTGTCGGCGTCGATCTGTGACAGCGAACCTTCCTGGGCGCGAAGCACTCCCGCGAAGTAGCGGAAGTGGTCGACGGCCAGCGGCAGGTCGGCCGCGAGGGTTTCGCGGATCGGTTTGCCGTTGTCCCAGGTCTCGGCCACAGCCAGTGGTTCGAGGCTGTTCTCGATCCGGTCGGCGATCCTGAGCAGGATGTCGCACCGTTCGGTGACCGAGGTCGCGGCCCAGCGTTCGCTCGCGCGATGCGCGGCTTCCAGTGCCATGTCGATATCGGCGGCGGTGGATCGGGCCACCGCGCAGAAGGTCTCGCCGTCGACCGGGGAGGTGTTGTCGAAATAACGGCCTTCGACAGGGGGCGACCAGTCACCTCCGATGAAGTTGTCGTATCGGGGGGCATAGCTGACTATGCCGGTATCCGATCCGGGTTTGCCGTAGATCATTCGCCTCGCTCCTCGCGACCCGTGCGTCGTGCTGCACACTATTGTCGGAGAAGGTTGGTACGAGGTTGGTGACAGTGTTCGCGCAGGTCAGCCCTGGCGTGCGGTGAACAGTCTGGCGGTCACGACGGCGCGGCGGACATCGTCGCGGGGCAGTAGCCGCAGCGCGTGTTCGTGGACGGCGATGTCGCCGGGACACCGCTGCCCGAACGCGACCGCGTGTTCGGGCCGGTCGCTGCCGAGCACCGCGTTGCGGATGCCGACGTCGAGGTGGGCGCGCCACTGTTCCACGCCGGGCAGATCCGAACCCGGCAGCAGCGGTCCGCGATAGAGGTACAGCGCCGAGGTGAGGTCGCCGCCCTCGATGGCGGCCAGCAGATCCACCGCGTCGCAGGACACCGCACCGGTGAGCATGTAGCGCCGGTTCGCGATCTCGCCGCGGGTGGCGCGGCGCAGGTGTGACACATCGGCTTTGAGCGTGTTGAGCGACACCGACCGCTCGCCGTAGACCGCGGCGTGCAACTGTTCGGGGGTGTAGCCGTCGGGTTCGAGGGCCAGCAGCGCCAGGATCTCGAGTTGGCGCGGTGGTAGCGGCACCGGTCGTCCGTCGCGCAAAAGCCTTGCCGCGCCGAGACATTCGAGTCGCACGCCGGGCGCGGGAGTGGGTGCTTCGGCGCGCAACATGGTCTCCACGGCGGTGACAAGCGCGCGGACCGAGGTCATCACCATCGGATGCGAGCGTTCCCAGGTGGAGGACAGGTCGAGCACGCCGACCGTACGGCCGTCGGGGCCGTGGATGGGCGCGGAGTAGCAGACCCAGCCGTGCAGCGCCGCGACGAGGTGTTCGGCGGAGAACACGGTGACGGCCCGGTCGTCGTGCAGGGCCAGGGACAATCCGTTGGTGCCCATGTGGCTTTCGTCCCACACCCCGCCCGGCGCGAAGTTCACCGCTTCGCCTTGACGGCGCAGCGCGCGATCGCCCGCGGTCCACAGGATGGTGCCCGATTCGTCACTGACGACAGCGAGATAACCCGATTCCTCGGCCATTCCGCGCAGCTGGCCCGCGAGTTCGGTGACGGGCCTGCGCAGCGGGGATTCCGACCAGCGGTCGCTGATGTCGTTGAATCCGGGCGCGACTTCGGTGGCGGGGTCGACGGTGTGCAAGGAACGCTGCCAGGATTTGGCGACATCGTTGCGCACGGCCCCGGTGTCGCGGGGCAGCGTCAGCGGGCGTGAGGGTGCCGCGAGGCGATGCCACTGTTTCTCGAGCTCGACGCGGTAGTCCGAGAGTCGTTCGGGCCCACGCGATCCGGCGATCGAGTTCTCGTGGGCGCCCGGTCGAGCTCGGTCGGGCGCCGTGCGCGGACGAGCCCGGGTCGGTTCGTCGTCCACGTTCACTCCCTGCTCGTCGGTGACACACCGTTCCAGCGACGAGAACGGGTGTGGCGCTTACTGTTTATCAGCTGGGGCGCCGCCGTGGGAACGTTTGTGCCGAGGACGACCGGTTCGCCGGTCATCAGCCTGTCGTGTCGCCTTGACGCGGACTATTTGTTCAGGAAGATGCCGGCGATATCGGCGTTCTTGATCGGGGTGTCGATATTGCGCTGGGTCGCGCACAGCACATCGACCTGCACGATCGTTCCGTCGACCACGGTGCCGGCCGGTTCGTTGTCGTTGCCGGTCTGCTGTTTGATCGCCTTGGTGATGGTGATCCGCTTGGTGTTGGGGTCCTGGTTGACGTAGTCACGGCAGCTGGTGTCGCCGCCCTGGTTGAGTACCCGCTCGACCTCGGCGCAGCCGGTGACCATGGCTGCCAGCGCCGCCACGCCCACCGCGACGGCGCTGGTTCGGGTGGTGGCAGCCATGGTTCCTCCTGGATGGTTCGCTGCGCGCGTCTGCGCGTCGCCGTCAGCTTAAGCGGTGACTCTCAGGTGCGGTGGATTCGCAGCGGAACCCGCAGTTCGGCCGGCGTGAGGGAGCCGTGGTGGCCGATCAGCATCGATTGCAGCGGTTCGTCGCCGGAGCGGACGATGCCGGCGTCGCCGGTCGCGATCACGACGAGATCGCCGATGCGCGCGGCGGCGTCGTGGGTGACGGTCGGGCCGAACCAGCCCGCGTCGATCGCTTCTTGTCTGGTGCGTACCAGGAACCTGTCGCCCAGTACGCCGCGCCAGGTGTCGGCGACGGACGCACTGTCGTCGGTGTAGACGTGGCGGGCGCGTGGTTCACCGCCGAGTGCCGAGACGTTGTCGGACAGGGACGGGTGGGTGTCGAAGTCGATGCGCTCGACCAGTTCGACCATGCCGTGATCGGCGGTGACGATGAGCGCCGAGCGGGCGGGCAGCCGGGCGGCGATCTCGGCGGCGATCCGGTCGACATTGGCCAGCTCGAACCGCCACGCCCGGCTGGCGGGCCCGCGGGCGTGACCGGTGGTGTCGAGTTCCGAATGATAGGTGTAGACAAGGGTTTTCGGGGCCGACGTGAGCGCGGTCAACACGCCGTCGACGAGATCGCCCACCGAATAGGCGGTCTGGAATCGGCCGCCGCGCCAGCCGGCCATGGTCAGTCCTGAGCCGTCCTGGTAGCTCGGGGCCACCTGGATCGCCGCGATACCGGCCTCGGTGGCGCGTTCGAAGATGGTGCGGTTCGGCTGGATTCGGTCCGGTGGCAGCGTGGCGCGGGCGTCGGCTTTCGGTCCGTCGCCCATGAGTTGCCACCGCAGCGAATTGAACAGGCGTTCTTCGCCGGGTAAACGCATGCAGTAGCCGATGATGCCGTGCTCGCCCGAGGGCAGGCCGGTGCCGAGGGTGGTCAGGCTCGTCGCCGTGGTGCTCGGGAAACCGGCGTCGATGCTCATCTCGGGCAGGCTGGTCAGGAACGGTGCCGCTGCGGATTCGGCGGCCAGGGCATCGGCCCCGAGGCCGTCCACGAGCAGCACGCAGACATGGTCGACATCGAGGCCGAGGCCGAGCCGATCGGTGTCGCCGGGTGCGCCCAGACAGCTCAGGACCGAGGGGAGCAGATCGGCGAGTGAGGCGGTGCCGTAACGGGGAGTGCGGAGGAGATGGTCGATCACGCTGTGTTGCCTCGGCATGCTCGGACGGCCTGCGTGGTTACGCTCCGCTACCGCCTCCGGCCGTTGACCGTTCATGCCTGTCCTGTCTCGAATCGGCTGATCAGCCCGTCGCGCAGGACGAACTGCCAGGTGGTACGCATCGAACCCCACCGGCTGTTGGTGTAGTCGGCGGTGAGGGCGAGACCGTCGTCGGAATCGATCGTGTCCACGACGAGATGTCCGTTGCTGCTGAAGATCTCGGCCTCTGTCCATTGCGCGAGGTTGCGTTCGACACCATCATCGGACATTGTCGCGTCCTCGGTGAGCAGACCGTAGAACTGGTCGGTGTCCTGCGCGTTGAGCGCGTCGACGAAGGCCTCGACGACGGGATCGAGTTTCGCGGTGCCAGACATCGGGCCTCCTGCTCGAAATGGCTACGCAACGACTAACACGGTGGTACCCACTGTAAGTGAGCGCACACACCGCGCCGCCGGAATATCGGGCGGCGCGTCAGCCCGCGGATGCGTCCGGGGTGATCAGCGCGGTGAATGTGCGCGTGATCGCGTCGACGAGCTCGGGCGCGTGGGTGCCCATCTGTTCGCTGCGCTTCTCGAGGTAGCCGTCGAGCCACAGCGACGCGAGCCCGTGGCCGAGCGCCCACCACGCGACGGCGAGGGTTTCGGCGCGGTCGGCGGGGAGCGCGCCGACGGCGACACATTCGGCCACCGTCTCGACCAGGACGTCGAAGGCGGCGTCACCGGCGGCGTGGGCGTCGGGGTGTTTGTCGGGCTGGGACAATTCGGGTCGGAACATCAGCCGGAACTGGGCGGGGTGCTCGCGAGAGAACTGCACGTAGGCAACGCCGAGTTCGGTGAGCGCTTGCAGCGGGTCGGTTGTCGATGCTCTAGCGGCGGTCAGATAGGCGGCCAGCTGCTGGAAGCCGTCGATCGACAGCGCCGACAGCAGCGCGGCGCGGTCGGCGAAATGGTGATAGGGCGCGCCGCTGCTGACCCCGGCCTCCCTGGCGACGCGGCGCAAGCTCACCGCGGCCAGGCCCTCGCTCTCGATCAGGCGCAGGCAGGCGTCCATCAGCGTGGCGCGCAGGTCGCCGTGGTGGTAACTAGTGCGCTTCACCCTTGTGAGGGTAGGCGAGAACTCGCGTGGAATTGGCACTGGACAGGAAATCTATGCAGTGTTTAGATTAACTGAGCACCGCTCAGATAGGAGACATCATGACCACTCGGGTCCTCGTCACCGGCGCGACAGGTTTCGTCGCAGGCCACTGCATCGCCGAACTTCTCGACCACGGCTACGCCGTCCGCGCCACCGTGCGCGACCTGACCGCGCATGCCAAACGCGCCCATCTCACCGAACTCGCTCGCCGCACCGGTGGCGACCTGGAATTCGTCGCGGCTTCCCTCGACGACGACGCGGGCTGGGCGGCGGCGGTCGCCGACTGCGACGCCGTGCTGCACGTGGCGTCACCGTTCCCGTCCACGCCGCCGGACAACGAACAAGACCTCATCGAGCCCGCAGTGCAGGGCACGTTGCGAGTGCTGCGCGCCGCCGCGTCGGCCGGTGTGCGTCGTGTGGTGCTCACCTCCTCGGTCGCCGCCGTCGCCTACGGCCATGACGTGGACGAGGTACGCACCGAGGACGATTGGTCGGTGGTCGACCGCGTCTCCGCCTATCAGAAGAGCAAGACCCTCGCCGAACGGGCGGCCTGGGATTTCATCGAATCCTCTTCCACCGCAACCGAACTGGTGGTGCTGAACCCCGGCATGATCCTCGGCCCGCTGCTCGAAGCGCGAACCAGCACCTCCCATGAACCGGTCCGCCGCCTGCTGGCGCGCGACGTGCCCGGTTCGGTGCAGACCGGCTGGACCCCGGTCGATGTGCGTGATCTCGCCGTCGCACACCGACTGGCGATGGAAGTACCTGAGGCTGCGGGCAATCGATACATCTGTGCGGCCGACCCGCTCTGGATGGGGGAGTTGGCGCGGCTACTGGCTCGCGACTACGAAGACTTCCGCGTCCCCACCAGGGTCCTGCCGAACTGGTTGATTCGTGTCGTCGCGGTCTTCGACAAAGGTGTGCGCCTGACGGTGCCGGTTCTCGGCCGCACCGAACACGTCAGCGCCGACAAGGCCCGCCGCGAACTGGGCTGGAGCATGCGCCCGATCGAGGACACCGTCCGTGACACCGCCGACAGCTTGATCGCCTTCGGCATCGTCACCGCTCCCGGCAAGTCGGCGTCATCGCCCGCCGCCGCCGGAACCCGCTGAGCGATCAGCGCCATTCCTGGCGTTGCAGATCCAGGATCACCGGGTGCATCAATGTCGAGACCTCGGGGTCGACCGGGCGGCGGTCCGGGGGGAAGACGGTGGCCGCGGTGAGGGTGGCCTCGTCGAGGGAGCGCAGGGGGCCGGGGCTACGCAGCGACGGTGTGGGGTTCGCGGTGGTCGAGGCCAGGACGAAGCCCCAGTCGCCGAAGCTCGGGACGTCCACGTGGTACGGGGTGGTGTGCAGGCCGGCGGACCGCAGGGTGGCGTCGATGGTCCAGAAGGAGCGTGGGGCGAAGAAGGGGGAGCCTGATTGGACGACCATGCGCGCGCCGGGCGCCATGACATTGGCGGTCATCGCGTAGAACTCCTGCGAGTACAGCTTGGCCACCGAGGTCTGGTCGGGGTCGGGCAGGTCGACGATCACCGCGTCGAAAAGGCCTGGGGCGCTACGTAACCAGGTGAACGCGTCGGCGTTGACCACCTGGACCCGAGGGTCGTCGAAGGCGTGCTGGTTGAGTTCGGTCAGGCGGTCGTCGGTGCGGGCGAGGTCGACCATCGCCGGGTCGAGTTCGACCAGTGTCACCCGGTCGATATCGGGATAGCGCAGGATCTCACGCAGCGCGAGGCCGTCACCACCGCCCAGCACCAGCACCTCGCGGTGCGAACCGGACAGCACCGGATGCACCAGCGCCTCGTGATAGCGGTATTCGTCGATCGAGGAGAACTGGAGTCCGCCGTTGAGATACAGCCGGGTGTCGGTGGTGCCGAAGGGGGAGAACGACTCGGTGAGCACGATCTGCTGATACGGCGTGCGCGTCTGCCACACGATCGGATGGGCGAACAGGGCCTGCTGCGCGGTCGCCTCGAAACGATCGGCGTAGAGGTAGCTGCCGGTGAGACCGAACGCGACCGCGACGGTGGCGCCGATCAGAGTGTGGCGGGCGCCGCGCGTCATCTTGTCGCGAAAGAAGAAGAACGCCAACGCGAGTCCGGCGATCGCGTTCACGACCCCCACCACCAGACTGCCCCGGATCTGCCCGAACACCGGCAACAGCAGGAACGGAAACGCCAACCCACCCAGCAGCGCACCCACGTAATCGGCCGCGAACAGATCGGCGACCGCGCTACTGGCCTCCTGCTTGCGGATGTCCTGCAGTAACTCCATCAGCAACGGAATCTCCGCACCGACCAGCATCCCGATCACGGCCGCCGCCAGCACCAGAGTGCCGGTATAGATATTGAGCCACGCGTAACTGGCGTACAGGGCCGCCACCGAGAGCCCACCCACCACGGCCAAGGCCAACTCCACCGCCACGAAAGCGGCAGCGGCATGGGGCCGCAACGGTTTGGCCACCAGCGCGCCGACACCCATCGAACACACCATCACGCTCAACGTGATCGACGCCTGCGCGGCGGTGTCACCGATCAGATAGCTGCCGAGAGTGACCAGCGACAGCTCGTACACCAAACCGCATGCCGCGCAGACGAACACGGTCGCCAGCAGCGCCGCCCTGGCCAGGCGGTGCCGTGGCATCAGGTCAGGCCCGCGGCCACCACCAGCGCGACCGCGACATGCGCCGACGCCGTGACCCACACCGCCGGGTGCGTTTCCGCGTCGGCGACAACGGCCTTGAAGTCACCCGGGGTGAGCGCGTCGAGCAGCACGAACGCCACCGCCATGGCGGCCAGCCCGATGATGCCGTAGATCGCACTCGACAGCAGCGCCTCGGCGATCTTGCCCTCGGAGGTCCAGATCGCCACGGCCACAATGATCCCGACCCCGAACAGGTTCGAGGCCAACAGGATCGCGGCATTGCGATTGCGTTCGATCCAGATCTGGGCGCGCAGATCGCCCGGGGTGAGCAGGTCGACGACGCCGAAACCGACGGCCATCAACACGATTCCCACCGCGGAATAGGCGAGCGCGGCGCCCGCGTCCGCTGCCAGGTCGGCGAGCATTCCAGTGTCCTCCTGTGCTGTTGGGCGAGCCGCCCGAATGAACTACTTGCCGCCGTTGTCGCTGCCGCCGCCGCGGTAGTCGCCCGCCGCGGAGCCGCTGGTCCAGCCGTAGGTGCTGGTGTGGGTGTGGTGGCGGCGAGTGCCGTTGGCGAAGCTGTCGACGAGCACGAGTGAGCCGCCGGCATGCGGTGACACCGCGACGAGATCGTTGTCGAATCGCAGATAGTGGTTGTCACCGGTATTGCGCTTGTCGCGCGGATCGGTGGCTTTGGCGATCGTCGCGGCCACCGCGGCCGGTGCGGCGGTGGCGAGGAAGGCCAGGCCGTTGTTCGTCTGGTCGAGTTGCTGGGCCCGTCGGTACTTCTCGGCGACGAATTCGCGCGGGTCGTCGTCGCGCGTGACAACGACAACGGCCACGACTGCCACGATGACGGCAACCACCGCGACCACGCCGACGATGATCCATCTGGTGCGATTCATCGACCCGACCCCCCGAACCCGGTGCGCCACACAACTGTCCGTGATGCGTTGATGACTGACCCTCCCCATCGAAAAATCCTGCCGGACTGTATCACCCTGTCGGTCCGACACCCCACATCGATTCGGACAAAACGGGTGAATGAGTTCAGCGTGGCCGATGCCAGCGCAGGGTGTATCGCCACATCAGCCGCCGCCGGATCTCGGCGCCGGGCAGGTGTTCGGCCGCCGCCGCGCGAATCTCGGCCATCGTCTCCTGTGGATCCCGAATAGCTACCGCCGGCCCACCGTAGGACCGATGCCGCCAGCGATCCAGCCCCCAGATCGCGGGGAGTAGCGGGAGGTAGTGAAAGTCGGTGACAGGGTGCATCTTCCAGAGCCCGACGACCGCGAGGGTGCCGCCGGGGGCGACGAGGTGGCGCAGGGCGCTGATGCCGTCACGCACGGGTACATGGTGCAGCGTCGCCACAGCGGTGACCACGTCGAAGGTCTGATCGAGATCGCGAAAGTCGGCGTGCTCGAGGTGGACGTTCGGTGCGGCGGGCGCCTCCGCGATCACCTGATCGTCGATGTCGACCCCCAACACCGCATCGCACCGGGTCGCGAGTTTGCGGGCGAGTAATCCGTCGCCGCAGCCGATATCCAATGCCGTGCGGGCATCGTCGGGCACCTGATCGAGTACCCACGGGTGGTAGTGCGCATTGTGGTTCCAGTAGGGGTCGGTCGGCATGACCCGTCAACGCACCGCATCCCGGATGGGTTCCGGAACTGGGCTGCCTCACAACCTGTTTCGACGAGCGTCTGTCGCGTGCGCGGACAACCAGTCGGTGAACTGGGTGAGATCGTCGAGCACCACATCCGCGCCCGCAGCCCACAATCCCTCGGCGTCGTAGGGCCCGGTCGTCACCCCGACCGCCACCGCCCCGGCGGCCTTCGCCCCGCGCATGTCACCTGCGTGATCACCCACGAAAACCTGCGCCGACTCCTCGCGCAACACATCAGCCTTCCCGGTCGACCACAGATCACCCGCGAGCCGATCGACCTGCCACCCGAGATGATCGATATGCAGTCGCGCATGCGGCTCGAACTTCCCCGTCACCACCAACGTCCGGCCACCGCCCGCCCGCACAGTGGCCAAGGCATCATCGGCCCCGGGCAATGCGCCGATCCGCTCGACGACATCCGGATACAACTCGCGATACCGAGCGACCAGATGAGGAATCAGATCATCGGGCGCACCCGCATCCCCCAACAGTGTGGCCAATGGCGGCCCGAGATGCTCCGCGAAATGCGACCCGTCCATCGGAAGATCGAACTCGCGAGCGAGCGTGTCGATCGCCAGCGCGACACCCGGACGCGAGTCGATGAGAGTCATGTCCAAGTCGAAGCCGACGGTCAGTGTCACGCCGCCGAGCCTAGCGTCTCGACCCTGTCCGATCGCGCCCCGAACTGCACTGATTCACGTGGAACCCCCGCTGCACTCGATGCCGAAATCGGTCGGGGAGGGCGACTGTGCGAGGTGCACTGTGTGTCACGGCATTTCGAGCCGACCGGTCGGTAACCGGCAAATCGACAGGTCACACCGTGCCCGCGCAGGCGTGCGAAAGATATTGCGCCGCACCTCTTGCGGCATTCGGCACGGAGGGCAAACGTGCACGAACTGCCAACCCTTCGCATGGTGCGGCCGCGTCCGAGTCGGCGACGCTGATTCCGGCCGGCCAGACCGTACAGTGACGCGTGCCACTGTCGCTGACATACTCTGGCAATTGGTCGCCATCGCCGATGTCCTGCAACGATTGCTCCCGGCAGCTGTGGGCAATGATCCGAAAAGATAGGCAGACTGGCAGTTTCATGACAGCGAGGGGGACGTGATGGGAGTCGGCGGGGCGATGAGCAACGAAGGTGGTGCCGCGGCAACCCGATTGGTCTGCGCCCAGCGCAGCCACCGTGGGTTGGTGCGTGCGGCGAATGAGGACAGCGTGCACGCCGGGTCCACGGTGCTCGCGCTGGCCGACGGGATGGGCGGGCACTCAGCTGGTGAAGTCGCTTCGGCGTTGATGATCGCCGCACTGGCACCGCTCGAGAAGGGAGTTGACGGTGACCTGTTGCGACGGCTGGAACATGCGCTGCTGGAAGGCAACACAGCGATCGCCGACCGCGCCGCCCGCGATCCGGAGACGGCGGGGATGGGGACCACGCTCACCGCGATCCTGTTCGACGGCACCGACTTCGGCCTCGTGCACGTCGGCGACTCCCGCGCCTACCGGCTGCGTGGTGGTCGACTCACCCAGCTCACCCACGATCACACCTTCGTCCAGGCCCTGGTCGACTCCGGTCACATCACCGCCGAGCAAGCACGAACGCATCCGAGACGTTCGTTGATCATGCGCGCGTTGACCGGTGCGGCTGTCACCCCCGCCCTGGTCGCCGACCGCGCTGAGATCGGTGACCGATTCCTGCTGTGTTCGGACGGGCTGTCGGATGTGGTCGGTCCCGAGCAGATCGAAACGACCATGACGGGCGCGGACACCGTCGACGCGTGCGCAGACCAGTTGATCGAACTGGCCCTGGCAGGTGGGGGACCCGACAATGTGACCGTCATCGTCGCCGACCTCGTCGTCGCGACCTGATCCGAGTGCTGCCGCACCCGTCGACACGACCTGAAGTCCTTCCACGCCGCCGCGGAGTCGGCACCCGAAGCGATGCAGGGCCTGCTCGGCGTCATCGCCACGCGCGTCCACACCCTCATCCACATCGCCCTACAGATCCCCCCTGACATCCCCATCCTCTGACCGGCCGATCCGCCGAACGCGAGTAGACATTGCCTCGACCTCGGTTCGGGTGAATCCTCGCAGTTCAAGCAGTGTTTCGCGGTCTCGTACGCGGTGCTGAACGCGAGTTGCGTGAGCCGACTGTCGAGTCGATGCTCGATGCATGGCAAACACCGAAACAGACTCAGCGCAACGCCGTGTGCTCGCCGTGCTCGCCGTCGTCCGGATCGTCTGGGGCGTCATCACCGCCCTCGCCTCGGCGCGCGTGCACCGCATCGGCGGCATGGACTACCCGGGGCCGGACGGCGGTGTCTGGATCAAAGCCTTCGGCGTTCGAGATGTCGTTCTCGGAGCCGCCGCGCTGCATCCCGACGAATCAGTCCGGCGCGCGACGTGGAAAGCGGGGATCGCGATGGACCTGTTCGACGCGGGCGCCGTGATCTTCTCCGCGAGACAAGGCATGCCCGGCCGTGCCGCGCGTATCGGTTTTCTCATGGCAGGTGGCGCCGCCGCATTCGCCACCGCAGGGCCGGGCGTGCTTCGAATGGTCGAGGGTCGGCGGTCCGATCGGGTCACGCCGTGAGCGCAGTCCGATTCAGGGGACGAGTCGCTGAACCAGCATCGTCACCTGCTCGGCGGTGATCGCATCACGAGTAGGCACCCGATGCACCTGTGCATCGACCGCATGGACCAGTGTCCGTGCGGTCGATGCCACATCATCGCCACCACGGCCGCAACGTTGCAGGTGATAGCCGATTTCCTCGACGAGATAGTCCTCGAACTCGCGCAGTGCCACGAGGTCACCGGGCAGCTGTGTGGCGACGCGATGCATGAGCGAGTGCAGCGCGGGCCGGTCACTGTGCAGTTCGACGACGACATCGATGATCGCGCGCATGGTCTCCTCGAACGGCGGCTCGCTCGCCCGGAGTTCGACGAACACCGGACCGAGCCGCTCACCCCCGCCGACGAGATGCCGCACCGCCAGCTCCCGGAGCATCGCGTACTTGTTCGGAAAGTACTGGTAGAGAGTGCCGATCGAAACCCCCGCTCGTTCAGCGATCCGATTGGTCGTCGTCGCCAACCCCTCCCGGGTGAACATCTGCGCCGCAGCCTCCATCATCACATCCACGGTCTCCCTGGACCTGCGCTGCCCAGGCCGCTTGCGAACGAGATCGCGCACCTGCCGGAAGTCCTCGCTCCTGCCGACGCCGGTCGGCGGCCCATGGCGGTGAATTCCGCCAACGGCCCGTGTCTACCGCATCAGCGCTGTGTCGACGTGAGTCAGTGTCGCTCGATGCCCGCAACGATGAAATCGGTCAGGTTGTCGATACCGGTTTCCGGATCGCCGCTCCAGGACTGGATCATCGTCTCGGCGGTCTTCGCGATCATCGCGGCCGTGACGGCAGGCTCGGCGGGTAGGCGGGCGCCTCGAGTCGACAGATCCGCGAGCCAGGAGACCCACGGCTGCAACTGTTCGGCGCGAAAGGCCCGCATCTGCTCGGCGAAGGCCGAATCGGCGAGCGAGGCCTGTTCGATCGCGGCGAAGACGTCGCGGTTGGCGGCGAAGGTGTGCCAGAAGACGGCGATGTGGGTGCGGGTGGAGTCGCGCAGGGACACCGAGCCCGGGGGTAGGTCCCGGGCGAACTGGTCCGCGACAGCGCCGATATCGACCGCGAGGGCCGCGAGCAGTTCCTCTTTGCCCGCGAAGTGGTTGTAGAAAGACCCGGCGGCACGTCCCGCTTCGCCGGTGATATCGGCGATCTTCGTGCTCGCGTAGCCCTGACGTGCGAACACCACGCGCGCTGCGGCCTTGAGGTCGGCCGCGGTCCTGGCGGCTTGCAGTTGTCGTTGCGTCGGTCGGCTGGTGGCGTCGATGTGATCACTCCTTGACAGTGTTCGGCTGCAGCGTACTATCGTGAATCATAATTCACTGAATAGTGATTCAGCAAAATCTAGGGCGGGGATCTGATGAAGGCTGCGATACTGCGTCGGTTCGGGGTGCCGGAATTCGGCGAGTTCGCCGCTCCGGATCCCGGCGCTCATCCCGATAGGGTGCTGGTCGAGGTTCGTGCGGCCACGATCAACGCGATCGACCGAGTCACGGCCGCGGGCGAGCACTATCTGAGCCCCACGGCATTTCCGGTCGTCACCGGCATCGAAGGTGCCGGGGTGACCGCGGACAACCGGCGTGTCTACTTCGGCAGACCGATCAGCCCCTTCGGGGCGATGGCCGAAAGTACCGTCGTCCCTGCGGGATTCGCGATACCCATCCCGGACAGCGTGGACTTCCCGATCGCCGCAGTCCTCGGCAACAGCGGGATGGCCGCGCTGATGCCGCTCACCGACGCCGCGCTGATGCAGCCCGGAGACAACGTTGTGGTGCTCGGCGGCACCGGTGTCGTCGGACGGTTGGCGATCCAGGCCGCCCGACTGCTCGGCGCGGGCACCATCACCGTCGTCGGCCGCGACAAGGCCGCACTCGAAGCGACCGTGCCGCTCGGCGCTTCCGCGACGGTCTCGACCACGGGCCGCACCGCCGAGCAACTCACCGCGGCCGTCCGCGAGGCCTCCGGTGGCGTGGACGTCATCGTGGATTACACCTGGGGCGAACCGGCACTGGCCACCCTTCAAGCGGGCAATCCCGGTGTGCGCCTTGTGCAAGTGGGTGATCGGGCGGATGCCACGGTTGTACTGCCCGCGCAATTGCTGCGATCGCTCGGCGCTTCGGTGACGGGTTTCATGCCACTGCATCACGGACCTGAAGCGATGATCCGCGCCTACCGTCAGCTGATCGAATGGGTCGAGGGCGCACACCTGACCGTCGACTACGAACTGGTCCCCTTGGCCGATGTGGCCGCAGCCTGGGAACGATCAGCCGTCGTACGGCACAAACTGGTGCTGGTTCCATGAGTGCGCCGTTCGATCGCCCGTCGATGTGCCGTCAGCAGTGAAATCCGGGAACGGTCCGGCGGCGGGTGGCGGTGTACTGATCGACCGCAGGCCTCTGGCCTATCCGGCCTTCCGGCGACTATGGCTCAGCGGGGTCGTCTCGATCTCCGGTGCGCAATTGACGGTGATCGCGGTGCCGCTACAGGTGTACGCGATCACCGGGTCGTCGGCGTACGTCGGCCTGGTAGGAGTGTTCACGCTGGTGCCGCTGGTCGTGTTCGGCCTGTGGGGCGGCGCGCTCGCGGACGTGATCGACCGACGGAAACTGCTGCTCGGCAGTTCGTACGGAATGGTGCTCGCCACCAGCCTGCTGTGCGTCCAGGCATTGCTTCAGCTGAACAACATCTGGCTCCTGTACGGAATTCTCGTCTTGCAGCAGGCGTGCATCGCGATCAACCAACCGACCCGCAATGCGATCTTCCCCCGCGTTCTGCCGGCGCAACACATCGCGGCCGCCAACACCCTCGAGATGACCGTCATCCAGATCGGCGGCATCGTCGGGAGCCTGCTGGCCGGGGTCGTCATCGCGTTCGGTGGTTCCGCGCTCGCCTATCTGCTGGACTCGGTCGCGATGCTGGTCGCGGTGTGGGCCGCCTACCGGTTGCCTGCGTTGCCGCCGAGCGGGCACGTGACTCGTTCCGGAGTGCGCGAGATCTGGTTCGGCCTGGTGTATGTCTCGTCGCATCGGCTGATCATGGCGATGTTCGTGATCGACCTGGTCGCGATGGTCGCGGGCCTGCCGCGTGCGCTATTTCCGGAGATGACCGAAAAGAGCTTCGCCGCGGGCGACGGTGAGTTGGTCGTCGGGTTGCTGTTCGCCGCGATGGCGATCGGTTCCGTGCTCGGCGGTGTCTTCTCCGGCTGGGTGCCGAGGGTGCGTCGACACGGTGTCGCGGTGGTCGTCGGGGTGGTGATCTGGGGTCTCGGCATCACCGGATTCGGCCTGAGTACTCTGCTCGGCAGCGGCGGGCTCGTTTTCGCGATCTTCTTTCTGGCGATCGCCGGAGTCGGCGATCTGATCTCGGTGATCTTCCGCTCCACCATGATTCAGCAGATAGCCACCGACGATGTCCGTGGTCGACTGCAAGGTTTGTTCAACGTCGCCGTCGCCGGCGGTCAACGCCTCGGCGATTTCTCGCACGGCATCACGGCCGCGCTCGTCGGGACCACGATCGCTGTCTCCGGCGGCGGCACCGTCGTCGTTGTCGCGGCTGTCCTGATCGTGATCGTCATCCCGATCACCTATCGCTACCGGTTCGAGCCGACTGGCCCTGTGCCAGTCGCCGATGCGCCTGTCGAAGCAGGGCGGGTCGCGGGCGAAGATCCGTGATGTTCAGCTACTGGCTGCCGCCGTGAACGGTGCAACGGTCGGCACCTGTACCGGCCGCGACGGATGGGTCCATACCCCCTTGCGCTCGAGAATCGGCAGCACACCTTCGCCGAACCAGTACGCCTCCTCGAGATGTGGATACCCGGACAGGATGAAGTGATCGATGCCGATGGCGGCGTATTCGAGGAGGCGGTCGGCCACCTCGGTGTGTGAGCCGACGAGTGCGGTGCCTGCCCCGCCGCGCACCAGACCGACGCCCGCCCACAGATTCGGGGCGATTTCGAGGCCGTCGGTGCGGCCGTTGTGTAGGCGCGCCATTCGCCGCTGGCCTTCGGAGTCGCTCTTGGCCAGGTTCGCTTGGACTCGTTCGATTTCACCGGGGGAGATGCCGTCGAGGAGACGGTCTGCCTCGGTCCATGCCTCGGCTGCGGTGTCGCGGCTGATCACGTGGATGCGCAGGCCGAAGTCGACGGTGCGGCCCTCGATCGCGGCCAGTCCGCGGATCCAGTCGAGCTTCGCGGCGACGGCGTCCAGCGGTTCGCCCCAGGTGAGGTAGGTGTCGGCGTAGCGGGCGGCGATCGGTCCGGCGGGGCCCGACGAGCCGCCGAAGAAGACCGGCGGAATCGGGTCGGGGCGGGCGCTGAGGATCGCGTCCTGCACGCGCAGGTGCTCGCCGGTGAAGCTGAACGGCTCGGTCGACTCCCATAGATTGCGCACGATGTGCAGGAATTCGCCGGTGCGCGCGTAGCGCTGGGTCTTGTCGAGGAAGTCGCCGTAGGCCTGCTGTTCGCGCTGTTCGCCGCCGGTGACGACATTGAGCAGCAGTCGCCCGGCGGAATGACGCTGAAAGGTCGCCGCCATCTGCGCGGCCAGGGTGGGGCTGGTCAGGCCGGGGCGCAGCGCGACCAGGAACTTCAGTGTCTCGCTGGTCTGCACGAGCATCGCAGTGGTCAGCCACGCATCCTCGCACCAGGCGCCGGTGGGAGTCAGAACGCCTTCGAAGCCGTTGTCCTCGGCCGCGGCGGTGAGCTGGTTGAGGTAGCGCAGCGT
Source organism: Nocardia sp. NPDC058705 (assembly GCF_042749305.1). Lineage (NCBI taxonomy): Bacteria > Bacillati > Actinomycetota > Actinomycetes > Mycobacteriales > Nocardiaceae > Nocardia > Nocardia sp. NPDC058705. The sequence continues at coordinate 538,183 of NZ_JBHYRN010000001.1, read as the reverse complement.
CGCGGGACGATCGCCGGACATGAAACTGCCGTGCCCGCCCGCCATCAGCCCGCGTGAATCGCCGTAGGTGGGCAGGAACCAGTGAAACGACAATCCTCGATCGGTCATCGTTCGATGCTGACCGGCGCGCCCGCGAACGTCACGGATTGCGCTCACCGTGCGCGCAACCCCCGACACGCCAACCCTAACTAGACGTAACTATACGAAACACGTAACCTCGAAGACAGGCTCGGGCGACGGTGCTCGGGTCGGCGACCCTACGAAACGAGTTTCCTCAATGACGCGGCATGTCGACGTACTGATCATCGGCGCTGGCCTGTCCGGAATCGGCACGGCCTGTCACCTCATTCGCGAGCAGACCGGACGCAGCTATGCGATCCTCGAGCGCCGCGAGAACATCGGTGGCACCTGGGATCTGTTCAAGTACCCCGGCATCCGCTCCGACTCGGACATGCTCACCTTCGGGTTCGGTTTCCGTCCCTGGATCGGCACCAAGGTGCTCGCCGACGGCGCCAGCATCCGTGACTACGTCGAGGACACCGCCAAGGAATACGGCGTCACCGACCACATCACCTTCGGACGCAAGGTCGTCACCGCCGACTTCGATCGCGCGAGTGCCCTGTGGACCGTCACCGCGGTAGTCGAGGCGACCGGTGAGACCGAGACCTGGACCGCGAACTTCGTCGTCGGCGCCAGCGGCTACTACAACTACGACAAGGGCTACCAGCCCGAATTCCCCGGCCAGGAAGACTTCAAGGGCCAGATCGTGCACCCGCAGCACTGGCCCGAGGACCTGGACTACGCAGGCAAGAAGGTGGTGGTCATCGGTTCCGGTGCCACCGCGATCACGCTGATCCCGTCGATGGCCGACACCGCCGCGCACGTCACGATGCTGCAGCGTTCGCCCACCTGGATCCAGGCACTGCCCTCGGACGACCCGGTCGCGATCGGCTTCAAGAAGACCCGCGTGCCCGACCAGATCGCCTACAAGATCGGCCGCGCCCGCAATATCGCCCTGCAGCGCGCCAGCTTCCAGCTCTCGCGCACCAACCCCGAGCTGGCCAAGAAGCTGATGCTGGCTCAGGTGCGCCTGCAGCTCGGCAAGAAGGTGGACCTGCGCCACTTCACTCCCAGCTACAACCCGTGGGATCAGCGCCTGTGCGTGGTCCCCAACGGTGATCTGTTCAAGGTGCTCAAGAGCGGCAAGGCCGACATCGTCACCGACAAGATCGCCAAGTTCACCGAGAAGGGCATTCTGACCGAGTCGGGTCAGGAGCTCGAGGCCGACATCATCGTCACCGCGACGGGGCTGAACGTGCAGATGCTGGGCGGGATCGCGCTGAGCATCGACGACAAGCCGGTGAAGTTCAACGAGACGGTCGCCTACAAGAGCGTGCTGTACTCCGATATCCCGAACTTCCTGATGATCATCGGCTACACCAACGCGTCCTGGACGCTCAAGGCCGACCTCGCCGCCGCGTACCTGTGCCGGGTGCTCAACATCATGCGCGACCGCGGCTACACCACCTTCGAGGTGCACGCCAACCCCGAGGACATCGCCGAAGAATCTCTGATGGGTGGCGCCCTGACCTCGGGTTACATCCAGCGCGGCAACGGCCAGATGCCCCGCCAGGGTGCGCGCGGCGCGTGGAAGCTGATCAACAACTACTACCGGGACCGCACGCTGATGCACAAGGCCCCGATCGAAGACGGTGTGCTGCAGTTCAGCAAGACCGGCACCACCGTCAAGGCCGGCGAGAAGGCCGTCGGCGCGTAGGCGCGTTTCGAAAAGCACCGAACCGGCCGGGCCACGAGCAGATCTTCGTGGCCCGGCCGCTTCGTCGCAGGGTCAGGAAATGCCGCGGAAGAACGTGCGAATGTCGTCCGCGAGCAGCGCCGTCTCCTCCATCGCGGGGAAATGGCCACCCTCGGTGAACTCGCTCCAGTGGCCGATCGCCTTCCACGGGTCCATCGTGCGGCGCATGAGCGGATGGGTGTCGAACACGGCCCATCCGGCAGGCACGCTGGATGGCGTCATCAAGGCGAGTCCGGAGTGCTCGGACTCGTAGTAGAACTGCGCGCTCGACGCGCCGCTGCGCGTGAACCAGTACAGACTGATATTGGTGAGGAGCTGGTCGCGGTCGACGGACTCGTCCGGGGTCCGGTCGTCGCCGTCGGCCCTGGTCTTGAACTTCTCGGCGATCCACGCGAGTTGACCGACCGGCGAGTCGGTGAGCGCGGGGCCGATCGTGTCGGGACGGTGGTCCTGCATCGCGAGATACCCGCGCTCGGCCGCGGCCTCGGTGCGCATCGCCATGATCTGGGCGGTCTCGTCCTCCGACAGTCCCTCGGGGAACGGGAACTTGTCACCGAGCAACCCGAGCAACCGGCGGTCGGCGCCGGTGTGAGTGCCGATGACACGCTGCGGGTAGTTCGCCGCGAGGCACCCGGTGGTGCCCGCGCCGACGTCGGTGCCGTGGGCCGCGAACCGCTCGTAGCCCAGCCGCGTCATGATCTCGGCGTAGGCCCGCGTTGTCCGCGCCAGCTCCCAGCCGGTCCCTGACAGCGGGGTGGAGAACCCGAAGCCGGGCAGCGACGGGATGACCAGGTGGAACTCGTCGGTCAGCAGCGGGATGAGCCGCTGGTAGTCGACGAACGAGCTCGGCCAGCCGTGGTTCAGCATCAGCGGGGTGGCCTGCGGGTTCGCCGATCGCACGTGGACGAGGTGGAACGTCTGATCGTCGACGACCGTCGTGAACTGCGCGAACTCGTTGAGCTCGGCTTCCTGAGCACGCCAGTCGAAGCCGTCACGCCAGTACTCGGCCAACTCCTTCAGATACACCTGCGGAATGCCCCGGCTGAAGTCGGTGCGATCGTCTCGGCCCGGCACGGGGATCGGCCAGCGCGTGTGAGTGAGCCGGTCGCGAAGGTCGTCGATGTCGGCCTGCGGGATGTCGATGCGAAACGGTGTGAGTGCGTTGTTCTCGTTCATGACACCACCTTCCCGAGTATTGCGGCAGGTTAGCTTCCGCGATTGCTGGAATGATCGAGAACATGTTGGAGACCTCGGCCCGCCTGCTCGAACTGCTGTCGTTGCTGCAGCTCAAGCGGGACTGGACGAGCTCCGAGCTCGCCGGTCGGCTCGGTGTGAGCACGCGAACTGTGCGCGCCGATATCGGCAAGCTGCGCTCGCTCGGCTATCCCGTCGACGCGCGCCCCGGCGTCGCGGGCGGGTACCGGCTGGCCGCGGGGACGGCGATGCCCCCACTGCTGCTGGACGACGACGAGGCCGTCGCCGTCGCGGTCGGACTGGGTGCGGTCGCGACTCAGGGTCTCGGCGTCGAAGAGACCTCGCTGACCGCGCTCGCGAAACTGGAGCAGGTGCTGCCCTCGCGTCTGCGTCGGCGCGTCGAGGCGGTCCGCGAGGCTACCAGCGTCGTGCCATTGACCGAGCCGCCGCTGGATCTCTCGGTTCTCGGCGCGGTCGCTGCCGCGATCCGTGGCCACGAACGGCTCAGGTTCGGATACACCAAGCCCGGAGGCACCGAGGGGCCCCGCCACACCGAACCGCAACGGCTGGTGAGCTGGGGGCCGTTCTGGTACCTGCTCGCCTGGGATCTGAACCGTGCCGACTGGCGGGTCTTCCGGATCGACCGCATGGGTGCGCCCGCACCGACGGGTGCGCGGTTCCCGCCTCGCGTGATTCCGGCGGACAATGTCGTCGAGTACGTCGTCGCACGCGTCAGCAAGGGGGCATGGAAGTATCGCGCCCGGGTTCTGGTGCGCGCTCCCGCTGCCGAGGTCGCCGCGAAGATCGGCATCCCGATCGACATCGCGGTCGTCGACGAGTCCACCTGCCGTATCGAGCTGGGTTCCGACGACCCGGACCGGCTCGCGCTGCGACTGACACAGCTCGACGTCGATATCGAGGTGATCGACGGAGACGAGCTCGCGGTGGCGTTCGACCGTCTCGCGACGAGGTTGCGCCGCGCGGCGGGTGGCGCGTCCACGACGTGAATCGTGTCCCTTGGTTGTTCGACGCTGTCGGTGATCGGCCGATTTCGTTCACCCGGGCGAACTTTCAGCTCCTCGGATACTATCGCGATCGAAGACACCGCCCGGGGAGATGAAGGAGGACGGTGTGGGATCTCGCCTACCGGCGACCATCCGTGACGCGGGGACGTGGCTGCGGCGATTCGCCGCGACGACACCAGGTGCGATCGGGGTGGTCCTCGTCGTGACCACGGTGGCCTGTGTGGTCGCCGGATCGACTGTGGGACAACAACTCGACGCCAAGATCGTGCGCACCGAACAGGTCCTCGACCGGACCGAACCCCTGGCCTTCGCCGCGCAGAGCCTGTACGTGTCGCTCTCGGCGGCCGACGCGGGTGCGGCGACGGCATTCCTCTCCGGCGGCATCGAATCACCGCAGGTACGAGACAGTTACGAGCAGGCGCTGGCCGAAGCCGCCGCGGCCCTGGCGGAAGCGACGGCCGGTGCCGCCGACGCGCAGACCAGGGCGATCGTGGCCCGCATCGCCGCCGACCTGCCGACCTACACGGGCTTGGTCGAGACCGCCCGCGCCAACAATCGTCAAGGCTTCCCGGTCGGCTCGGCGTACCTGCGGCAAGCCTCCGATCTGATGCAGACCTCCCTGCTGCCCAATGCCGAACAGCTGAGCAAGGCCCGTTTCGCGGCCGTGCGCGAAGATCAGCAGCGCATCGGCGCACTCCCGTGGACGAGCATCGTGGGACTACTGCTGGTCCTGGTCGCGTGTTCGGTGGGCTCGGTGGCGCTGCTGCGGCGCACGAACCGCCTGGTGAACACCGGAATGGCGTTCGCGTTCGGTGCGGCCCTGTTCGCTCTGCTGTGGACCGTGGGCGCCACCCTCACCGCCGCGCAACTGCTCGACACCGGTCGCGCCGGTGCCGGTGCGCGCGTGGAGAACCTGGCAGGCGCCCGCATCCTGGCCCAACAGGCCCGCACCGACGAAACCCTGGCCCTGATCACCCGTGGCGACATCACCGCCACGGAGAAGGCCTTCCAAACCCACAGCGACGACCTGGGCGGGCGCCTCACTGCCGCCGGTGGCGGCGACTCCGATGCCGAACGCGCACTGACGAATTGGCGAGCGGGCCACAACGCCCAGCGCACCGCCTACGAGAAGGCCGACTACAACGGCGCGGTCACCCAAGCCATCGGCACCGGCCCCGACAGCTCGGCCACCAGCTTCGCCCGCCTCGACCAGGAACTGCGTGACGACCTCGGCCAAGCCCGCGACGACCTGCGCGACGGTGTCGCCGCCGCCGGAAACTCGCTGACCCTGAGCCCCTTCGGCACCTTGCTCCTGCTGCTTGCCGCGGCAGCCGCGGTGATCAGCGGACTCTGGCCACGCATAAAGGAGTTCCTGTGAAGCGGCCCTTGCTGATCGCGTTCGCCGTTGCCCTGCTGGTCGCGGGTTGCGGTGACGCACCCGAGCCGTCGGCCATCCCCGCCACCGCGGTCGCACCCCCGCTGCCCGGCGCCGAAGCGATCACCTCGGCCCCGACCGCCGAGGGCACCGGGAACTGCGACACCGAAGCGACGTTGGCGCCGACCGGGGCCCAGCCGCGACCTGGCGCGATGCCGTCGGGATCGGCGATGGCCGCGATCGTCGCGAACGGCAGGCTGCGGGTTGGCGTGGACCAGAACACCTACATGTTCGGGTTCCGCAATCCCACGACCGGCAGGCTAGAGGGTTTCGACATCGACCTCGCCAGGGAGATCGCGCGCGACCTGTTCGGCGATCCGGACAAGATCGAACTGCGCTCCGTCACCGCCGCCGACCGCATCCCGCTGCTGCAGGAGAAGAAGGTCGACATGATCGTGCGCACCTTCTCGGCGACCTGCGAACGCCGCCGCGACGTCGACTTCTCCAGCGTGTATTACCGTGCGTCGCAACGCATCGCGGCCCCGCGCGGCTCCGGCATCACCGGTGGCGCGGGGCTGGCGGGCAAGCGGGTGTGCGTGGCCAAGGGCACCACCGCCGCCGCGCCGCTGTTCGACCTGTCGCCGCGGCCGGAGGTGCTCGGGGTGACCAACTGGACCGACTGCCTGGTGGCCCTGCAGCAGGGCAGCGTCGACGCGATCAGCGGCGACGAGCCGATTCTGGCGGGTCTGGTGGCCCAGGACCACAATCTCGAAGTCGTCGGCCAGCCGATCGGGGCTGGCGCGTACGCGGTCGGCGTGCCGCGTGGCAGCGACGAGCTGGTGCGTTTCGTCAACGGCGTGCTCGACCGCACCCGCATCGACGGCACCTGGGAGCGGATCTACGCCGAGCACCTGTCGACGCTCGGTCCGTCGCAGGGTCCGCCGCGGCCCGGGTATGCCAGATGACCTGGCCGATGCTCGGCGTGCTCGAAATCGACCGTGAACTGGCCGCGCGCACAGCGGAATTGGCGAAGGTGACCACGACGCTGTTGGAACTCGACCGCCACCCCGGCCTCGCCCTGGTCCGGCGCTACCCGCCGACGGGAGAGACCGCGCGACGCTGGGTGCCGGTGGAGAAAGCGCTCGGTGAGCTCTGGGAGGAGCTGGGCCGGGTGCGCACCATCCTCGGCGAGGCCGACTCCGTCCGCGCGGGGCGCGCCAAGCTCGACGATCGCGGACGCGCCAGGCTCACCGAACTGCTGCGCGGACGCCCGCACGAAGTGGCCAGGATCCCGATTCCCTTGGCGCAGCGCGGTCTCACCGGCCCCAGCGAAACCGTCGTGACGGTCGGTATCGCCGATTGCCTGGACCGGATGCGGGCCGCGTTCGCCTTCGTCGCCCCGTTCGCTGACGAGATCGCGGCGGTCGATGCTCGGGTGCTGGGTGCGCTCGGGCCGTTGCAGCAGCGCGTCGAACAAGCCCGCGGTGCCCTGGACGCGGCCGCCGAACCCCTCGCTACGCTGTTGCGTCGCGCGGGCACCGACCCGCTCGGCTTCGGACCGGGCGAGATCGACACCGCCCTCGCCTCCCTCGCCGCGCTGATCGACACCGAATCCGCCCGCCACAGTGAACATCTCGCGGTCGCGGCCGACCTGCCCGGCGCCGTCGCCGCCCTGCGCGCACGGTTGGCCGATCTCGGCGAACTCCAACATCGCGCCGACGACACCGCCACCCAGGCCGCACACAAGATCGAGACCGGAGCGCTGCCCGACGGTGGCGAACCGGCCGCCCGGCTGCGCGCCGAACTCGACACCCTCGGTGACACGCCCGACCGCCCGACAGTGGAACACCTCCTCGCGCTGCGCGTGCGTGTCGGTGATGCGGACGAAAAGGCCACGCGGCGAGAAGAATTGGCGCGTGGGTTGCTCGACCGCCGCGCCGAACTCCGCGGCCGACTCACGGCCTACCGCGCCAAGGCTTCCCGGCTCGGCGTGAGCGAGGACCGTGACGTGCTCGCCGCCGACCGGATCGCGGCCGGGCTGCTCACCCGCACACCGTGCGATCTTTCCGCGGTCACCCGCGCGGTCGCCGACTATCGTTCGATCATCGGGGAGAAAGCGGGGCGGACAGCATGACATGTAATGAACCGGGGTGCGGCGGCACGATCGAAGACGGCTACTGCGCGCTGTGCGGTACCGCTCCGGTCGCGAGCCCGCCGCAGGCGCCGCAGCCCCGTCCCAATCGGTCGGGGCGCACCACCGCGCAACCTCGCAGCGGCAACCGCCAGGCACACCCGGCGCCCCTGCCTGTTCCCGGTGCCTGTGGCGAACCCGATTGCGGCGGCACGATCCTCGACGGTTACTGCGACACCTGCGGCACCGCTCCTGCCTCGGTGACGGGCCCGCTGCACAGTCCGTCCGCGTCGACAGTCAGCGCGAGTGGACGCACCTCGGGCCGATCGGTGCGCACCCGGTCGGGCTCGGCGCGTTCGGCCGCGCGCGGCAGGCTCGGCGCCGGACTGGTCGAAGTGCCTCCTGTTCCGCGCGTAGACCCGGCCACGGCCGTGCTCACCGACCCACAGGTCCCCGAATCCGACCGCTTCTGCGGCAAATGCGACAAGCCCGTCGGCCGCGGCCAGGCAGGCGTGCCCGGCCGCACCTCCGGGTTCTGCCCGAACTGCGGCACCCGCTATTCGTTCGTACCCCGGTTGCGCGCAGGCGATCTCGTCGGCGGCCAATACGAAGTGGCCGGCGCGCTCGCCCACGGCGGCCTCGGCTGGATCTATCTGGCCACCGACCGGGCCGTCAACAAGCGCTGGGTGGTACTCAAGGGCCTCATCGACACCGGTGACGCCGACGCGCTGGCGGCGGCGCTGGCCGAGCGGCGGTTCCTCGCCGAGGTCGACCACCCGAACATCGTCAAGATCCACAACTTCACCGAACACGCCGACGCCGACGGCGAGCCCGTCGGCTACATCGTCATGGCCTACGTCGGCGGCACCTCGCTCAAGCAGATCCTGCGCGCCTACCGCGCCGAACACCAACGCTATCTGCCGCCCGCGCAAGCGATCGCCTACGTGCTGGAAATGCTGCCCGCCCTCGGCTACCTGCACGCGCGCGGCTGGGCGTACTGCGATTTCAAGCCTGACAATGTGATGCAGACCGAGGAACGGCTCGAGCTGATCGACCTCGGCGCGGTCATCGCGATGGACGATCGCACCAGCCCGATCTACGGCACCCTCGGCTACCAGGCGCCCGAGATCGCCGAGACCGGGCCGACCGTGGCCACCGAGATCTACACCGCGGGACGCACGCTGGCCGTGCTGATGATGCGCGTGCCATCGGTCGACGGCAAACTCGGCCCGCTGCCCGGCCCCGACACCGAACCGATACTGGCCGAACACGATTCGCTGTACCGGTTCCTGCAGCGGTCCACCGACCCCGACCCGCTGGCCCGATTCGCGTCGACGAGCGAAATGGCCGACCAGCTCACCGGCGTCCTGCGCGAGGTCCTCGCAACCGGCGACGGCATCCCGCGCCCCGGCATGTCCAGCCAGTTCGGGCCCGCGCGCGCGGTCTTCGGCATCGACAGCGCGACACCCGAACCCGCCGCCCTTATCACCGGGCTGCCCGCTCCACTGGTCGACCCCGGCGACAGCGGCGCCGCCCTGCTGGCGACCACCGACGCCGCGACCCCCGCCGAACTCGAACAGGCTCTCACCGCCGGATTGCGCGCGGTGGTCACCGGATCGGGCGAGTCGGTCGAGATCCCGCTGCGCCTGGTCCGCGCCGAACTCGAAGCAGGCGATGCGGCCGCGGCACTGACCCGCCTCACCGCGCTGGACGCCGACCTCGAATTCGACTGGCGCCCGATCTGGTATCGCGGCCAAGCCGCCCTGCTGACCGGCGAGTATGCGGCTGCCGCAGCGGATTTCGAGTCCGTCTACGCGGCGCTGCCCGGTGAACCCGCCCCCAAACTGGCCCTGGCAGCCGCACTGGAACTCGGTGCCAAGGCCCGCGCCGAGAACCCGGATACCGAAGCCTCGCCGCCGGCTGAGATCGGCCGCGCACTGGCGCTCTACGAAACGGTCTGGCGCACCGACCACACCTACCTGTCCGCAGCCTTCGGCGCAGCCCGACTGCGCCGCACCAACCGCGACCGCGCCGGCGCGGTCGCGGTCCTCGACCAAGTCGACCGCACCTCGTCGATGTTCTCCGAGGCCAGAGTCTCCGCCGTCGAAACCTTACTGGCGCAGCGTGATCCGGCCGAACTCGACGAAAACCTGCTGCGTGAGACCGGCGAGCGCGTCGACCGACTGCGTCTGGACTCGCGCACCCGCACCGCGCAGGTGCGCATGTTCGTGCTCGAGGCGGCACTGAACTGGATCCGGTCGGGACAGCGACCGAGTACACCAGGCAAGCTATTGGACGTGGAATTCACCGAGCAGGGCGTGCGGACGGGATTGGAACGATGCTTGCGGACACTGGCGCGCGAGGCCGACGACATGTGGACCCGATTCGATCTGGTGGACCAGGCGAACTCGGTGCGACCGAGGACCACCCTGTGAGCGCGCCGGGCTGCCCGGACTGCGCGGGATCGGCGCGGGCGGGGTTCCGCTTCTGCGAAGGCTGCGGTCGCGAACTCGGGGTGCGCAAAGTCGCACTGCCAGTACATGATCCGGTCGCTGTGCCGCAGTGTTCGACCTGCGGTGAACGTCGCTACGAGGGCGGCGTCTGCGTCAAATGCGGCAGCCCGAAACCGATCCCGGACCGCTTCGAGGAAGACCTCGGCTCGGTGTATGTGCTCACCGATCGCGGTATCAGCCACTCCCGCAACGAAGACGCGGTCGCGGCCGCGGTCCGCGAGGGTGACGGCATCCGGGTGATCGTGGTCAGTGACGGCGTGTCCACCTCCCAGGATCCCCAGGCCGCTTCCGGCAACGCCGCCCGCGCCGGTGTGGACGCCACGCTGGCCGCACTCGCCGAAGGTCGGTGCGACTCCGATGCCGTGATGGCAGGCCTGGCCGCGGCCACCGCCGCGGTACGAGGCATGTCGCGCACGCCCGAATACGCGCCGTCGTGCACCTACGTGTCGGCGATCGTGCGAACGACGCCGGTGGGCACCGACATCACCGTGGCCAATGTCGGTGACAGCCGGGCGTTCTGGCTCGCCGCCGCCGATCCTTCCGCCTCGCGCAGGCTCAGCGTCGACGACTCGTGGGCCCAAGCCCTCGTCGACGCGGGCGCCCTGGACGAAACCGCCGCCATGAACGACCCGCGCGCGCACACCCTGATGCGCTGGCTGGGTGCCGACGGCAGCGAAGCGCCGTGGTCGGAACGCTGCCTGCAGCGCATGACCGCCACCGAAGCAGGCACGGTGCTGCTGTGCAGCGACGGCATGTGGAACTACCTGCCAGAGGCGATAGCGCTGGCCGGTTTCACGGTCGAAACCTCATCGCAGGCCGCGGCGCGCGCCCTCGCCGATTTCGCCTTGAACAGCGGGGGCAGCGACAACATCACGGTCGCGCTCGTACCGGTGCCCGCCCTGCTCGAACCTGGAGTGTCATGAGTTCCCCTGAGACAGCCGGTATTTCGATCGCCGTCGACCAGAACGAATTCCTCGCCGAAGGTGCGAGTGTGGTGGACGCGGTACTGACCGTGACCACCGGCCCCGAGCTCGCCGCCGTCGCGACCCCACCGCCGCGCCTGGAAATCCTGATCATCGACTGCTCCGGCTCGATGGGCAACAAGCGCAAATTCGAGAACGCGCGCAACGCCACTCGCACCGCGCTCGACGAGATCCCCGACGGCACCGCGTTCGCCATCATCGAGGGCACCGAATCGGCCCGGATGATCTACCCCACCAACAACGTCATGTCCGCGCCCGCCGACCGCTCGCATCGCAGCGCGGCCAAGCGCGCGCTGGACAAACTGCGCCCCGACGGCGGCACCGCCATGGGTTCGTGGCTGGCGCTGGCCCGTCAGGTCGCCGCCGCGCACCCCGGCGCGCAGGCGCACGCGATTCTGCTCACCGACGGCAAGAACGAACACGAGACCCCGCAGCAGCTCGCGACCGAACTCGACCGTGCCGAAGGGCTTTTCGTCTGTGACTGCCGCGGCGTCGGCGACGACTGGGTCGCCGAGGAACTGCGCAAGATCGCCTCGAAACTGTCCGGTGACGCGAACATCGTCGCCGATCCGAAGGACCTGGCAGGCGATTTCGCCGCGATGATGCGCTCCTCGGCCGCCCGCGTGATCCCCGAACTGACACTGAAGGTCTGGACCCCCGCCGGTGCGCGGGTGCGGATGGTCAAGCAGGTGTCGCCGGTGCTCGAGGACCTGACCGGCCGCCGGACCGACGCGGGCGCGCAGGTGGGGGAGTACCCGCTGTCGTCGTGGGCCGCCGAGGAGCGGGAATACCACGTGCAGATCGAACTGGAACCGGCCGCGCCGGGCCGGGAGAAGCTGGCCGCCCGGTTGAGCGTGCTGGCCGGTGACGAGGTCCTCGGCCAAGGCCTCGTGCGCGCGGTCTGGACCACCGATTCGACCCTGTCGACCCGCATCAGCACCCGCGTCGCCCACTACACCGGCCAGGTCGAACTCGCCCAAGCCGTCCAGGAAGGCCTCGCAGCCCGCCGCAACGGCGACGTCACCACCGCGACCGCGAAACTGCGGCGCGCGGTGGAACTGGCCGCCGCCTCCGGCCACGAATCCACCGCCAAACTGCTGCGCGGGGTGGTCGAGGTCGAACACGACGGCACGGTGAAGCTGCGCGGCCAGGTCGCCGCGGCCGACGAACTCGCCCTCGACATCCGTTCGACCAAGACCGCCAGGGTGCGGCCGGAGGGCGGCTGACATGCCGATGTGCGCGGACGGGCACACCTCGCAGTCGACCGACTACTGCGATGTGTGCGGTTCGGCCCTCGGCAGCGCGCCGCAGGCCGACCCGTCGTCACTGCGGCTGTGCCCCCACTGCCAGGCACCGACGAGCGGCCGCTTCTGCGAAAGTTGCGGGCACGATTCGGCTTTGCCGCCCGCCGCCGAGTCCAGGGCAGGGGATCGACCGGCCGCGGCCGACCCCTTCCGAGCTGGTGCGCGATCTGATCCGGCACGGGCAGGCACCGAATCAGGGCCTGTCGACGTCTCCCGCGGGAATGCGCGGCTCGACTCGTCGGGGACCGCCGGGGCCGATCCGACCCGGGCCGGTGTGCAGCCTGGGTTCGACCCCACCCTGATCGCGGGCACGCCACCGCCTGGTTCAAGGACATGGATCGCCCGGATCTTCGCCGACCGCGAGTTCTACGCGCGCGTCCAAGCCCGCAAAGGCCCCGATGCCGAACGCGTCGAATTCCCTGACTTCTATCCCGAACGCCGAATCATCTTGCGCGGCAATCAGTTCCTGATCGGAAAACGATCGGCCTCGCAGGGCATCGTGCCCGAGATCGACCTCGGCATCGCCCCCGTCGATATCGGCGTCTCTCGCGCGCATGCGATGATCCAGGTAGATCAGGGCGGCGCGCTCACCATCACCGACCTCGGTTCCACCAACGGAACCAGCCTGGACGGCGCCGAAGCCTCGATCACCCCGCAGCAGGCGATCGCCCTGCGCGAAGGCAGCCGGATCCACGTCGGCGGCTGGACCACCATCGCGATCACCGCGGAAGCGTAGACGCAGCTGTTCACCGAAACGTAGGGTCGGGGCCATGACGAAGTTCGACGGGAAGACCTGCCTGATCACCGGCGCCGCCAGCGGCCTCGGCCGCGCCACCGCCTTCGCGGCCGCCGCCAAAGGGGCGTCGCTCGTCCTGACCGACATCACCGCCGACGCCCTCGCCGCCACCGCCGAGGAACTGCGCGCGACCGGCGCCACCGTGCATCTCGCGCACGCGGCCGACGTCAGCGACCATTCCGCCGTGGTCGGTCTGGCCGCCCACACCTTCGACGCGGTCAGCCACGTCGACATCGTCATGAACGTGGCAGGCATCGCCACCTGGGGCACCGTCGACAAACTCACCCCCCAGCAGTGGCGTCGCACCGTCGACATCAACCTGATGGGCCCCATCCACATCATCGAAGAGTTCATCACCCCGATGATCACCGCGGGCCGCGGCGGTCACCTGGTGAATGTTTCCTCGGCGGCAGGCATCTTCGGCCTCCCGTGGCACGCCCCCTACAGCGCCACCAAGTTCGGCCTACGCGGCGTCTCCGAGGTCCTGCGCTTCGACCTACGCCGCCACAAGATCGGCGTCAGCCTGGTCTGCCCCGGCGCCATGTCCACCCCGATGGTCGACACCGTCGACATCGCGGGCATCGACCGCGACAACGCCGCCCTGAACAAGGCCATCGGCCTGTTCATGCGTCACGCCGTCACCCCCGACCAGGCCGCCACCGCCGTCATCAAGGGCGTCGAACGCAACCGCTACTGGGTCTACACCTCCCGCGACATCCAACTGGCCCACTGGGGCCAACGGTATGTTCCCTACGGCTACACCCTCGCCATGCGCGGCCTCAATTCCGCCATGACCAACTACGTCACCAAGAACGAGCTGGTGCGCTAGGCGTACCTCCGCCTTCGCTCCGGCCATGAACGCCGGCGTGCTTGCTAAACGAGGTCGCTGGGGTCGGTGTTGGCTCCGCACAGAATCACGCACACGCGTTCGCCGGGTTCGGGCCGGTATGCAGGGCCCGAACCTGTGTCGAGCAAGGCCGCCATGGCGGTCGCGGCGCCGTTTTCGACAGCGATCCGGTGTGAGTCCCACAGCTGTTGCCGGGCCGCGCGGATCGCGTCGTCGGGCACCAGCAGTGAGCGCACACTCGGATGCTGAGCTGCGTCGAGGGCCATCGCGGAAACACTCGGAGCACCGAGGGAATCAGCGGCGATCGAGTCCACGGTGACATCCACCGGGTGGCCTGCTTCGAGGGCGGCGTTCAGCGACCGACAGCCCTGCGGCTCGACAGCCACTGTACGAATCCCGAAATGCTGTGCGGCGATCGCGGTTCCGGTGAACAACCCACCGCCACCGACGGCGACGAGCACCGTGTCGAGGTCGGGCCGTTGCGCCTGGATCTCCCGCATGAGCGTGCCTGCCCCAGCGGCGACGAGCGTATTGTCGTAGGCATGGGCGGCCAGCGCTCCACTGGTCTCGGCGAACTCCCGGCAAGCGGCCAACGCTTGCTTATATTCCGGACCGATCAGTCGTACCTGCGCGCCGTAGTCACGAAGTCGACCGATTTTGACCGCAGGCGCGGTCTCGGGCAGAAACACCGTCGCGGGCACCCCCGCCTCCCGTGCCGCCCACGCACACGCCAACCCGGCATTGCCGCCCGAGGCGATCGTCACACCCGCGTCCGGCAACGTCCCCGCTGCGGCGTGCGCGCGCATGAAATTCTGCGCGCCGCGAGCCTTGAAGGAGCCGGTGAACTGCAAGAACTCCAAGGCGAACCAGAGCGGGTTCGTCCCTGGTCCGGCCGGTGCGACGGTGATCGGGCGAACAAGTCCGTCGATGCGCGCCGCAGCGGCTTCGATGTCAGCAAAAGTCGGGGTCACACCCACGATGATGCCACTGGATCGACCCCGTCGAACTGCGTGTTGACCGGCCGAATTGTTACGACGGGTTTACGCCACGAGCAGTCTGGGTACATAACAGATCGGTAACAAGCTCGAAGGCGGGTAGTCGTGTCGGTCTGGGGACGCGAAAACCCCCAGTGCACCGGCGCACGCCCGGCGTGTCAGCAAAGGATGTGCACACACAATGAGCGAGCGAAGCGAGCGGGCAAACACAGCCGCCATCGCGGTCATGACGGCGCCGAGCGTCAGCGAGGTGCTGGCATGAGCGCGAACCTGATGATTGTGGACGATGACGTCCAGATGCGGGGAGACCTGCGTCGCGCGATGGAGGACGAGGGTTACGCCGTCGCTGAAGCGGGCGTTCCCTCGGATGCCCTCGATCGGCTGCGCAGCGACGGCCCACCCGATCTGATGATCGTCGACCTGATGCGCGGTGAGGCCGACGGCTTCGACTGCATCAGAGAGATCCGTCGCGACCACGACGTGCCGATCATCGTGATCAGCACCCGGTACGACACCCACGACGTGGTCGCGGCCCTGGAGGCGGGGGCCGACGACTTCGTGAGCAAACCGTTCGAAATCAAAGAGATCACCGCCAGGATGCGCGCGCTCCGCCGTCGCGCCCGCATCACCGCCGACCGCGACACCACCCCCGAGGCGGTCCTCGACGCCGATCCGCTCACCCCGTTGGTGCTCGCCGCCGACGCGGGCGCGGTGCGACGCGGTGCCGAGGAGATCCATCTCACGGTCACCGAATTCCGGTTGCTGTGCGAGCTCGCGGAGACCCCCGGCAGAGTGCTGAGCCGGTCCGTGCTGCTCGAAAGAGTATGGGACCAGGGCTTTTTCGGTGACGAGCGGATCGTCGATGTTCATGTCCGACGGCTGCGTACCAAGATCGAACGCGACCCCTCCGATCCGCGCATCGTGGTTACAGTGCGTGGACTCGGGTACCGCCTGGACGTGCAGTCGTGTTAAACGATTCGTCATACAACCGCAAAGAGGTCGACACAAAGACCGCAAAGTCTGCTGGGCACCTTAGATGTATGACAACGTCCACCATGTCCATCGAGCCGACTGCCAGCGCGGCGGCCCCTGGTTCGGAACCGAGATTGCGTCATCCACGACTGGGCGATGGTGCGCAGCTGTGGCGGATCGCCCGCGACTCGCAGGTGCTCGACGTCAATTCCAGCTACGCGTACCTGCTGTGGTGTCGCGATTTCACCGCGACCTCGCTGGTCGCCGAGATCGACGGTCAGCCGGTCGGGTTCGTCATCGGGTATGTGCGC
This sequence comes from Nocardia sp. NPDC058705, assembly GCF_042749305.1. Lineage (NCBI taxonomy): Bacteria > Bacillati > Actinomycetota > Actinomycetes > Mycobacteriales > Nocardiaceae > Nocardia > Nocardia sp. NPDC058705. The sequence continues at coordinate 521,921 of NZ_JBHYRN010000001.1, read as the reverse complement.
CCGGACGCTCCTGACACGCTGTTCGTCTGGCAGATCGCCGTCGACGCGCAATGCCGTGGCCGCGGCCTGGCCGCCAAGATCCTGCACGCACTGCTCGATTCGGTAGCGCACGCGGGCATCACCACGCTGGAAACCACGATCTCACCCGGAAACACCGCCTCCCAGGCGCTGTTCTCCGCGGTGGCCCGGGAACGCGGTGCCGATTTGCGCACCGAGGACCTGTTCGAAGAAAACGATTTCCCCGATTCACACGAGGCCGAGCTGCTGTATGTGATTTCACCGGCTCAGCGCCAGGAGGAACGACGATGATCACGACCACCGACACCAGCATTTTCGAGGCCATGGAATCGAATGTGCGCGGATACTGCCGTGACTGGCCGGCCATCTTCAGCACCGCCGAAGGCGCCTGGCTGCGCGACGAACAGGGCCGCGAATACCTCGACTTCTTCGCAGGCGCCGGCGCGTTGAACTACGGACACAACAACCCGATCCTGAAGAAGGCGCTGCTCGACTACATCGGCGGCAACGGCATCACCCACGGTCTGGACATGTCGACCGTGGCCAAACGCGAGCTACTCGAGACCTTCCGCGACACGATTCTGTCGCCGCGTGGCCTCGACTACAAGGTGCAGTTCCCCGGCCCGACCGGCGCCAATGCCGTCGAAGCCGCGCTCAAGCTGGCCCGCAAGGTCACCGGGCGCAAGACGATCCTGAGCTTCACCAATGCCTTCCACGGCATGACCCTGGGCGCGCTGGCAGTCACCGGCAACGCGGCCAAGCGCGCGGGTGCCGGTGTGCCGCTCGAGCACTCCACCCCGATGCCCTACGACGGCTACTTCGACAACACCATCGAGGACTTCGGCTGGATGCAGCGCGTCCTCGACGACAGCTCCTCGGGTTTCGATCGCCCCGCCGCGGTGATCGTGGAGACCGTGCAGGGTGAGGGCGGCGTCAACCTGGCCCGTGCCGAATGGCTGCGCCACCTGGCCGGACTGTGCGCCGCGCGCGACATCCTGCTCATCGTCGACGACGTGCAGATGGGTTGCGGTCGCACCGGCCCGTTCTTCTCCTTCGAGATCGCGGGCATCACCCCCGACATCGTCACGCTGTCGAAGTCGATCAGCGGTTACGGCCTGCCGATGGCGCTGGTCCTGCTCAAGCCCGAACACGACGTGTGGTCGCCGGGCGAGCACAACGGCACCTTCCGCGGCAACAACCCCGCCTTCGTCACCGCCACCGCCGCCCTGCGCGAGTACTGGGCCGACGACAAGCTGGCCCAGCGCACCGCCGAGAACGGCGCCTACGTGGGCCGCACGTTGAGCGCGGTCGCCGAACGCCACGCCGGAGTGTCGACCCGTGGTCGCGGCATGGTGCACGGCATCGTCTTCGACGACCCGTCGCAGGCGGGCAAGGTGTGCCGCACCGCGTTCGAACAGGGCCTGCTGGTGGAGACCTCGGGTTCGATGGACGAGGTCGTGAAACTGTTGCCGCCGTTGACTCTGGCCGGCGACGAGCTCGACCAGGGCCTGTCGGTGCTGGTCTCCTCGATCGACACCGTCTGTGGTGGTGCCGCATGATCGTGCGCACCACCGAAGAGATCACCGGCACCGAACGTGATGTGGCAGGGCCGGGTTGGCGCAGCAAGCGCATCGTGCTCGGTGGTGACAAGGTCGGCTTCTCGTTCCACGAGACGACGATCGAGGCGGGCACCGTCCACAAGTTCCACTACCAGAATCATGTCGAGGCGGTGTGGCTGGTCGAGGGCGAGGGCAGTCTGCTCGATCTCGACAACGAGACCGAGTACCCGCTGGGCCCCGGCTCGATGTACCTGCTCGACGGCCACGAACGTCACCAGGTCACCGCCCGCACCCAGCTGCGCATGCTGTGTGTTTTCAATCCGCCGGTCACCGGCCGCGAGGTACACGATGAGAACGGGGTGTATCCGCTGATCATCGAGGAGGAGGACGCTGCCAGTGTCTGAGATGTTCGACCGCTACTCGACCCGGTTGTCCGAGCCGGCCCCGCACGTCGAACGCACCGACCCGACGGCGTGGGGAGAAATCACCTCGCCCGAGTTGGCCGGTTTCGACGCGAACGGTTTCGCGACGATCCCCGACCTGCTCACCCCCGACGAGGTGGCAGCCTTCGGCGCCGAGATCGGCCACCTGGCGGCCGACCCCGTGCTCTACGGCGACGAACGGGTAGTGGTGGAACCTGTTGCCGGACAGGTGCGCTCGGTGTTCGAGGTACACAGGCTCAGCAAGCCGATCGCGGAGTTGATCACCGAATCGCGGATCGTCGGCCTGGCCGAGCAGATCCTCGGAACACCGGTGTACCTGCACCAGACCCGGGTGAACTACATGCCCGGTTTCGGTGGTAGCGGTTTCGCCTGGCACTCCGATTTCGAGACCTGGCACGCCGAGGACGGCATGCCGGCTCCGAGGGCGGTGAGCTTGTCGATCGCGTTGACCGACAACTACCCGTTCAACGGCAGCCTGATGTTGATGCCCGGCTCGCACCGCACCTTCGTGCCGTGCCTGGGCGAAACACCCTCCGGGCACTATCGGGAGTCGTTGCGCGAGCAGCGAATCGGTATCCCGACCCCGGACGACATCACCTTCCTCGCCGCCCGCTACGGCATCACCCAGTTCACCGGGCGGGCCGGTTCGGCCCTGCTGTTCGACTCCAACCTCATGCACGGTTCGTCGAACAACATCACCCCGTTCCCCCGCTCGAACATCTTCCTGGTGTTCAACAGCGTGGACAACGCCCTGGTCGAGCCCTACGCGGCTCCCCAGCGCAGGCCACAACACATCGCCGCGCGCGATTTCACCCCAGTTCGTGAGGGCGTGGCGGAAAGTGTTGGCGCACTGGCGGATCAGTCCCGCTAGGGCAGCTCGGACAATGCGGTGAGACAGGCCGCCGCTCGCGGATCGTCGCGGGCGGCGGCCTTCCACCATTGTTCTGCTGCGGCGCGTTCGCCTTGCTGCATCAGGAGAGCGCCGAGGTCGTAGGCGGCACCGCTGTGGCCTGCCTGCGCGGCTTGGGTCCACAGGATGCGGGCCGATGCGTGTTCGCCGCGTTCGTGCATGGCGGTTCCGAGGTCGTGCAGGGCGCTGCCGACACCTTGGCTCGCCGGTCGTGGGGGAGGGGGCGCGATGGCGACGTCGGTCGGGGGATCGGCAGCCGCCGCAAGGGAGACGGCCGGGAATTCGACGGGGTTCGGGAGTCCGACAGGCTCGGAGGTGATCGGGGCGATCGGGCCCGTGGTGAGTTCGACGACCAGTTCGTTGAAATCGGGTGTGCCGGGCCCGGTGCTGCACCACAGCGTCGACGCCCCGTCGGGGAGCAGATCGACCACCATCCCGTAATTGCCGGTCCAGGACTGATGCGCGCCCGACCCCGCGACCCAGACCGGCGTGAGCGTGAACAGCGCGTCGGGTGCGTCGGCGGTCACCGAGATGTCGATGCCCGCGGCGAGGGCTTCGTACCAGATGTCGACGCCCGCCAGGGATCTCCCGTCCAGATTCACGTGTCCGTCGTGCACGGAGAGCCCGAGCCCAAGGCCCGTCACGTCCTCGGGTGCCATCACCGACAGCGCGCGCAGGTGGACCGCGGTCGTCCCGGCGGGCAGCGCCTCGGTGTACATCGGGTACACCGCCGCGCCGCACCATTCGATCGGATCGGCGCCGCGGTAGCGCTGATCGAGCGGAATCGATTCGCTGCGACGTTGCGCGCCGGGATCATTCATCGGTGGAACCCACCCTTTCCGCTGTCACGCCCCCTCGCGGTGCCGCACGGTCCGCGGTTGCGCGCTACACCGTACTCGTGTCTACGTGGGGCCGTGGCGGATTCGCGCGTCCGCGCTCAGACGGCGACCGATTCGCCGATCTCCTCCTCGACCGCGGCGGGCGCGATCGGCTCGGGCGCGTGGCGCGCCTCGTACCGACCCGCCACCACGACGAGCACCACACCGACCGTCAGCCAGGCGAACAGCCCGAACAGGCGGGAACCGAATCCGGCGCCACCGTCGAAGTAGAGCAGGCTGCGCACGCCTTCGACGAAGTCGGCGCCGTTCCAGAACGAGTGCAGCGCACCGAAGAAGCCGTTCTGCAGTTCCGGTCCGTAGACGCCACCGGAGGTGGTGAAGTTCAGCATCACGAACAGGGTGATCAGGGCCAGCGTGGTCCAGCGCTTCAGGAACGTGTGCAGGCCGATGCCGATCAGGATGATGCCCGAGGCGTAGAGCCAGGCGATGCCGAACACGCTCGCGAGGTTGCCGTCGATCACCCCGAACACCGGACCCGCCACGAGAACGCCGATGAGGCTGACGATCATCGCCGTCACCACCCCGACCGCCGCGCGCACCCGCATCCGCAACATCGCGCCCGCCGCACCGATCACCGCGACGCTGCCGTACGCGCCGACGCTCAACGCGACCAACAGGAAGAAGATGCCCTGCCCCGTCGGGTCACCGCCGGCCTTGGTCGTCACATCGGTGACCACCAGCGGCACACCCTGATGATCCGACACCGACCGGAAGGCCACCTCCGCGGCCATCGCACTGGTGTCGGAGCTCGCCGTCGCGACGAGCAGTTCCGGCTTGGTCGCGTCGGGCACATAGGCGCCGACGAGCTCGCGGTTGTTCAGCGCGCTGATGGCTGCCTCGCGGTTGGGCACAGTGATCATGTCCAGGCCGGCGCCGCCCTTGTCCTTCATTGTCTGCGCCAGCACCATCGACTGCGGTGAGTCGCCGACGACAGCGAGCGTGAGATTGTTCGGCTCGGGCTGGTGGAACGCGCCGAGGTAGGCGAAGGCCATGCCGAGACACATCAGCAGCGGTGTCAGCAGATGACCGGCGATGTGCCGGAACTGGGTGCGAGTCATCGAGGGAAATCTCCAAACGGTTGGTAAATGCAACTATGTATGGTTGTATGATACAACTATGAGCGTGCGGAACACAAGAACCCAGGCTGTCGACACCATCCAGCGCGAACTCACCGCGTTCGCCCGTCGCGCCCGCGGCCGCGCCGCCGAACTGCACCCCGAGCTGAGCCTGGTCGCCTACAGCATTCTCGACCTGATCCTCGAGCGCGACGGCTGTCTGGCCACCGATGTCGCCGAGCAGTTCCTGCTCGACAAGTCGACAGTCAGCAGGCAAGTTGGCGCGCTCGAGCAGCTCGGCTACCTCGAGCGTGCCGTCGACCCCGCCAACCGCCGCAATCACGTCCTGCAGGCCACCCCCGAGGGGCGAAAGGTCGCCCGAGAGGCCGAACGCCGCCGCCGCGAGGCCTTCCAGGCGCGTTTCGCCGACTGGGCCGACGAGGACGTCACCGCCATGGCCGGTTACCTGGCCCGCTACAACCGCGGCGACTGACCGACCCCGCATTTCACGCGAGTAGTCTCGCGGTGGGCATCCGGCTGGCTATTGCGCGCGTCACTCCCGCCGGTGGGTGGTGCCCCGATGACGCACGCGAGTCGGTATAGTCGCCGCGGATGAGTAGTGACACCACCCACCCCGAGCAAGAGCGTTCCCCACGCCCGATCAATCGAGCATGGTGGCTGGTGCCGGTGTTGCTCACCATTGTTTCGGTCGTCTGCGTCAGGACGCCGATCTGGCCCTTTGAACGCTATTCCGACGGCTTCATCGACCTGCAGGTCTACCGCCTCGGCATCGAGGCGATGCGCGACGGCGCCGACATGTACGGCCAGCTGCCCAAGACCTCGATCGGCATCGGTCTGCCGTTCATCTACCCGCCGTTCGCGGCCATCGCGCTGGCGCCGTTCGCGCTGCTGCCGTGGGCTACGGCGAAGGTCCTCTACGTAGTGGTGTCGATCGCCGCCCTCTCCTGGACCCTGTACCTGGTCGCCCGCCGCTACCACACCGACCGCAAGCAAGCCGCCCTGCTGGTCACCGCCTGCGCGATCCCCATGGCGATGCTGCTGGAACCGATCCGCGCGACCATCGACTTCGGCCAGGTCAACCTCCTGCTGATGGTGCTGGTCGCCACCGACTGCCTGCTCCCGAAGACCCGCTACCCCCGCGGCATGCTGATCGGCCTGGCTGCCGCCATCAAGCTCACGCCCGCCGCGTTCGTCCTCTACTTCCTGGTCCGCAAGGACTACAAGGCCGCCGCGACCGCCGCTGCCACCGGCGCGATTGCGACCGTGGCCTCGTTCGTGTTCCTGCCCAAGGAATCGACCAACTACTGGTTCGGCGGGCTCGGCAATGTCTCCGGCCTCAGCGGTTCGGCCTTCCACACGAACCAGTCGATCCAGGCCGTCATGGCCCGCCTGCACATCACCGGCCTGCCCTTCGACGTGCTGTGGCTGGTACTCGGCGCCCTCCTGCTGGTCCTCGTCGTAGCCGCGATGCGCAAGGCCGCCGACGCCCCCGCGATCGCCCTGTCTCTCAACGCGGTCTTCACCCTGCTGCTGTCACCGATCTCGTGGTCGCACCACTGGGTCTGGATCGCCCCCGCACTGCTCGCCATGTTCTGCCACGCCCGCACCCTGCCCGCGAGCAGCGCCCGAGGCTGGTACGCCACCTCCGTCGTGGTCGCCGCGGTCTTCGTGATCGCCCCGCACAGTTTCCTGCCCGACGGCGAACACCGCGAGACCTCCTGGACCTGGGACCAACACATCATCGGCGACACATATGTATGGCTGGCTGTCGCACTCGTCGTGCTGTTCCTCGTAACCGGTCGCCGAACCACGCCCGTAGTAACGGCGCCGACCGCAGTCGAGGAACCCGCACGCGCCGCTTGAGCGATGGATCCAGCTCGGATTGCGTAGCGGGCGGATTCGAGTTGGTCGCAATCATGAGTAGAGCCGCATTGTGCTGTGCCGATGAATAATGAATTGAGGGTGGGTATTTCGGTCAGCTGCGGACGCGAAGCGGTGGTCAGCGCAATTTTCCACCGTTCCCGAGGTGATTTCTGGACAATTATCAACGGTGAGATCTCGGGACCTGTGTAATTTACAGAGAAAGGTTCTCGGAGGGCTTCAGCGGCGTTAACTGGATTGCACCCGCCACGTGGAAGTTCCGGTGTTACTCGGCCTACTCGGCGGTGACTTCCGAGGAGGATCGGATGAACGACAGTGCCGTCTTCGTCGTCGACCGGCTGCAACTCGTCGGCATCCTGTGTGCCGCCCGCGCTGCGGCGCGCGACATCGCCACAGCCCATCACCTCCAGATCGTCCACACGATCGTCGAACCCGACGTGGACCTGGAGTCGCTACTCGCCTACATAGACACCCACGAGATCGCCGTGGCCATCACCCCCACTTATCGACACATCCAGAACAACCCGGCGTGGGTCCGAACCCGATGCGACCTGATCACCATGAGCCCCCTGTCCTACCAGCGCCGCCAGCGCAGACTCATCGTCTCCTGAACCTGCGGTACCGGTGAACCGGTCATGAATCGTCGGGCTCCACCCACTGGAACCGGTGGTTGTGCAAGGGGAACTCGCTCAGGTCGACCCGGTCGAGCGTCATAGTGACAAGGCTGCCGTCCAATGAGCCGTTGAGGCGCAGATGGTCGGCGCCTTCTTTCTGGAAGGTGAACGATGCCAGTGGTTTCGACCCGGTATCGGCCAGTTCGATGCGGTGAGCCGCGGTGTCGATCGTGGCCTGTACATCGACGAAGCTGTCGTCCATGCGCTGATACGTTGCCCAGCCGGGCTCATCGAAAACCAGTCGTCGCCAACGGGTCCGGTCGGTTGTCAACGGCGGGACGTCGACTCCTTCCCGGGTGAACTCCGTGACCGTCCAGATGCCGTGAACCGGTGACTTCGGTGGATGTTGCGCGCGCCAATAGTCGATGCTCACGGGCAGGAAAGCGGTGGCGACCCAGATGCCGAGCAGCACCTGCGCGCCCGCGGCGATCCGCTGGGATCGCCTGGTGTGGAACGGATATGGTGCGGTCGAGACGTCGGTAGGCCGATCGAGGAACAGTACATTCATCAAACGCTGTGCCTCGGGTGCCAACAGCAGCAGCGACATCAACAGCAGGTGACCGGACAAGGTCCGGACGTACACGCCGAAACACAAATCCATCACGAACACCATGGACATGTCCACCATGACCAAGAGGGCGCCCGCGATCCTGGTCCGTGGGATGAACAGCAGTATCGCGCCCAGCACCTCGGCGGCGCCAAGCAGTACCTCGTAGGGCAATGAGACGCCGACCTGATTCCACAGCACATCCAACCGCGTGAAGTCCCCATACGGTGTGAGCAGCGTCGGTAGCGTCGGCGCGGGCATCTGCGTCGGAATCAGTTTCGCCAGACCGTAATTCATCATCGCCCCGGCGACACACAGCCGGATGAACACGAAGAACCAACCTGCCAGCTGCCGATGCGCATACCGTCGGTCCAGCAGCGTCCACACCGCAGTGCCGACCAGGCTGACCACCGAGATGCAGAAGAGCAGTACCCAGAATATGAGGTGATCGCGGCCGCCGGTCGTCACCAAGGGAACGTCGGTGACCCCGAACACCTGCCACCCCACCCATTGCAGAAACGGCTGCAGCAGTTGCAGTTGCCAGATCGGTGGGTCCAGGCGCGCGGACCGCCCGGGCACGAGCCATCCGGCGAGATCCGTGAGCAGCTGCGGATACAGCAGGCAATAGAGCCCGAAGTACAGGAAGCAGAACCGAAACGCGACGCGGGTGGGCAGGCTCCAGTGTGCGGAGACCACCCGATCCCGCACGTCGTCGGCATCTTCGACCCGTCGCGGTCGGAGTGCTTTCGATTGTTGGACAACGGCCGTGACGCTGTAGTGGGGCTGTACCGGCGTGCTGCTCGTGCGTGGCATTTCGCTTCACCTCGACGGTGTCTCGGAGCACGGTAGTTGATCTTGATTGCCGTACAATAGCCGACGATGAGGATGCGTTCGATTCATTCCTACGCTGAGGAGATCCGCATGCCCCGAACTCCGAAATCTCGCATGAAACTGGCAGTACTCATCAGTGGAACGGCACTGTCGGCTGCGCTCTTGTCGACAGTCGTCGAGGTGGCACCGATGCTGACAAGCCCCGCACGTGCTGCTGACCCGGTTCTGACGCAGGCCGACAAAGACGGTCAGTGCAAGGACGGGAGCAAAGGCAAGGGCAAGGCCGACGACTCGAAGTGCACCGGCGAGGACCCCGACAGGCGCCACCGCGACCACCGCCACAGGCACCGCCACCGTCACCGGCACGGCTGACCTACGGGCGAACAGCACAGGCTGCGGCCCACCTCTGCTGATGTCGGCAACGTTGCAGTTCGCCGACACGAAGCAGAGGTGGGCCGGCAGCGAACGGCCGAACTGATCCGTCGGCGTCCGGTCTGTCACATAGCTGCCGTGTTCCCGACGACTGTGGCGACTACCTCTCGTAGGCCAGTCATACGGGGCGCGTCCTTCTCGCTCGATGGCCACACGATGCCGAATGTGCAGTTGGGGAGCACGACCCTCCGGAAACGACTCCGGCACCATCGTCACAACCTCGTGCTGTGCGAGATCAGCCAGGCGCAACGACTTTCGTTGCGCCAGCGGATCCGTGGCGGCCAGACACGCGACCCGGCGCTCGTCCACGAGTGGAACAGCGTGAAAATGCGACGGAACCGGCAAATGCACGAATGCCGCGTGAATTTCACCGCGCTCCAGCGCGACCAACTGCTCGGCGAATGTGTCGATCACCTGCACTCGGGGTCCCAGTTCAGGAAAGCGTGCAGATACGCCGTCGATGATCCGGCGCGTCTGACCAATTGTCGTGAAGCTCTCGCATAAACCGATCCGCAATATCGCCGCCTGACTCGAAGCACGAAAGGCGATTTCTCTCAACTTTCCGTGGCATCCAAGACCGAACGGGCAAGTGGCACCAACTCGAGCGCGACCGGCGTGAGTTCTACTCGTCTGCTGGTTCGGTCGAAGAGTTGAACGCCCAATCTTTGTTCCATCGTGCGGATTTGCTGACTGAGTGCGGGCTGAGTCAGATATGCGCGCCTCGCGGCACGTCCGAAGTGCAACTCCTCGGCGAGAATCAGCAGCAAGCGAAGTTGGTGGGGTGTGGGGTCGTCTCCGTGCAAATTCAGACCCTTCTCGTCCATAACTCATACTCTATCGATGAGGGTGAGATTCCGATAGTTGCGCAGTTGTGAGGCATCACCCCGGGGTGGCAACGTGAAGGCGGTTCGTTTCCGCTCCTCATAACTCACAGAGATGGTAAAAATGCGCGCAAGTCTTGCCGCACTCGTGTTGTGCGTTTTCGGTATCACCACCGGTGAGTTCGTCATCGCCGGAATCCTGCCCGACGTCGCGGCCGACCTCGACGTCTCGATTCCGGCGGCCGGCCTGTTGGTGACCGCCTATGCCGTCGGCATGATCTTCGGCGGGCCGATCCTCACCGCGCTCACGGCGCGCTACCCGCGCAAGCCGTTGATCAGTGTGCTGCTGGTGATCGCGGTGGCAGGCAATATCGCCTCCGCGATGGCGCCGTCCTACGAGATCCTCTTCGTCGCCCGCGTTGTCACCGCGCTGGTCACCTCCACGTTCTTCGCGAACGCGATCGTTATCGCGACGTCGACCTCGCCGCCGGACAAACAGGCGTCGACAGTGTCGAAGCTGGTGTTCGGGATGAACATCGCGATGGTGCTGGGTGCACCGATCGGGACCCTCCTCGGTGATCAGTTCGACTGGCGTACCCCATTTTTCGCGATCGCGGCGGTCTGCGCGCTCGGCTTGGTGCTGGTCGTTCGGTTGGTTCCCGAGGTGGCGAACTCCGGTGGTTCGGCGTGGTCGGAACTGCGGGTGTTCGGCGATCGCAACGTTCAGTTGGCCATTGCCGTCACGGCGACCGGGAGCGCGGGCGTGCTGATGGTGTTCGTCTATTTCGCCTCGCTGCTGACCGACATCGCGGGATTCGCCTCCGGCGCTGTGGCGGTGATGCTCCTCGTCTACGGCCTCGGCGCCACCGTAGGTAACGTCATCGGCGGCCGACTGTCCGACCGCTCGCCGAAGAGGGCGCAGCTCGGTCTGCTCACACTGCTGGCGTGCGCGCTGCTGCTGATGTGGGCGGTCAGCGACAGCACTGTGCTCATCGCCGTGATGGTGTTCCTGGTGGGAGCGCTCGGCTTCTCGGTCATTCCGGGAATGCAGGCACGCGTCCTGAGCACCGCGGCGCAGGCCCCGACGCTGGCGATCGCGGTCAACGCCTCGGCATACCAGCTCGCCGCAGCCTTCGCCGGCTGGTTCGGCGGACACGTGATCGACACCGCCGGACTGCGCGCCGTGTACCCGGTCGCCGCCGCGATCACGGTCCTCGGCATCGCCGTCAGCGTCGCCGCCTGGAGCCGTGAGACGGTTCGGCTCGCGAGCTGACATCGACGCGGCGGCCAGTTCGGCGAGGAGGTTGCCGCGCTGGCCGGGTAGTTGCGGCCGGTCCTGCGATTCGACTCGGTCCAGGTTGCATTCCGCAACGTAGCCCCACCCGCACGAGCAGCGGATCCATCCAGCGCGGACCGCGCGAGTTGCAGCGCGACGGTGCCTGTCCCTAACGGTGGTGATCACCATGGCGCTGGTCCGTCGCCGTGGGAAACGCTGAGAACCAGCCCTGAACAGTTGCTGGCGTCGATCGTCTGCCGGGCTCGCGGACTCACCAGTCGGGATGGTCGGTTACTCCGCCGAAATCACCTTGTCGATACTCGCTTCGGCCCACGTCTTGAGGGTTGTGAAGTCGTCGCCGAGCAAGCCGAGTGCCGGATGAACGAACCGCAGCAGGGCGGCGGCGCCGTGATGGGTGTTGGTGTATCGCCGGTCCGGTGTCGTGATGTCGTCGTCGACCCACGCGAACGGCCGACCCGCGGCATGCTCGACCAGTTGAGCTGTCTTCCAGAAGGTGCCCTCCGGTCCGCGTCGGTGGCCGGGAATCCATTCGACGACAGGCAGTTCCGGCAATCCGATCGCGGGTCCGATGTAGGTATTGGCGTCGTGTTCCCATGTCGTCGCCCACCACAGCTCGTAATACTCCGCCAGCGCGACAAGCGCGGGACCATGCGTCCGGTTCAACCACACCCGTAGCGGTTTCACGCGCCGCACTGGGTTTTCGCCGTGCCGCGCGACCCAGACCGGCGGCATGAAACGGTGCGTTTCGTACCCGACGGGCCGCTTCGCCGGCTTCGCCCCGAACGGGTTCAGCGGTCCGTCGACATCGAGATACAGCAGCGGCCGAACCTCATTCGTCATCAAGGTTTCTCCTCGGTGATCAAGTCTCGACCCAGTCGCAGCCACCGTGATCGACTCCGCCACGACCGAAACGCGCAGTCAGGAGTGTAGAGCCGGACACCGACATCATTGAGCGCCAAGGCATTTCGTCCGGTAGGCCGCATCGAGTCGCTCTCGCTGATGTGGCAGGCATGATGGGCGGGTGAGCGTGGCGGGGGAGTACAGGCGCGTTGCCGAGCAGCAAGATCGGTCGGCGACCTTTGCGCTGATTCGGGTGTTGGCCGATCCTGATGCCACGGCGGCGGAGCGGGAAGAAATCTGCGATGTGCTGGGGCGGCTGGGTGATGTGCGGGCGGTTGCGCCGTTGGCCGCGATCGGCCGCGATCGGGACCGGCCGACCGGGGTGCGGCACAGTGCGTTGCGGGTGTTGGAGAACGCGGCGATGTGTCCGGAGGGTGCGCAATGGCGCGCCTGGTGGGACGCCGGTGACGACTTGGTCCGCGGCTGTTTGTTGCGGCAAGCCGAGCGAAGTGAGGCCGATCTGCTCGAACCGGTGGCGCGCGATCCGCACCACCCGCTACACCGGCACGCACTGACCGGAATCGAATTCGGCTTCGAGGAACCGCGTTGGCAGCAGTACAAGATCCAGGGCCTCGACCACCCCGATCCGGGGGTGCGCCGGACCGCGGCCGACGTTCTGTACTGGGAGGAACCGGTGGCAGCGGAACAGGCACTGCACCGCGCCGCCGACGACCCCGACACCGGTGTCGCCTGCGCTGCGATTGCCACGCTGCGCTGCTACCGCAGCCGGGCCACGCTGCGACTGCTGCACGAGATCTCTCAGGGTGATGGTGAAAGAGCTGTCGCTGCCAGGGATTCGAAGGATGACCTGCTCTACTACTTCCAGCGCGAGCAGCTGTCGGTTCCCCGCTGGCTCGCACCCGTCGCGGACCTGCTCGGCCCGCACGAGTTCGATGCTCCGACTTCGGGGGTGGCGTCGGCAGCCGACAGGTCCGAGCTGACCGTGCCGGCGGCGGCGGAGATCTTCTCCGTCTATTCCGACCTCGACGGCCCGTGGGCGCCGAAACTGGACGCGTTGCGCCGCTACCACTGGATCGGTGTGCCTGCTGCCGACCGCTTCGGCATCGCAACTTTTCTGTCCGCCCATTCGGACCCGGAGGTACGGGCATCGAGCTGCGCTGTGCTCTCGACCTGGCATGAGGTGGATCTGCTGTTCGCCCTCGCCCACGATCCGGAGGTGGGTGTCCGCAAGTCCGCCGTGTACTACCTTCGGTTCGTGCCACGATCTCACGAGATCGCCGCGTTCACATGGGATCTCGTCGACTCCGGCGAGCTCGCCGGTACTCGCGGCTATGAGGCGCTGGCCACCTGCGCCGCTCACACGGCATCGGGTGAACTCGACGACCGACTGATCGAGTTGGTACGTACGGACTCTCGCGAGAGCATCCGTGCCGAGGCGGTGTCCCAACTGGGCAATCGCATCCAACCCGTGCTGTCGGTGCTGACCGAATCGCCCTTGGTGACATGGGCAGTGCACATCGGCATGTTGAGTGCTTGCCGCGCGATAGGCCTGCGTCCGCCCGCTGTCGGCGCGCTGCGAGCTGTGGACAATCTAGATCTGGCAGTCGCGCTGACAGATTTCGACGATGTCAGCGCGGCGCGGTGATTTCCCCCACCGCGCGTCCGCTGTGCTGTTGAAGCCCGGGCACAGCCACCCGAACGCGGAACCGCCCACTGAGCATCACGGCTTACCGGAAAGTGGGCTCGTGCCAGTATTTCCCGCCTGCATGTACTCGTGCACGGTGAGCGCTGCTCGCATTTTCCAGATGAGACCCGGGTCGTGCGGATGGAGTCCGGCGAGGCGGTAGATCCGTTTGAGTCGATAGTCGACGGTGTTCTGATGGATGTGCATATCACGCGCGGTGAGTCGACGATTCAAACCGTTGTCGAGATGCGCGCGCAGTGTGCTGATCAGTTCGGGTTGTTCGGCGACTGCGTCGAGGGCCGTTTCGAGGCGGTCGCGTCCCGGTCCGGGGCGTGTCAGTTGGTATTCGATAGCGAGGTCGTCGAAATGGTAGAGATCTGGCGGTCGATGGAGTCTGCGTACTACGTCGAGCAATTCGTGTCCGTCCGCGGCAGCCGAGGGAATGTGGTCTCGCGCTGCCTCGATCGCGATGACCGTCAGTGCTGTCTGCACGACCAGGTCACGGAATTCTTCGAGGTCGGGGGAGCCTTGCAGCAAGATGGTTCCCCCGAGGGCACTGTGCAGCGCAGACACCGACGGCCCGAACCGCAGGACCAGCATGTCCAGGAAGTGACTGAGGGAGAACGCATCTCGGTCGGCGGACACCGACAGCACCGTGTACCGCTCGCTCAGTGGCGTGCCCCATTCCCGCGCGACCATGGCTGCGTGACGCCCGCTGAGCAGGGCACGAGTGACCGCCTGCTGTCCATTGTGCTGAGTGGCTGACTGGGTCACCTCGAGGTACGCCGTCGAGACCGTCGCGTTGATCGTTTGCATGGCATCTATGAGGTGCTCGACTGTGTGCGACGCGGATTTCGCGCTGTGCTCGTCCAGGTGGAGTCGGAATCCCGCCTGGATGAGCCGATGGACGGTCTCGATCGGTACGCCGGTAGCTGCCCATCGTGCGGCGGCAGGGTGAAGTGCTGCCCTGGCATCGCATTCCCGCGCACCACCGACCAGTTCCAGACACTCCGCGACAACGCCGGCTATCTCGTCCCGCAAGACATTGCCCTGGGCATTTCGGGGCGGAATAGTGCGCAGAATTCCGTCGACAATCGACTCGACCCGAGTGACACTCATAGCGAACTCTTCCGCATAACCAGTCATTCCCATCTGATCCCACGCCCACAATTCACTGTGCTGTAGGACGGTGGTCAGGAAAGTCTGAACCGAACGGTCTGCTCAGTCACTCGACTGCGGGACGAATTCATTCGACCTACGTTGTAACCAGTGCCAAATCTGGGGTCACGGGAAGTTGGTGTCCCGCCATCTCTGTCGCGGGACACCGTTCCAGGGAGCGGCATCGCCCTCGACATATTGTCGTCGCGGATCCAGAGTTCCTGCCGCTAGATTGTCCGGTGTGACCGGACAATCCTTCGTTCCCCAGGCTCAGCATCCAGCGGCCTACCTGCACGGCGACACCATCATCCAACTCGACGACGAGGCAGTGGTCTCGCTCGCCCACGACCTGCGGCGACGTACGTCCGATGACACCGAGTTCGCCCGGGCCGCCTTCGACTGGGTGCGAGATGAGGTCGCCCACTCGTTCGACGTTCAGGACTCCCGCGTGACCCTGACCGCCGGTGAGGTGCTGCGGGAGCGGGTCGGCCTCTGCTACGCGAAGTCCCATCTCCTCACCGCCCTGCTGCGGGTTGGCGGCATCCCCACCGGGCTCTGCTACCAGCGCCTTTCGCACGGTGACGGTCACGTCCTGCACGGTTTGGTGGCCGTGTATCTGGACGGCCGGTGGCATCGTCAGGACCCGCGGGGCAACAAGGAGGGTGTGATGGCCGAGTTCTCGCTGGCCGGGGAACGGCTGGCTTGGCCGGCCGATCCCGGTCTCGGCGAGATCGACTACCCGCAGGTGCTGGTGTCTCCGGCCGAGTCCGTGGTGAAAACCCTCAGCGGTATCTCGGATGTGCTGTCGATCTACGACACCGGCCTCCCCACCGCATTGGACAACTGAGACCGGCCCTATGTCCGGGTCTCGTTCATCCAGTTCGCGATCTGCACACGGCTTTTCGCGGCCAGTTTGTCCAGAATGTGCTGGATGTGGGTGTCGACGGTGCGGACCGAGACCACCAGCTCGGCGGCGATGTCGCGATTGCTCTTGCCCTGCGCGACCAGTGCCGCGATCTCGTTCTCGCGTCGGGTCAGCGGTCCCGGCTCGTCGCGAGGTTCGAGCATGAACTTCCACGCCTCGGCGATCGACATGTCCTTACCGCGCAGCCACAATTCATCGAATCGCTTGCTGCCCAAGGCCTTTCGGGTCGTATCCCGGCGATGTTGGTGAATGAAGTTGACCGCGATATCGGGCGAAGCGCCCAGGTCCTGCCACCCGGTCGCCGCGATGCCGAATACCGTCGCGGCACGCGTCAGATCGCCCTGCTGGTGGGCGATCCAGGCCAGCGCCTCGACGAGATAGGCGGCCATCGCGACGCGTTCGAACCGGAATCCCTCGGCCATGCGCAATCCCGTCGTGGCCGCGCGCAACGCCACCTCCACATCGCCGAACTGCACCTCCACCAACGCTTGCCCGAACAGTGCGCCGATGAGACTGAACTCGGCGCGAGCACCGGTGCAGACATCCAGGTTCCGTTGGACCGCGGCGCGTGCGGTGGCGAGGCCGCTGCTGTACGACTTGATGACCCCATCGAGAAAGAGCAGATGCGGTTCGGGCAGACGGGCGTGCCGGTCGAACGTGGCGACGGCGTCGGAGATCAACGTGGCCGCACCGTCGACATTCATCAACAGCAGTTCCAGGAATCCTTCCGTGTGCCCGATCTGGGCGCCCAGAATCTCGTCGGTGCCCGCGAGTGCGCGCGCCTCGGTCAACAGCTCGCGCGCCGCGACGAGATCGGACTGCCAGATCGCGAACATCGCCTCGGTGCGCAGCGCGAACGCGATCGCCGCGCCGTCGACGTCTTCGGCACGGGCGGCGGCGCAGGCCCGCCGCAACCGATCCCGGGCCTCGCCGAGCGAACCCCGCATGACCCAATACTCCTCGGAGCGGGCCGCCATCCGCACGGCGACGCCCGCTTCGCCGGGCACGGTCAACGACCACGCGATGGCCTCACGAATATTGGCGTGCTCGTCGCGCAGCCGCCCGTACCACTCCCGTTGACGCGGGCTGACAGCTTCGGCGTCGGCCTGAGCGCTGAGTCGATCGAACCAATCACGGTGGCGGCGAAGCGCTGTCGATTCCTCGCCGGACCCGATGAGCTTCTCGCGCCCGTACTCACGCAGTGTTTCCAGCATCCGGTACCGCACGATGCCGTTCGAATCGCCGCGCACCAGCACCGATTTGTCGAGCAACCCCTCGATGAGATCGAGGACCGGGCCCCCTGCTGCGCTACCGCAGACGTATTCGGCGGCCTCCAGGTCGAACGAACCATGGAACACGGTGGACAGTGCCCACAGGTTCTGCTCGCTCGGTGCGCAGAGCCGAAAGCTCCACTCGATAGTGTCGCGCAGGGTGCGGTGCCGCGGCGTCGTGTCGGCGACATGGTCGGTCAACATCGACATGGTGAGCCGATCGCGCAGCTGCGCGGGCGTCAACGCCTTGATGCGGGCGGCCGCCAGTTCGATGGCCAGCGGCAGACCGTCGAGACGTTCGCACACCTGCGCCACATCATCGCCCGACTCGGTGAAACCCGGCACCACCGCCGCGGCCCGATCGGTGAACAGCCGGTGCGCATCGGTTGGCTGCAAGGGCGGCACAGGGTAGACGTGTTCGCCCCGCACCGACAGCGCCTGCCGACTGGTAGCCAGCAGTGTGAGCGTGGTGCAACGGTTGAGCAAAACGGCGAACAACGCTGCGCAACCGGCGGCAAGGTGTTCGCAATTATCGAAAACCAACAGGATCTTGCGCGCCCGCAGGTGCTCGACCAGCACATTCATCGCGGACTCGGTGGACCGGCGATGCAAGCCGAGCGCCTCGATCAGTACGTCTTCCAGCAGCGCCGCATCACGTAGTTCGGCCAGTTCGATGATCACCACACCGTCGGGGAATCGCTGGTCGAGCGTGGCGGCGATCCGCAGGGCCAGGCGCGTCTTCCCGACCCCGCCGGGACCGGTCAGGGTGACCGATCGAGCACGGTCGAACAATCGTGTGATCTCGGTGGTTTCGGAACGCCGACCCACGAAGGAAGTTACGTCACCGACGTTGGCGACTTCGTCACGTATCACGAGGCTCAGTATCTGGGTTGATTGGTTGTCGGACACAGCAGATACGTAATTCTACTGATCCTGTGCCACAACTCGGTCGGCTAACGTCTGGCGAAGTCGCGTCCAGCCTCGCCGGAAACTGGCAGGTTGCGCGACAGGCGGCCGACGTTCGGGTCGCGGAGTGGAAAGGCGCGGTGTTGCGCATGACGAGACGGTATCTGCGCGCTCGATCGAACTCGATCAAGGGTCGCCTGCTTCGGATCGCCTTCCTTCCGTGTCTCGTCGCGGTCGTCCTCGGGGCGCTGGTCAGCGGTTATCTGGTGCGAAGCGGCCTGGCGTCGCTGTCCTACGCCGATCAGCGTGACACGGGAATGGGCGCGACGAGCGCGCACATCAAGGCGCTCTCGGTCGAGCGTGCGACGACGCTGGGCTATCTCGCGGGCCGCGAGGACCTGCGGCCCGCGATGCTGGCCGCACGGGCCGCGGTCGACAGGTCCACCGTCGATTTCATGGCTTACGCCGACGAGATCCTCGAGTCGGTTCCCCAGATCCAGCCGCAGATCGATCTCGCGATCGCGTTCATCCCACAGTGGCAGGATGCCCGCGCACAGGTCGACGCGGGCCAGGCCGATGTCGGGCGCTACGTCGCCCTGTACAACAACATCTTCGACACCATCGCGGTGAGTTCGAAGCGGCTGTCGTACGCGTCCAACAGCGCGGCGGCCGCGTTCGAGCAGGTCGTCACTTCCGACACCTTCGTTCTGCTCGAGGCGGTCAACCGGGCCAATGCGCTGGCCGGCTACGTCTTCACCCATGACGACCCCGAACTCCGCACCCAATTCGGTGCGATGGTCGGCCTCTACCATGTCGATCAGCACGAGTTGATGGCGAACTGGACCGATGCCTCGCGGGCGGCGTTCACCCAGCTGCGCGAGTCGCCGGAGTGGGCGACCCTGATCGCGGGCGACGCCGCTCTGATCGCTGATGAGCCATTCGACTTCGCCGCCCGGAGCAAGGCCGCCGAGGCAGTGAGCGGCGCACTGTCGGCGATCTACATCGGCCAAGCCGACCACAGCTCCACCGTCGTCCGCGCGGAGGGCCGCGACGCACTCCGATGGTCACTCGCCGCGGCTGTCGTGGTCGCGCTGGCCGCGCTGGGCGCCGCGCTCGCCGCCTACGTCGGCGCGAACCGACTCGTTCGCCGCATCACCGCCCTGCGCACCCAGACCCTCGACATCACCGAGCGCGAATTGCCGCAGGTGCTGGCACAGGTCAACGCTGGCGAATCAGCCGAGCTCGAGAACCCTGTTGCCCGTATCGATTTCGGCACCGACGAGCTCGGCGAGGTCGCGCGCGCGTTCGACAAGGCGCAGAGCAGTGCGACCGCGGCGGCTGTCGCCGAGGTGCACACCAGGCGCGCCGCGGGCACCGTCTTCCTGAACATCGCGCACCGCAGTCAGGCGCTGGTGCACCGGCAACTGCAGTTCCTCGATCAGATCGAACGGTCCGAGGACAATCCCGAGTTGGTCGACCGGTTGTTCCAACTCGATCACCTGACCACCCGTGCCCGCCGCAACGCCGAGAACCTGATCATTCTCGGCGGCGAATCGGTCGGCAGGCAGTGGCGTCGACCGGTGCCACTGGCGGATGTGTTGCGCGGCGCGGTGTCGGAGACCAAGGACTACACCCGCGTCGACACCGGCCCCGTTCCTGATGTCGCCCTCAATGGTTCGTGCGTCGCCGACATCGGTCACCTGCTGGCCGAGCTCGTCGACAACGGCACCGCGTTCTCCCCGCCGCAGGCCAAGGTCTACGTGCGTTCGGCGATCACGGGCCGCGGCATCGTGGTCGAAGTCGAGGACCAAGGCTTGGGAATGTCCGCCGAACGGTGCGCCGAGCTCAACGAATTACTCAGCGAGCCAGGTGATATCGGTGTGCTGTCGCTGGTCGGCGAAACCAGGGTCGGCCTCTATGTGGTGGCCACGCTGGCAGCCAAACACGGTGCGCGGGTGACTCTTCGGGAGTCCGCTTACGGTGGCATCCACGCGATCGTCCTGTTGCCCTCGGCGCTGATCGCCGCACCCGAGCACCCCGCACCTGAGCAACCCGCGCCCGCGCCAACCGAGCCCACTGGCATTCCCGAGTACGTCCCGAACGGGTATGAAGCGTTCATGCCCGGTGCGTCCGCGCAGCATGCCGCACCGGAGCCTGTCACCTACCGCGCCGAACCGGATGGTTACCAGCCGCGCGGGCCGGTCGACGCCGAACCTCCGCCGTTGCCGACCCGCGTTCGTCAAAGCGATATCGCCCCGCAGCTGCGGCAGGAGCCGACGCCGAGTGCGGGCAGCACGCCGA
Source organism: Nocardia sp. NPDC058705 (assembly GCF_042749305.1). Taxonomy (NCBI): domain Bacteria; kingdom Bacillati; phylum Actinomycetota; class Actinomycetes; order Mycobacteriales; family Nocardiaceae; genus Nocardia; species Nocardia sp. NPDC058705. The sequence continues at coordinate 501,427 of NZ_JBHYRN010000001.1, read as the reverse complement.
ACGTGGAGCGTTCCAGCGCAGCGCTTTCCGCCTTCCAGCGCGGCACAGCACGGGCCAGGACCGAGGCGAACACGGGCGAATTCTCGATCAACGGAGCGGAGTGGTAGCAGTGCAGAACGCAACGAACGCAGGCCTCGACTGGCTGATAGACGACCTGGTCAACCGTGTCGCGAGCGTGCGCAGCGCAGTACTGTTGGCGACCGACGGCCTGCTGATCGCAGGCAGTACCGGCCTGGCACGGGCCGATGCCGAGCACCTGTCGGCGATCGGTTCGGCCTACCGGAGCCTGGCCACCGGCGTCGGCAACCATTTCGACCTTGGACCCGCCAGACAGACCGTGGTCGAACTCGGCCGGGCGTATCTGCTGGTCACCGAGGCGGGCCCGCGGGCGAGTCTGGTGTTGATCGCCGACGAGGACGCCGACCTCGGACTGGTCGCCTACGAGATGAATCATGTTGTCCTGCAAGCAGGGCCGCATCTGTCCGTGGAGGCGCGGACCGCACCGGTCGGTGGCGGACAGCGTACGCAGGGGTAGCGATGACGCTCGACGACGACAACGAGCGGTGGTGGTTCGACGACGCGGCGGGCCCGGTCGCGCGGCCTTACACCTTCACCGGCGGACGCACCCGCTCCAACTCGGGCATCGAACTGGATCTGGTGACCCTGGTCGTCACCGCGGCCGACTCGTCGAGTTGGCACCGGGTCGACTCCGCCTCGGCGCAATTGCTGAGATTCTGCGAACATCCGCTGTCGGTCGCCGAGGCTGCCGCCGGAGTTCACCTGCCGTTGCGGGTGGTCAAGGTGCTGCTCGGTGATCTGATCCATCAACAACTGATGCTCTACCGCACCGGCGCAACGCGGGCCGGTCGGCCCGACGTCCACACAATGCAGAGGGTGATCGATGGTATCCGGGCTCTCTGAGGCCAGGGCGCACCCGCCCGAGGTCTCGCTCGACGCCACCACGTTGAAGATCCTGATCTCCGGTGGTTTCGGTGTGGGTAAAACAACCCTGGTCGCCACGATCAGCGAGGTCACGCCGCTGCGCACCGAGGAGACCATGACCGCGGCCGGTGTCGCCCTCGACTTCGGACGCATCACGATCGCCGAGGATCTGGTGCTGTATCTGTTCGGAATGCCGGGGCAGCAGCGGTTCTGGTTCATGTGGAACGAGATGACCGAAGGTGCGCTCGGCGCGGTCGTACTCGCCGACACGCGTCGCCTCGACGGGTGCTTCGCGGCGATCGATTTCTTCGAACGTCGCGGCATCCCGTTCATCGTCGGGGTGAACTGTTTCGACGGTGTGCAGCTCTACACCGTCGAGGCCGTGCGCACCGCACTCGACCTGACCCCGACAGTGCCGATCCTGCTGTGCGATGTGCGCGACCTCGAGTCGACCAAACATGTACTGGTCAACCTGCTCACCCACGCCATGTCGCAGCCGTGAGCGGCCGAGGTCATGTCTCCCAACAGCTTCAGCCATTCGACCGTGAGGGCCGCGTCGGTCGCGATTGCTGGTTAGGGTGACGGCGTGGCTTTAGATTACGTAGTTGACCTGCCGTGTCGGCCGAAGCAGGCGCTTGGCACCGGAAAGATCCTCGAACTGCTCATCCTGCGAGGTGCGGCGATGGTTACGCTTGACGATCAGCAGCACAACGTCGGAAGGCGGTGGCGCAGACTGACTTTCAGCAATGTGGTGACACGCCCGACCGGCGCGGTGAAGGTCAGGTCGAGCGTCACCAAAGCACTCGAGCAAGCGGCCCAGCTCGACGCCTTCGTCGACGATTGCCTGGCCTGCCCAGCCAACAACGACGGACACAGCGGCTTCGGCTGCTACGGCCGGGTCAACTATCCCCTCGACCTCGCAACCGAGGAAATGCTGCTGTCGATGTTGCCCGATGACCTCACCGCCCCGGGCGCGGGTACCGAATTCAAAGCTGGGTGGGACTATTTCGGCTGGGACGGTAGTCAGGCGGCCGAGGTGCGGGCGGCGAGCCGGACCTTCTTCGAGTCCCCAGTGGCCCCTGTCCGGCAATGGCCGACTGGTGAAATGCTCACCGGTGACCAGGTTTTCGAGATGCTGTTCATCGGCCAGGGCTTCGAATGGTCCTTGGCGAAGCTGCTCGCCATCTCCTTTCGCCTCATCATCCTCGACGAGGAAGCCGGCCCCCTCTTGGACCTCGCGATCCCCGAGAGTGAGCAGGCGAGCCAGGTCATCGCATATCTCAATTCCATCAGCTTCGCGGCCATGAACGAACTGCCCGTCCTGCTCGACGGTTAGTAACTTCTCCAACAACCGCCAGGTCGTGGAGGGGATGTTGTCACGGTTGCGGACCGGGCCGCCCCGCTGAACTCAGAGCTGTGATTGCACCTGGGTGGCGATGAGTTCCAGGTGATCGAGGTCGGCCAGGTCGAGGATCTGCAGGTAGATCCGGGTCGCGCCGATCTCGCGGTAGCGGGCGATCTTGTCGACGACCTCGGCGGGCGAACCGGCCAGGCCGTTTTCCTTCAGCTCGTCGACTTCGCGGCCGATCGCGGCGGCCCGGCGTGCCACCTCGGCGTCGGTGCGCCCGACACACGCGACCAGGGCGTTGGAGTAGATCAGTTCGTCGGTGCGCCCGGCCGTGCGGACAGCGGCGCGTACTCGGTCGAACTGGGCGGCGCTGTCGGCGACCGAGGCGAACGGCATGTTGAACTCGGTGGCGTAGCGGGCGGCCAGGCGTGGGGTGCGGACCTTGCCGTTGCCGCCGATGATCACCGGCACCGGATCCTGCACGGGCTTGGGCAGGGCGGGGGAGTCGGTGAGCTGATAGTGGGTGCCGTCGAAACTGAATGTTGCCCCGGGTTCGGTCTCCCAGAGGCCGGTGACGATGGCGAGTTGCTCCTCGAGGAGGCTGAACCGGTTGTCCGGGAACGGGATTCCGTAGGCCGTGTGTTCGGCGGCGAACCAGCCACTGCCGAGACCGAGTTCGACCCGCCCGCCCGACATCTGATCCACCTGGGCGATCTGGATGGCCAGTGGCCCGGGCAGTCGGAAGGTCGCGGCGGTGACCAGGGTGCCCAGCCGGATCCGGGAGGTGTCCCTGGCCAGCCCCGCCAGGGTGATCCAGGCGTCGGTCGGACCGGGCAGGCCGGAGGCATCGCCCATGGCGAGGTAGTGGTCGGAACGGAAGAACGCGTCGAAGCCGAGGTCCTCGGTGGCGCGCGCCACCGACAGCAACGTGTCGTAGTCGGCGCCCTGCTGGGGCTCGGTGAAGATGCGGAGGTCCATGATCACCATCGTGCCCGATGCGGTGAATCCGGGCACGTCTACCGGCCGATCACCGCCCGCACGATGTCCGCAGTGACGACCTGACCGGTGGCGTTGGGATGCACGGGGTTGGCGTTGAGATGGCTGGGGATCGGCGGCTCGACCCAGCGAATGGCCGCATCCTGACAGGTGTCGTGCCCGAGGGTCGGGGTGTAGAGGTCGATGTAGGTCGCGCCGTTGGCCGCTGCCTGCTCGCGCAGCACCGCGTTGAGGTGCTTCTCGATGTCGCGCGTATAGGCGACATCCCCGTCGCTCAACGGCACCTGCGGCCAGCAACTTCCGGTCTCGGGCAGCACGGCCGGATAACCGAGAACATAGACCTGCGCGTTCGGCGCCCTGGTATGGATCTCGGCGATGGTCGCCCCGATCTTCGGTGCCCCCGCGGCGATTTCGTCACTGAACCTACTGCCGTAGGTATCCCGGCAGGGCGCGCCGATATTGAACGCGTTGGCGATATTGAGCCCCACACAGGACAACACCAACGTCTGGAACATTCCGTTGTCGTCACCGCCCGCTTGATAGGTGACAATCTGCGTCCCCGCATCGAGTGCATCGAATTGCGGTGGCTGATCGGGATATTGGGCCGTTGTCATGTGTTCAGTCATCGCCGAGGCGCAACTGCGATCGACCAACTCCCATCCGGTGGCCGCCGCCAGCACATTCGGGTAGTTGAACCTCGATCGCGTGCACAGCAGTGGACTGCCGGGAACCGGGGTCAGCATCCCCGGCGCGGAACTGTACGAATCGCCCAGCGCGACATAGCGGATCGGCGACCCGTCGGCGACCCCCGGAACCGCTGTCAGCCACGCAATGGCTGAAATGAGTAGCAGCAGAAAGCGTTTCATCACGACCCCCCGTAATATCGACTGGCCGCCGAAATATCCGATGCGGTTCCCTGGAATTCTATCCCCGAACTTTCGTCGGGATGACCGATTACGCCTGCGGACCGGCATCACCTGCGCGGTACAGCCGCGCCGGGCCACCGGCGACGGCCAGGTCGGTGGACCGTGATCGCCCGCGTACAACGCGCACATCAACGGGTCCGCGAGCAACGCCTCGACGCCGAGGTGGGCAACCCTCTTGATCTGCGGCTGCGGAAATCTACTTGTACGAATGTCCTAATTGGACTATCGTACAAATATCTCGAGTGGAGGGAAGTCGACATGACAGAAGTCGCTACCAGGCGGGCGGGACTACGGGAATGGGCAGGTGTGGCATTGCTGGCGCTGCCGACGGTCCTGCTCGGACTAGATGTCACGGTGCTCTACCTGGTCCTGCCCAGCATGGCCGCGGCGCTCGACCCCTCCGCGACACAGACGCTGTGGATCATGGACGCCTACGGGTTCTTCATCGCCGGATTCCTCATCACGATGGGCACATTGGGTGACCGGATCGGCAGGCGGCGCCTTCTGATGATCGGCGTAACGGCGTTCGCCGCGGTCTCGGTGTTCGCGGCCTTCGCTCCCAGCGCCGGACTGCTGATCCTGGCCCGAGCGCTGCTCGGCATCGCCGGGGCCACCCTGATGCCGTCGACACTGTCGTTGATCTCCAACATGTTCGGCGATGCGCGCCAGCGCGCGGTGGCGATCGGGATCTGGGCCACCATGTTCGCCCTCGGCATGGCCGCCGGACCTATCGTCGGCGGCGCGCTGGTCGACGCCTTCTGGTGGGGAGCCGCGTTCCTGCTTGCCGTCCCGATCGCGGTTGTCGTGCTGGTCGCAGCGCCCGCACTGCTGCCCGAATACGCCGAACCCGGTGCGGGAGCACTGGATCCGGCCAGCGTGGCCCTGTCCTTGGCGACCATCCTGCCGCTGATCTACGCGATCAAGCACACTGCCGCCGACGGCCTCGGCTTCGGCACGGTGGCGCTCGCGGTGCTCGCCGTCATCGCCGGAATCGCGTTCGTGCGCAGGCAGCGCCGACTGGCCTCGCCGCTGCTGGATGTCACCCTGTTCGGGAATCGAGCGTTCTCCGCGGCGCTGGCCGTGCTGCTGATCGTGCTGGTCGGAGTCGGCGGAACCATGTACCTGGTCACGCTGTACCTCCAACTCGTCGAAAACCGCACACCATTGGTCGCGGGACTGTGGATGGGCCCGCCCGCCGTGGCGATGTTCGCCGCCGCTATCGGAGCACCGTTGATCGCCAGGCGGATACCACCCGGCACGGTCATGGCCGTCACGCTCGGAATCTCGGTGCTCGGATACGCGCTGCTGGCGCTGGCCGACGCCGGTGACCCGGTGCAAGTAGTGACCGGCTTCGCGTTCGTCTACCTCGGCCTCGGCGCGGTCGCCGCACTGGGCACGGACATGGTCGTCGGCGCCGCACCGCCGACGAAATCCGGTTCGGCGGCCGCACTGTCGGAAACCGTCCAGGAACTCGGAATCGCTGTCGGCGTAGCCGTTCTCGGCAGCCTCACCACCGCGCTCTACCGGGCAGGGGTGAGCACACCGGCGAATGTCGAACCCGCGGTTGAAGCGCAACTCACCGAGAGTCTCGGCGGCGCGCTGTCAGTGGCCGATCGCGTGCCCGCGGAGGTCGTGCGGGCCGCACAGGACACATTCGTCACGGGAGTGAACATCGCCGCGGTGATCGCGGGTGTCGCCATCGTCGTCGCCGCCGTGCTCTGCCTGACGACACTGCGACACGTACGTCCACTCGGAGCGGACGAGTGCTGGGCTGCTCGACTACCCTCGACTCACACAGGAGGGTGCATGAACGACGAGGACCGGTCCATCGATGGTCGCAAGGCCAGGGGCAACAAGCGCCGCGCCGAGATCATCGAGGCCACCCTCGCCGTGGTCACTCGTGACGGCGCCGCGGGCGTCACGCACCGCACCGTCGCCACGCAGGCCGGGATCACCACCAGCCTGACCACCTACTACTTCGCCACCCTCGACGATCTGCTGATCGCGGCCTTGTCCAGCGTCGCCGATGTCTACACCGCACGTATCCGCGGGATCATCGACGGTTCCGGCGACAAGCTTCGGGGTCTGGCCGAACTGATCGCCGATTCCGCCGGAGTGGGGCGCGAACGTGCTCTGGCCGAACGCGAACTGTCCACCCTCGCGGCCCGTCGCCCGGCGCTGGCACCTGTCGCCCGGCGCTGGCGCGAGCACGTCGCAGACCTCGCCGCCACCCTCACCGACGACCCGGACGCCGGGGCCGCGCTCGTCGCCGCGTCCGACGGCCTGTGCACCGCGATCCTCGTCGACAACGCACCGGCCGACACCGACTACGTGCACCGCATCCTGGCCCGCGCCCTCGGCTGAGAAATTTCCACGCCACGCCATGCCACCTCCTGGTGTGGATGAAACCAGGTGCCGCTGCGGTAAAGTCGCTGACGTATCAGCAACTTTCGGGTGTAGTGATGAGGGTGTTGGGCAGCGTATTTCTCGTTCACCGGCGCCGCCCGGATTTTCGCCGTTCGAATGGATGTCACGGACATCTGTCGGTCGGTAAGCGAACCGGGCATTCGGTATTGCACATATTTACGTGTCATGTAATCACGGGGAAGCTGAAAAGTTACCACTTCGTCCAGCGAATTCCGCTGTAGTACATCGACAGTTACGCGGACTGAGACATACTGAATGGGTGAGCTGCGACATGATTCCGGGGCTTCGACATCAGGGCCAGTCGATCGACTGGCCGATTCGCAACAGTTCAGCTGGTAGTGATCAAGTGTCCATTTTGGGCACCCGTCCGACCGGTGTGCCCGTCGGGATGTTTCGACGTGCCGTCGCGGCCGGTGGATGTGCGACCGCTCGTCGTCGTCAGATCTGTATTCGTAAGCAAGACAAAGTATTTGGTGCTCAGCACCACTGCTCGTCGGCGTGTGGGATGGACCCCACTGCCGTCGTGTGAGCCCGGCTCTACGAACGTGAGCGGTCGGCAAGTGGTCGGTGCCGCTCAGCCCAGGTGATAAGCGAGGGGAACTGCCATGCAACCCGGTGGGAATTCACTGCTGCGCAATCTCACGTCGATTCAGAAAGAACTCTGGCTGGCGCACGAGCTGTCCGACAAGCCGAACAACTGCATCGTTTATGTCGATATCCGGGCGGGCCTCGAAATCGGCCGCTTTTTCGATTCGGTGCATCATGTTCTTGCCGAATCGGAATCGCTCACAGTAAATTTCGTCCATCATGCGGACGGCCCGATGCAGATTCAGCGAGATGTCGGTGACTGGGCGCCGACATATCGCGATCTGACCGACCTGTCCGATCCGAAATCTGCTGCGTTCGAATATATGTCCCGCGAACGTGAGCGGGGTTTCGATCTCGAAATGGATCCCCTGCTGCGCGTCGCACTGCTGAAAGTCGGTGCCGAACAATACTTCCTGTCGATGTGTTTCCATCACATCATCATGGACGGCGTCGGTGTGGCCACCTGGGCTCAGCGAGTGCTCGACGTCTACGCCGCCTCGGCGTGCGAGACGCCCATCGCACCAGCCGGATTCGTCAGTGTCGATGATGTTCTCGATAGCGATCAGGCCTACCGACGTGACCAGCAAGCCGTCGATCGCGCCTACTGGCGCGGGCAGATCCCGGCCGGGATCGACCCGCTGCGACTGCCGGGCAGTGCCGAGAGCGGCGCGAAGCCGGGCCGGGTCGGTTGCACCCGCAGCGTGTCCGGTGCGGAGCTGGAAGAGCTGATCGCCACGGCCGAATCGGTCGGTGTCCGATTGCCCTATCTGTTGATGTCGGTGGCGGCGGCCACCATTCAACGGCATGCGTCGCGCGACGAATTCTGTGTGCAGATGTCGGTGTCCAATCAAACCGCTATTGCCCAGAGAACGCCGTGTCAGCTCTCCGATACCGTTCCGCTGCTGGTGAATTCGAGCAGAAGCCTTTCCCTCGCGCAGCTCGCCGAACGGATCCGCGACAGCGTCGCGAGCGCCAAAGATCATCTGCGCTACGGGATGTCGAATATTCGGCGAGACTTGCAGATGGCGGACTCTCGCGCTGATGCCTTCGGTCCGGTAGTCAACATCATGTCGTTCTTCGGTGCCTTGCGAATGGTCGGCGGCACAGCCGATCTCCAGCTCTTCTCGGCGGGCAGCAGCGGCGATCTGTCGATCGTGTTCTATTACGAACGACAGGCATCGCGCGGCGGCTACCTCCGGATCGAGGGAGACGCCCAGCTCTACACCGATGATGATCTGCACGGCTACCTGGCATCGCTGGCTCGCTACCTGCGCCAGGCGGTAGCCGATCCGGCTGCCCCGATCGGGTCGGTGGATGTTCTCGGTCCCGAGCGTGCGCGGGTGCTCGGTATGTGGAACGACACGGCGGTGCCCGTCGCGCCGGAGGCGACCCTGCTCGGCCTGTTCGAAGACCGGGTGTCGCGGGTGCCGGACTCGGTGGCGGTGACGTCCGGTGAGGCGGAGCTGACGTATCGGGAGCTCGACCGACGGGCCGAACAGACTGCGGGAACCCTGATTTCGCACGGGGTGCGCCCGGACAGCGTCGTCGCGGTGGCCTTGCCGAGGTCGGTGGAGCTGATCGTCGCGATCGTGGCGGTGCTCAAGGCCGGCGGCGCCTACCTGCCGATCGATCCGACCTATCCGACGGAGCGACTGGCATTCGTCCTCGGCGACGCCGAACCGATCGCGATCCTCACCGACGGCGCGACATCGAAGACTCTGCCGCACACCGCAATACCGCAGATCCTGCTCGAAGACGCCGAGACCGCATCTGCTGGCCGCACGCGCGTGCCACCGCGGCCCGACAACCTCGCCTACCTGATCTACACCTCGGGCTCCACCGGGACGCCGAAGGGCGTCGCGGTCACCCAGGGCAATGTCGCGTCCCTGTTCCTGAGTACCGCGCAGTGGTGCGAATTCGGTGCCGACGATGTCTGGGCCTGGTGCCATTCCGCGGCCTTCGACTTCTCGGTCTGGGAGATCTGGGGTGCCCTGGTACACGGTGGCCGGGTGGTGGTCGTGCCATGGGACGTGGTGCGCACCCCGGCGCAACTGTGGCAGTTGGTCGTCGACGCGGGGGTCACGATCCTCAACCAGACACCCTCGGCCTTCCACGCGCTGGCCGAAGCCCGCACGGTCGGCGGCACGGATTCCGCGCTGCGCATGGTGGTGTTCGGCGGCGAAGCCCTCGATCCAGCCCACCTGCGGAGCTGGAACTCCGCCGATGTCGACGGGCCGACGCTGGTCAATATGTACGGGATCACCGAAACGACGGTCCACGTGACGAAACTGGAACTGGTTGCGGCACAGGACACTCGGGGCGGCAGTCCGATCGGCGCACCGTTGGGGAACATGCGGGTGTACGTGCTGGATTCGGGCTTGGCGCCGGTCCCGGTGGGCACGGCGGGGGAGTTGTATGTCGCCGGTGCACAGCTGGCGCGCGGCTACCGGAATCGGGCGGGCCTGACCGCGGCGCGGTTCGTCGCGGACCCGTTCGATCCGACCGGCGGTGGTCGGCTGTACCGCACCGGTGACGTGGTGCGCTGGAACGCGACCGGCGTGCTGGAATTCGTCGGCCGTGCCGATGATCAGATCAAGCTGCGTGGTTTCCGGGTCGAACCCGGTGAGGTCGCCACCGTGCTGGCAGAACATCCCGCGGTGTCGCAAGCAGTGGTGATCGCCCGAGACACCGACGGCGGCAAGCAACTGCTGGGGTACGTCGTGGCTGACCGTGTGGTCGGTAGGGAGATGCTCCGATTCGCGGCCGAGCGGCTGCCGGAGTTCATGGTGCCTGCGGCGGTGACGGTGCTCGACGCGATGCCGTTGACCGCGAACGGCAAGCTCGATCGAGCCGCACTGCCCGTGCCGTCGCTGGTGTCGTCGTCACGGTATCGGGCACCTCGCGGCGACCGGGAATCGGTGTTGGCCGAGCTGTTCGGCGAAGTCCTCGGACGCGATCGGGTCGGGGCCGACGACAGTTTCTTCGAACTGGGTGGGCACTCACTGTCCGCGACTCATCTGATCAGCCGGATCCGGGCGGTGCTGGGGATCGAGGTGCCCATCCGGACGGTGTTCGACGCACCGACCGTGGCGCAGTTGGCGACCCGGCTCGATGCCGAAGTCCGGGTGCGTCCGATGTTGTCGGCTCGGCAGCGGCCCGAGGTGGTGCCGTTGTCGTTCGCGCAGCGGCGACTGTGGTTCATTCACCGGCTCGAAGGGCCGTCGGCCACCTACAACGTCCCGCTGGTGGCGCGATTGACCGGTGTCTTCGACGCCTCGGCTTTCGCGGCGGCGATCGGTGATGTGGTCGCGCGGCACGAGAGTTTGCGCACGGTCTACGTCGAAACCGACGGTGTGCCCGCCCAGCACGTAGTGGACAGCGTCGAGGTGCCAACGACCGTCGCCGATGTCGATCCCGCCGACCTGGCGACGGCTGTTGCCGAAGCCGCGCGGTACCGGTTCGATCTGTCCGCCGAGATTCCTATCCGGGCCAGTGTCTTCCGGTGTGGTGCCGAGGATCAGACCCTGGTGTTGTTGATCCATCACATCGCCGGTGACGGCTGGTCGGCGACCACCCTGCTGCGGGACCTGTCGACGGCGTACGCGGCACGGCTCGAACAGCGAGCCCCGGAATGGCCGCCGTTGCCCGTGCAGTACGTGGACTACGCACTGTGGCAGCAGGAATTGCTCGGTTCGCCGGACGATCCGAAAAGCGTACTGGCACAACAGTTCGACTACTGGCGCGCAGAACTCGACGGCTTGCCCGACCAGCTGCGATTGCCCCTCGACAGGCCCCGCCCCCGCGTGGCGAGTTATCGCGGTGCGACGGTCCTGTTCGAGATCGACGACGAGATCCGTGGCGCGGTGCGACGCCTGGCCGCCGACACGGGCGCGACGGTATCGATGGTTCTGCAGTCGGCGTTGGCGGTGCTGTTGTCCAAAGTCGGTGCGGGCGAGGATATTCCGATCGGCACCCCCGTAGCAGGCCGCACTGACGACGCGCTGACCGAACTCGTCGGCTTCTTCGTCAACACCTTGGTCCTGCGCGCCTCGGTCGCTCCGGCGGCCTCGTTCACCGACATCCTCGCCCAGGTCAGGGCAAAGGCCCTGGCCGGGTACGAGAATCAGGACGCACCCTTCGAGTTGCTGGTGGAGTTGCTCAATCCCACCCGTTCGGCGGCGCATCATCCGCTGTTCCAGGTCATGTTGACCTTGCAGGACAGCCCCCTGTCCGCACTGGAACTCCCCGGCGTCGACGTCGATTCCCGCACCCCGCCCATCGCCACCTCACGTTTCGACCTGACCTTCAATATCGGGGACGGTCCGGCGGGGTGGGACGGCTATATCGAATACGCCACCGACCTGTTCGACCGCGCCACGGTCGAGGCATTGGCGGCTCGATTGACGCGAATACTGCGGCAGGTCGTATCCGCACCGGACATTCTGGTCGGGTCCATCGATGTTCTCGGCACCGACGAACGAGAACTGTTGTTGCACAGCCACACCGCCGTGCCGCTCGATGAGCGACGCACCGTGGTCGAGCTGTTCCAGGCACAGGCAGCAGCATCCCCGGATGCGGTGGCCGTCGTATACGCGGACGAGCAGCTGACCTATCGGGAGCTCGACGACCGTGCCGATCGCCTTGCCCGGCTGCTGAACGCGCGCGGTGTCGGTCACGGCGACATCGCCGCGGTCGCCCTGCCACGATCCGTGGACCTGATCGTGGCATTGCTCGCAGTGTCGAAGGCCGGCGGCGCGTACCTGCCGATCGATCCCGCCTACCCCTCGGATCGGCTGGCGTTCATCCTCGCCGACGCCGCCCCCGCCATCGTCCTGACCGATGAGGCCACCGCGACCGCCCTGCCCCGCACCGCGAAACTTCAGCTGCACCTCGACACAGTCGAGATAGGCGATGCTCCGCTCAACCGGACCACATCTGTCCGGCCGGACGACCTGGCCTACCTGATGTACACCTCCGGTTCGACCGGCGTCCCCAAAGGCGTTGCGGTCACACACCGCAACGTCGCCAACCTCGCATCTCAGCAGTGGGCGGCCGGTCCCGGTGAGCGTGTCCTCGTGCACTCGTCGATCGCGTTCGACGCCTCGACCTACGAGATCTGGCCCGCGCTGATCAGCGGCGGCACGGTGATCCTGGCCGGTGAGCAACGCTCGGATCCGGCCGAAATCGCTGAACTCGTCACCGGACGAGCGGTGACCAAGATGTTCGCGACACCGGCATTGCTCTCGGCCGTGCTCGATTACGCGGCATCGTTGCCCGACAACGCTTTTCGGAGCTTGACGCAGGTGATCGTGGGCGGTGCCGAACTTCCGCCGGGATTGGTCGGTCGACTGAAGAGCCGAGTCGGCGATGTCCGAGTGGCCAATGGCTATGGGCCGACCGAAACCACCGTGTTCGCCACGATGTTCGCAGCCGACGTGCTCGCGGACCAGCTTTCGGTGCCGATCGGGTCCCCGCTGGCGAATATGGCTGCCTACGTGCTGGATTCATGGCTGACGCCGGTCCCCGTGGGAGTCCCCGGCGAGTTGTATGTGGCCGGTGAACAGGTCACCCGCGGCTACCATGGCCGCCCCGGGTCCACCGCGGAGCGATTCGTGGCCGATCCATTCGGTGCGGTCGGTGGCCGGCTGTACCGAACAGGTGACGTGGTGCGCTGGACCGCGGCCGGTGTCCTGGAATTCGTCGGTCGAGCCGATGACCAGGTCAAGATCCGGGGATTCCGGGTCGAACCCGGCGAGGTGGCTGCCGCACTCGGACAGCACCCCGCGGTGTCCCAAGCGGTCGTGGTCGCACGCGACACCGACACCGGCGGCAAACAACTGATCGGCTACGTGGTCGCCGAACCAGCCGAGAACGGAAACACCCCGCTCACCGGCGAGGAGGTACGCCGTTTCGCCGCCGATCGACTGCCGGAGTTCATGGTGCCGGTGGCGGTGACAGTCATCGAGGCAGTGCCGTTGACCGTGAACGGAAAACTGGACCGCACGGCCTTGCCGGAACCTGAACTGGTGTCCTCGGTGGGCTATCGCGCGCCGGGTACCGAGCGCGAGCGAGCACTGGCCGAGCTGTTCGGCGAAGTACTGCGCCGCGAACGAATCGGCGTGGACGACAGCTTCTTCGAGCTGGGCGGCCACTCGCTGCTGGCTACTCGGCTGGCCAGCCGGATCCGGGCGGTCCTGGGGATCGAGGTCCCGATCCGGACGGTGTTCGACGCACCGACCGTGGCGCAGTTGGCGACCCGGCTCGATGCCGGTGCTCGGGTGCGTCCGATGCTGTCGGCCAGGCATCGTCCCGAGGTGGTGCCGTTGTCGTTCGCGCAGCGGCGCCTGTGGTTCATCCACCGGCTCGAAGGGCCGTCGGCCACCTACAACATGGCACTGGCGGTCCGGCTGCGCGGACTGGATTCGGTGGCGTTGCGCGCCGCGATCGGCGATGTCGTCACCCGGCACGAAAGCTTGCGGACCGTCTTCGTCGACGCCGACGGCATGCCCTCACAACGAGTCATGCACGCCGTCGAGGTGCCATTCACGGAAACGGACAATCCCGCCGACCTGGACACTGCGGTGACCACGGCCGCGCGCTACGGATTCGACCTGTCCGGTGAGATCCCGATCCGCGCCGACATCTTCCGCAACGGCGACGAATCGGTGCTGGTGCTGCTGATCCACCACATCGCCGGTGACGGCTGGTCGCTGACACCGCTGCTGCGCGATCTGTCGGTGGCGTACTCGGCACGCCTGCGCGACCAGGCACCCGCGTGGGCGCCGCTGCCGGTGCAATACGTGGATTACACGCTGTGGCAGCAGGAATTCCTGGGCTCGGCGACCGACCCCGACAGCGTGCTCGCTCACCAGTTCGAGTACTGGCGCGCCGAACTCGACGGCCTGCCCGAACAGGTGCGATTGCCGATGGACAGGCCACGGCCGAGGGTGGCGAGCTACCGCGGCGACACGGTGACCTTCGAGATCGACGCCGACACACGGCTGGCGGTACAGCGGCTGGCGGCAGATTCCGGCGCGACCGTGTCGATGGTGTTGCAGTCGGCACTGGCGGTGCTGTTGTTCAAACTCGGTGCCGGGGAAGACATTCCGATCGGCGCCCCGATCGCCGGCCGCACCGACGACGCGCTGACCGACCTCGTCGGCTTCTTCGTCAACACCTGGGTACTGCGCACCCGCGTGGAGTCGGCGGCCTCGTTCACCGAGATCCTCGACCGCGTGCGCACCAAAGCGCTGGCGGCCTACGAGAACCAGGATGTGCCGTTCGAACTGCTCGTCGAACTGCTCAACCCCACCCGATCGGCAGCACACCACCCCCTCTTCCAGGTGACGCTCGCATTCCAGAACAACACGCTGCCCGACCTCCGCCTCGCCGGAGTCGATATCGAGCCCTATCCGGCGTCCCTCGCCGCCTCCCGGTTCGACCTGTTCTTCAATATCGCCGACGCGCCTGCCGGTGCCGGTTGGGACGGCTTCGTCGAGTACGCGACGGAGCTGTTCGATCGGTCCACCGTCGAGACGATGGCGGCGCGCTGGGTGCGGTTGCTGCGGCAGATGGTCGCTGACCCGGGTGTCGCGATCGGGGCGATCGACGCCCTCGACCAGTCGGAACGCACCCTGGTGCTGGATCGCTGGAACGCCACCACCGTCGAGACCCCAGACACCACTCTCGTCGGGCTGTTCGGAGCGCAGGTCATCCGAACCCCGGATGCGATCGCGGTGGTATGCGCGGGCACCGAGTTCACCTATCGCGAATTGGAGTGTCGTGCAAACAAGTTGGCGCGGACACTGGTTTCGCAGGGTGTGGGTCCCGATGCCCTCGTCGCAGTTGCCCTGCCCCGATCCGCGGAGCTCATCGTGGCCCTGCTCGGTGTGCTGAAGGCCGGTGGCGGGTACCTGCCGATCGACCCGGCCTACCCGCCGGACCGGCTGGCGTTCATCCTGGCCGACGCCGGCGCGGTTGTCGTCGTGACCGATCCGGTGACCGCGCAGGAGTTGCCGCCGACCGAGGTGCCGCACGTCTACCTCGATCACTCGGAACAGGCGGAGCCGCACGCCGATGTCGTCGTCGCTCCGCACAATCTGGCCTACGTGATCTACACCTCCGGTTCCACCGGTGTGCCGAAAGGCGTGGGGATCACTCACCGCAACGTGGTGAACCTTGTTGCCCAAGCATGGCCGGTGGACCCGGGCGATCGCGTGCTGGTCCACTCGTCGGTCGCCTTCGACGCCTCCACCTACGAGATCTGGCCCGCACTGTGCGGTGGTGCCACCCTCGTGATCGCGAGTGAGCAGCGTTCGGATCCGGTGGAGATCGCACGTCTGGCCGAGACCCGGTCGGTGACGAAATTGTTCGCGACACCACCACTGCTCTCGGCATTGCTCGAATACGCACAAACCCTGCCGGACAACCCGTTCCGGAGTGTGCGGCAGGTGAACACCGGCGCCGACACGCTCACCTCGGGACTGGTGCACGCGATGAAATCCGGGTTCGCCGATGCCCGCATCGAGAACCTGTACGGTCCGACCGAAGCAACGGTCGACGTGACAACCTTCGCCGTTCCCGCCGATGTGGACGCGATCGTTCCGATCGGTGCGCCCGTCGCCAATACCCGGGTGTACGTACTGGATTCGTGGTTGGCGCCGGTTCCGGTCGGGGTGGCCGGTGAGCTGTACGTGGCCGGTGCGCAACTGGCGCGCGGATATCACGGGCGAACCGGACTCACGTCGGCCAGGTTCGTCGCCGACCCGTTCGATCCGACCGGTGGTCGGCTGTACCGGACCGGCGATGTGGTGCGCTGGAATGCGCGCGGGCAGTTGGAGTTCGCCGGACGTAGCGACGATCAGGTCAAGATCCGTGGCTTCCGCGTCGAACCGGGCGAGGTCGAATCTGTTCTGGCACAGCATCCTTCGGTTTCGCGTGCAGTGGTGGTCGCGCGTGACACCGACACCGGCGGCAAACAATTGGCCGGATACGTCGTGGCAGACCGGTCCGGGCCTGCCGTGGGGGAGGACGAGTTGGTCGGCCAGTGGCGTCGGATCTACGACGACCTGTACTCCGGGACCGACATCGGCACCGACCACAGCGTCGAATCCGACGTCGAGTTCGGTTCGGATTTCGGTGGCTGGAACAGCAGTTACACGGGCGCGCCGATTCCGTTGGAGCAGATGCGGGAATGGCGCTCGGCGACGGTCGAACGGATTCGTGAGCTGGATCCGGTGCGGGTGCTCGAGATCGGTGTGGGTTCAGGGTTGCTGCTGTCGCAGGTAGCACCGGTATCGGGGGAGTACTGGGCGACGGACTTGTCCGGTGCGACGATCTCGGCGCTACGTGCGCAGCTGGGTGAACTGGACGCCGACTGGGTGGACCGGGTGGTGTTGCGCGCGCAAGCGGCGGACGATCTCGAGGGGCTGCCGACCGGCTATTTCGACACCGTGGTGATCAACTCGGTTGTTCAGTACTTCCCGAGTGAGAGTTACCTGCGCACGGTGCTGGACCGGGCATCGGAACTGTTGGCTCCGGGCGGGGCGGTATTCGTCGGCGATGTGCGCAATTTCGCGTTGCTGACCGAGTTCGCCACGGCGGTCCAGGTCAGGCGCAACGGTGGGGACGACCCGGCTGCGGTCGGCGACCGGGTTCGACGCGACATCGCCGCCGAGCAGGAGTTGTTGCTGGCACCGGAGTACTTCGCTGGATTGTGCGGTGCGGCAGCCAGATTCGGTGCCGTGGATATTCGCCTCAAACGGGGCCGTTCGGTCAACGAGCTGACGCGATACCGCTACGACGTTGTCCTGCACAAGTCACCGGCGCGCCCCTACTCGGTCGCTGCCGCACCGAATGTCGTCTTCCGCGACCAAGAGTGTTTGCGCACGCTGCTGCACACGAGCCATCCCGACGGACTGCGGGTCACTGGCATTCCCCACACCGGACTGACGGCCGAGATCGAAGCGACCCGGCGAATCCACGCGGGTCAGTCCAGCGACGACACCCTCGACGTCGGGTTCGAAGGGACGCTCGATGCCGGATCCGGAACGGGCCTTCTGCCCGAGGACCTGTACGAACTCGGGCGACAACACGGCTACACAACGGCGGTGACCTGGTCGGCCGAGCCGGGCCTGATGGAAGCCGTCTTCGTCGAACCCGAAGCCACGCAAGGATATCCGCTGACCGATGTGTACCTTCCGCCGACTCCGGTAGGCGCCCCCGCCGGATATGCGAACAATCCGCGAGCAGGTCTGCTGGCCGCCGCGGTGCGGCGCTGGGCCGCGGAACGACTGCCGGAATTCATGGTGCCCGCGACGGTGACGGTGCTCGGCTCGATGCCACTCACCGCAGGCGGCAAACTCGACCGCAGCGCCCTGCCCGACCCGGACTTCGCCACCACCCGGGAGTACCGTGCACCGGACACCGAGCGGGAGCGAACCCTCGCCGACCTGTTCGCCGAAGTCCTCGGCCTCGACCGCGTCGGCGCCGACGACGACTTCTTCGCACTGGGCGGTCATTCGCTGTTGGCAACTCGCCTGACCAGCCGCATCCGCGCGGTGATGGGCGCCGAGGTGCCGATCCGGACCGTCTTCGACGCCCCGACCGTGGCGCAACTGGCGACCCGCCTCGACACCGGGGCGCAAGTGCGCCCGGCACTGTCGGCCCGGACCCGCCCGGACGTGGTTCCGCTGTCGTTCGCGCAGCGGCGGTTGTGGTTCATCCACCGACTGGAAGGCCCCTCGGCCACCTACAACATGCCATTGACGGTCCGCCTGACCGGTGCGTTCGACGCGTCGGCCTTCACCGCTGCCGTCGGCGACGTGATCGCCCGCCACGAAAGCCTGCGAACGGTCTTCGAGGAAACCGACGGTGTTCCCGCCCAGCGTGTCCTCGACGCCACCGGCATCGACGTGCCGGTCACCGTGACCGACATGCACACCACCGAAGTCGATCACGGCGAACTGGCCACGGCGATGCGATACGGGTTCGACCTGTCCTCGGAACTCCCCATCCGCGCCGACGTCTTCCGCCACGGTGCCGACGACTGCGTGCTGGTGTTCCTGATCCACCACATCGCCGGCGACGGCTGGTCGATGGCACCGCTGCTGCGGGACCTGGCGAAGGCGTATGCGGCCCGTCTGGAATATCGCGCACCGGAATGGCCGCCGCTGCCGGTGCAGTACGTGGATTACGCACTGTGGCAACAGGAACTGCTGGGTTCGGCCACCGATCCGACCAGTCTGCTGTCTCGCCAGTTCGACTACTGGCGAACAGAACTCGACGGTCTGCCCGAGCAATTGCCCTTGCCGACGGACCGTCCACGGCCCAAGGTCGCGAGCTATCGCGGCGACATGGTGCTGTTCGGGATAGACCCCGAGACCCGTGCCGCCGTCGAACACCTGGCGAGCCGCGAGGGCGCGACCGTGTCGATGGTGTTGCAGTCGGCACTGGCGGTACTGCTGTTCAAACTCGGTGCCGGACAGGATATTCCGATCGGTTCGCCCATCGCGGGCCGCACCGACGACGCACTGTCGGATCTGGTCGGCTTCTTCGTCAACACCTGGGTGCTGCGCGCCACGGTCGCGCCGGAAGCCTCGTTCACCGAAGTCCTCGCCCAGGTCAGGGCAAAGGCCTTGGCCGGGTACGAGAATCAGGATGTGCCGTTCGAACTGCTCGTCGAACTGCTCAACCCCGCCCGCTCGGCGGCCCACCACCCGCTCTTCCAGGTGTCCCTCGCGTTCCAGAACAACACGCTGCCCACGCTGGAACTGTCCGGCGTGCGATTCGAGTCCTACAACGCGTCCATCGCGGCCGCGCGGTTCGACCTGTTCTTCAACGTCGCGGACGCGCCCGCAGGCACCGGGTGGGACGGATTCGTCGAGTACGCCACAGAACTGTTCGATCGCTGCACCGTCGAGGCGATGGCGTCGCGGTTCGTGCGCATCCTTCGCGAGATCGCCACGGCCCCTGACACTTCGGTGGGATCGATCGATGTGCTCGACACCGAGGAGCGCGAACGGATACTGCATCGATGGAACGAGACCGTCTACGACATAGTCGACACCACCGTCGTCGAACTGTTCCAGGCGCAGGCAGGCCGGACGCCGGATGCGCTCGCGGTCGTCTGCGGTGAGACCGAACTGACCTACGCCGAACTCGACCTCCGGGCCGAGCAGCTCGCACGATCCTTGAGCTCGCACGGGGTAGGCCCCGACAGTATTGTCGCGGTCGCATTGCCCCGGACCGCGGAACTGATCGTCGCGCTGCTCGGCGTGCTGAAGGCAGGCGGCGGATACCTGCCGATCGACCCGGCCTACCCCTCGGACCGCCTTGCTTTCGTCCTCGCCGACGCCGCACCGGTCGTCGTGGTCACCGATTCGGCCACCGCGGACGTGCTACCTCGCCCGGCACCACCGTTGCTGTTCGTGGACGCACCCTTGACGTCGGACAACGTCGAAGAGATTGTCGGCGCCGCACCACAGAATCTGGCGTATGTGATCTACACGTCGGGCTCGACCGGTGTGCCCAAAGGTGTTGGTGTAACCCACCGCAACGTGGTGAACCTGGTCGCTCAGGCATGGGCGATCAACCCGGCCGATCGCGTGCTCGTGCACACCTCGATCGCCTTCGACGCCTCCACCTACGAGATCTGGCCCGCCCTGACCGGCGGTGCGACGGTGGTGCTCACCGCCGAGCAGCGCTCGGACCTGGTCGAGATCACCCACCTGGTCGAATCCCGTTCGGTGACGAAGATGTTCTCGACGCCGCCCATGCTCTCGGCTCTGCTCGATCACGACGAACCCCGGCTCGACAACCCGCTGCGGACTCTGCGCGAGATCATCGCAGGCGGCGCCGAACTGACCGCGACGCTCGTGCACCGGCTGAACGCGAAATATCCTGGGGTACAGGTGATCAACGGGTACGGACCCACCGAAACGACAGCGTGTGTGACCGACTATCACGCAGGCGCTGAGGACGACGGTGCCGTGCCGATCGGTGTTCCGGTGACGAATACGCGGGTGTATGTCCTGGATTCGTGGTTGGCGCCGGTCCCTGTCGGCGTGCCGGGCGAATTGTATGTAGCGGGAACGCAATTGGCGCGTGGCTACCACGGACGTGCCGCCTTGACCGCGTCGCGGTTCGTGGCGGACCCGTTCGACCCCGGCGGTGGCGGTAGCGGTCGGTTGTATCGCACCGGTGATGTCGTGCGCTGGAAGGCCGACGGCGTGCTGGAATTCGCGGGCCGGGTCGACGACCAGGTGAAGATCCGTGGATTCCGCGTCGAACCGGGTGAGGTGGAAACCGTCCTCGCGCAGCATCCTGCGGTGTCTCGCGCCGTGGTGGTGGCGCACGACGCTGAGGTCGGCGGCAGCCAGTTGGTCGGATATGTGGTCGCCGACCGAACGGGCCCGGTGATCGGCGAAGACGAATTGGTCGGCCAGTGGCGCCAGGTCTACGACGACGTGTACGGCGCTGATACCGCCGCCACGGGTTTCGGCGACGACTTCGGCGGCTGGAACAGCACCTACACCGGTGCGCCGATCCCGTTGGACCAGATGCGGGAATGGCGCTCGACCACCGTCGACCGTATCCGTGCGCTGCGGCCCGAGCGTGTCCTCGAAATCGGTGTTGGCTCAGGGCTGCTGCTGTCGCAGGTGGCACCGGACTGCGCCGAGTACTGGGCGACCGACTTCTCGGCCGCGACCATCAGCACGCTGCAACAGCAACTCGATCCGACGCTCACCGACCGCGTCTTTCTGAGTGTCCGAGCGGCCGACGACACCGACGGCCTGCCCCAGCACTACTTCGACACCGTGGTGGTGAACTCGGTGGTCCAGTACTTCCCCGGCGAACGGTATCTGCGCCGAGTCCTCGAGCGCGAGTTCGAACTGCTCGCTCCCGGCGGTGCGGTGTTCCTCGGCGACGTGCGTAACCTGGCCTTGCTGGAGGAGTTCACCACCGCCGTGCAGGTCACCCGTGAGGGCGGTGAGGATCCCGCGGTGGTCGAGGATCGGGTCCGTCGTGACATCGCGGCAGAGAAGGAACTCCTGCTGGCACCGGAGTACTTCCTCGCACTGGGTCGTGACCTGGGAATCGGCGCGGTAGATATCGAGCTCAAACGCGGTTTCGCGGTGAACGAGCTGACCCGATACCGCTACGACGTCGTTCTGCGTAAGCATGCCGAACAGCCGCTGTCGGTCGCAGAGACGCCGAAAGTCGAGTTCCGCGACCAGGATTCACTCACCACCCTGCTGCGCACGGACCATCCCGACGGTCTTCGCGTCACCGGGATCCCACACGCCGGACTCATCGGCCAGATCGCGGTGACCGAGCAGATCAGATCAGGACTCCCGGTCTCGGCCGATGATCGAACCGACCAGCTCGGCGCCGGTTTCGAAGGAATCCTCGCCGCCGACCGGCGAGGTGTCGGTCTGCTGCCCGAGGACCTGCACGCGCTCGGTCTGGAACTCGGATACCGGACGGTGGTCACCTGGTCGTCGGAACCCGGTCGGATGGACGCGGTCTTCGTCGAAGCCACCTCGGCGCAGGACCGAGTACTGACCGACGTGTACCTGCCGTCGGACGTGGTGGGTGATCCGGCCGCGTACGCCAACAGCCCCCAGGACACGCTGCTCCCTGCCGGCGTGCGCGCGTTCGCGGCCGAACGACTGCCCGACTTTATGGTGCCCACCGTGGTGATGGTGATCGACTCGGTGCCGTTGACCACCAACGGCAAGCTCGACCGCGCGGCGCTGCCCGCACCGGAGTGGGTGTCGGCCAGCAAGTATCGGGCGCCACGCTCCGACCACGAAGAGACCCTGGCCGAACTGTTCGCCGAGATCTTGGGGGTTGGCCGCGTCGGCATCGACGACAGCTTCTTCGCACTTGGCGGCCATTCGCTGCTGGCGACCAGGCTGACCAGCCGGATCAGGTCGGTGCTCGGCGTCGAAGTGCCGATTCGAGTGATGTTCGAGGCCGCCACGGTGGCCGAACTCGCCGCGCGGTGGCCGCAACTGGCTCCCACCCGGCGACCGGCTCTGCGCAGGATGAATCGAGAGGTGAGCTAGTAATGATTCCATTGTCGTTCGCCCAGCGCCGGTTGTGGTTCATCCATCGGCTGGAAGGGCCGTCGGCCACCTACAACATGCCGGTGACGGTCCGGCTGGCCGGTGTCTTCGACGCATCCGCTTTCGCGGCCGCGGTCGGTGACGTCGTCGCCCGCCACGAAAGCCTGCGCACGATCTTCGTCGAAGCCGACGGGGTACCGACCCAGCACGTACTCGATCCCGCCGGCGTCGAGGTGCCGGTGACCGTCACCGATGTCACGGCCGACGAGCTGGACCGGGCCGTCACCACGGCGACCCGCTACGCCTTCGATCTGTCCAGCGAGATCCCCATCCGCACCAACGTGTTCCGCTGTGGCACCGAGGAATGCGTGCTGGTCCTGCTGATCCACCACATCGCCGGCGACGGCTGGTCGATGACGCCACTGCTGCGCGACCTGTCGGAGGCCTACGCGGCACGTCGGGACGGCCGCGAGCCGCAATGGGAGCCACTGCCGGTTCAGTACGTCGACTACACGCTGTGGCAACAGGAACTGCTCGGCTCGCCGACGGATCCCAACAGTGTGCTCTCGCGCCAATTCGACTACTGGCGTAGGGAACTGGAGGATCTGCCCGAACAACTGCGGTTGCCGACGGATCGGCCACGGCCACGAGTCGCGAGCTATGCCGGCGATGTGGTGGTGGTCGGCATCGACGGCCGGATCAGAGCCGGAGTCGAACGCTGCGCGGCGGGTGCGGGCGCGACGTCGTCGATGGCATTGCAGGCGGCCTTGGCTGTGCTGTTGTTCAAACTCGGTGCAGGCGAGGATATTCCGATCGGATCGCCGATCGCGGGTCGCACCGATGACGCGCTGAACGACCTCGTCGGATTCTTCATCAACACATGGGTGCTGCGAACTCGGGTGTCGCCGGGGGCCTCGTTCAGCGAGATCCTCGGCCAGGTCACCGCGAAAGCGCTCGCCGCGTACGAGAATCAGGATGTCCCGTTCGAACTGCTGGTGGAGATGCTCAATCCCGCCCGCTCGGCGGCACGCCACCCGCTCTTCCAAGTGCTGTTGAGCATGCAGAACAACGCCGCACCCACCCTGGAACTGGCGGGGGTCGGATTCGAACCCTATGCGATGGCCGCCACGACCTCACAGTTCGATCTCACCTTCACCATCACCGATCAGGTGTCCGGCAACGGTGCCGGGCCCGGATGGGGCCTGCATATCGAGTACTCGACCGACCTGTTCGATCGGTCCACTGTCGAGGCCATGGCGGCGCGGTTCGTGCGGCTGCTCGGCTCGATCGCCGTGGACGCGCACCGGGCGGTGGGCTCGATCGATGTGCTCGACGCCGAGGAACGCGAAGACGTGCTGCATCGGTGGAACGCCACGACCGTCGACCTCACCGAGACCACCCTCCTCGGACTGTTCGAGGCCCAGCTCGCGCGGACGCCGGATGCGGTCGCGCTCGTCTGCGGCGACACGGAACTCACCTACGCCGAACTCGACAGTCGGGCTGAACTGCTCGCGCGGGTGCTGGTCTCGCGTGGGGTGGGCGCCGACAGCATCGTCGCTGTCGCTCTGCCGCGGAGCGCGGACCTGATCGTGGCGTTGGTGGCGGTGGTGAAGGCCGGTGGCGCGTACCTGCCGATCGACCCGGCGTATCCCTCGGACCGCCTCGCATTCGTCCTGGGCGATGCCGCCCCGGTTGTCGTCGTGACCGACCGTGCGACGGCGAATCTCCTGCCGCACCACGATATTCCGAATCTCTACCTCGGCGAGGAAGAGCATTCGAGTGCTGAGTCCCGGAGCGTTCCGGGGGCGCACAATCTGGCCTATGTGATCTACACGTCCGGTTCCACCGGTGTGCCCAAGGGTGTCGGGATCACCCACCGCAATGTCGTGAACCTGGTCGCGCAGGCGTGGTCGGCCGAGCCGGGGGATCGGGTGCTGGCGCATTCCTCGATCGCGTTCGACGCCTCGACCTACGAGATCTGGCCCGCCCTCTGCGGCGGTGCGACCCTGGTCGTCGCCGCAGAACAACGCTCGGATCCGGCGGAGATCGCCCAGCTGATCGAAACCCGCTCGGTGACAATGCTGTTCGCTACACCGCCCTTGCTGTCGGTATTGGTCGAGCAGGCGCAGTCGACACCTGGAAACCCGTTTCACACTGTGCGACAGGTGAATACCGGCGCTGACACCCTCACCCCGGGACTGGTGCGTGCGATGCGCCAGGAGTTCGGCGATGTCCGAATCGAGAATCTGTACGGTCCGACCGAGGCAACGGTCGATGTGACGTCGTATCGGGTGCCAGACGGTGGCGTGGACACGGTCGTGCCGATCGGTACCCCGGTCGCCAATACGCGGGTGTACGTGCTGGATTCGTGGCTCACACCGGTGCCCGTCGGGGTCGCCGGTGAGCTGTATGTGGCCGGTGCGCAGCTGGCGCGCGGCTACCAGCGACGACCGGGATCGACCGCTGCCCGGTTCGTCGCCGACCCGTTCGATCCGGCCGGTGGTCGGCTGTATCGGACCGGCGATGTGGTGCGCTGGAATGCCGACGGCCAGTTGGAGTTCGCCGGGCGCAGCGATGATCAGGTCAAGATCCGGGGCTTCCGGGTCGAGCTCGGCGAGGTCGAATCGGTACTGGCCCAGCACAGTTCGGTCGCGCAGGCTGTGGTGGTCGCCCGTGAGACCGACACCGGCGGCAAACAATTGGTCGGGTATGTGGTCGCCGATCGGAATGCTGTCCTCGACGGTGCCGAGGTGCGCGGCTTCGCAGCCGAACGGTTGCCGGATTTCATGGTGCCGACCGTGGTGATGGTGATCGACGCCGTGCCGTTGACCACCGGCGGCAAAGTAGATCGCTCCGCGCTGCCGATCCTGGAGCTCAGATCGTCGGTGCCCTACCGCGCGCCGAGCACTACCGAGGAACGCAAGGTGGCGGAGTTGTTCGCCGGTGTGCTCGGGCTCGACCGGGTCGGCGTCGACGACAGCTTCTTCGCCCTCGGCGGCCATTCCCTGCTGGCAACCCGGCTGGCGAGCCGGATCCGGGCGGAACTGGGCGCCGAGGTGGCGATTCGGACGATCTTCGACGCTCCGACGGTGGCGCAGTTGGCGACCCGGCTGGGTTCGGGCATTCGGGTGCGCCCGGCACTGGTGGCGCTGCCGCGACCGGACGTGGTTCCGCTGTCGTTCGCGCAGCGGCGGTTGTGGTTCATCCACCGGCTCGAAGGCCCCTCCGCGACCTTCAACATCCCGCTGGCGGTAAGGGTGCGTGGGCTCGACATCGTGGCCTTGCGTGCGGCGATCGCCGATGTCGTCGCCCGCCACGAAAGCCTGCGCACCGTCTTCGTCGACACCGGTGGGGTGCCCCGACAGCAGGTCCTCGACAGTGTCGAGGTCCCGTTCACGGTCGCCGAACCGGACTCCGCCGAGGTGGACGCGGCGGTCACCGAGGCAGCACGGCACACCTTCGACCTGACCTCGCAGATCCCTTTGCGTACCAGTGTCTTTCGATCCGGAACCGACGAGCACATCCTCGTCCTGCTCATCCACCACATCGCAGGCGACGGCTGGTCGATGGGCCCGCTCCTACGAGACCTCTCCACGGCGTACGCGGCCCGCCTGACGGGTCGTGAACCGCAGTGGACACCGTTGCCGGTGCAATATGTGGACTACACGCTGTGGCAGCAAGAGATGCTCGGCTCCTCGGACAACCCCGAGAGCATGCTGTCCCGGCAATTCAACTACTGGCGTGACGAACTGGCCGGACTGCCCGAACAATTGCGTGTGCCGACGGATCGGCCGCGCCCACGGGTCGCGGGCCATCGAGGCGACGTGGTGTCGTTCGACATCGATCCCGAGCTCCGCGCCGCAGTCGAGCGGTTGGCGGCTCGCGAGGGCGCGACGGTGTCGATGGTCCTGCAATCAGCCCTCGTCGTGTTGTTGCTCAAACTCGGTGCGGGGGAGGATATTCCGATCGGCTCGCCGATCGCGGGCCGGACCGACGAAAACCTCACCGATCTGGTCGGGTTCTTCGTCAACACCTGGGTGCTTCGTGCGAAGGTGTCGGCGTCGATGCCGTTCGCCGAAGTCGTCGGTCAGGTCAGGGCGAAAGCCCTGTCGGCCTACGAGAACCAGGACATTCCGTTCGAATTGCTCGTCGAACTGCTCAACCCGCCCCGATCGGCGGCGCACCACCCGTTGTTCCAGGTGTCCCTCGCGTTCCAGAACAACGCGTTGCCCGCCCTGGAGCTGCCGGGCGCGGGATTCGAACCCTACGGAGCCTCCGTGGCGACCTCCCGGTTCGACCTGTTCTTCAATATCGCCGATGGCGCCGCCGGTGACCGGTGGAGCGGACTGGTCGAGTACGCGACCGAGCTGTTCGATCGGTCCACGGTCGAATCGATGGTCGCCCGGTTGGTGCGACTGCTGGGTCTGGTCGTGTCGGCACCCGATGTGGCGGTGGGATCGCTCGACGTTCTCGACGTCGGCGAACGTGACGCGGTGCTGCGCCGCTGGAACGACACCGCCGGAGACGCCGTCGACACCACCATGATCGAACTGTTCCGGTCGCGAGTGTCGCGGACCCCCGATCTGGTTGCCGTCCTCGACGGCGACACCGAGCTGACCTATCGAGACCTCGACCTCCGTGCGGAACGGCTCTCACGGGTACTGGTCGCTCGAGGGGTCGACGCGGATCGTGTTGTCGCAGTGGCATTGCCGCGGTCCGCGGAGTTGATCGTGGCCATGCTGGCGGTCTGGAAGGCGGGCGGTGCGTACCTGCCGATCGATGCGGGCTACCCCGCGGATCGGTTGACGTTCATCCTCGCCGACGCCGCACCGGTCGTTGTGCTGACCGATTCGCTGACCGCCCCACTACTGCCGCACACGACCGTGCCACAGGTCTGCCTCGGCGCGCTTGACATCGAAACAGGGGACACGTCTGTCCCGCATCGCGCCGTGGTGAACCCGGAGAACCTGGCGCAGGTGATCTACACGTCCGGTTCCACCGGTGTCCCGAAAGGCGTGGGGGTCACGCACCGGAACCTGACCAATCTGGTTGCCCAGGCATGGCGGACAGAGCCTGGGGACCGGGCGCTGGTGCACTCCTCGATCGCCTTCGACGCATCGGGCTACGAGATCTGGCCCGCCCTGTGTGGCGGTGCGACGCTGGTCATCGCCGGTGAGCGGCGCTCGGACCTGGACGAGATCGCCCACCTGGTCGAATCCCGTTCGGCCACCTTGATGTTCGCCACCCCGCCGCTGCTGTCGGCGTTGCTCGAACACGTCGAAACCGTGCCGGGCAGTCCGTTGCGGAGTCTGCGGCGGGTCGTGGCGGGCGGTGCCGAGCTGACAGCGGCCATCGTGCACCGGGTGCACGCGCAGTACCCCGACCTCGAGGTCGTGAACGGTTACGGTCCGACCGAGACGACAGCGTGCGTGACCGACCACGTGGCAGAGCTCGACCTCGACGGAGCGGTGCCGATCGGGCGGCCGCTGGGGAATGTCAGGGTGTTCGTGCTGGACGCGTGGCTGGCGCCCGTACCCGTCGGTGTGCCCGGCGAACTGTACGTCGCCGGCGCGCAAGTGACCCGCGGCTATCAGGGGCGGGCAGATCTGACCGCGGCCCGGTACGTCGCCGACCCGTTCGACCCAGTCGGCGGTGGTCGGCTGTACCGCACCGGTGACATCGTGCGCTGGACGACCTGCGGACGGCTGGAATTCGGGGGACGCGTCGACGACCAGGTGAAGATTCGCGGGTACCGGGTGGAACCGGGTGAGGTCGAAACCGCACTGGCGCAACACCCTTCGGTGTCCCAGGCGGTGGTTGTCGCACGCGGTGATCAACTGATCGGCTATGTGGTGGCCGAGGCGTCTACGTCCGATGAACTCGATGCAGGCCGAGTCCGCGGGTTCGCCGCCGAGCGGTTGCCGGAGTTCATGGTGCCCGCGACGGTGATGGTGATCGACGCGGTCCCGCTGACCGCGAACGGCAAACTCGACCGCGCCGCACTGCCGGACCCGCAGTTCGCCGCATCCGCGCGCTATCGAGCACCCCGAACCGACGAGGAACAGATCCTGGCCGCCGCGTTCGCCGAGGTGTTGGGGCTGGAACGCGTCGGCGTCGACGACAGCTTCTTCGAGCTGGGCGGTGACAGCATCCGCTCGATTCAGCTGGTGTCGCGGGCTCGGGAAGCGGGCCTGGAGATCAGCCCGCGCGAGGTCTTCGAGTATCGGACAGCGGCCGGGTTGGCGGTCGTCGCTCGCGGCCTCGGCACCGCGAATTCGCGATTGGCGGAGCTCGACGGTGGAGCGGTGGGCTGGCTGCCGTTGCTGCCCGCGGCTCGGTTCGTGCGTGAGCTGGGGGCGGGATTCGATCGATTCACGCAGTCGTTGACGGTGGAACTGCCGGTGGGTATCGACCGGGCGGGGCTGGTGGCGACATTGACGGCGGTGCTCGATCGCCACGATGTGCTGCGGTCTCAGTTGGTCGATGACGACCGTGGTGCCGGGCTCGAAGTGGCACCGGTCGGCGCGATCGACGTCGACGCGCTTGTGTGTCGCGTCGAGATCCCCTCGATCACAGCGGATTCCAGCGACCCGTTCGATGATCAGGCTGAGCTCGTCGCCACACAGGTGGCTGCGGCCACGGGCCGGTTGGCGCCGTCGGCGGGGGTGATGGTGCAGTTCGTGTGGTTCGACGCGGGACCCACTCGCGCGGGCCGGTTGTCGATCGTGGCGCATCACCTGGTCATCGATGGGGTGTCGTGGCGAATCCTGTTGCCGGACTTGGCCATGGCGTGGCAGATCGTTGTCGCGGGATCGGTGCCGGTGTTGCCTGCCGCGGGAACATCGATGCGGCGATGGGCGCACGGGCTGGTCGAGAAGGCGGCAGCACCCTCGGTGGTGGAGCAATTGCCGTGGTGGCGTGCGGTTCTCGACGGACCGGATCCGATGGTGGGTGTCCGCCCGCTGGACCCGGCCATCGATGTCATGGGGACCGTGCACCGCGTCGCTGTCGAGATACCGACGGCACAGACCGAGGCGTTGTTGACCACCTTGCCCGCGCTGTTCCACGGTGGCGTCGAGGACGGATTGCTGGCGGCCCTGACCGCAGCGGTCAGTCGCTGGCGCCACGACCAGGGCGTCCACGAGGACTCGGTGCTGATCCGACTCGAGGGGCACGGCCGGGAAGAAGATGCCGTTGCCGGGGCCGATCTGTCGAGCACGGTCGGCTGGTTCACCAGCGTGTACCCGGTGCGATTGACAGCGACCGCCCCCGAATGGGACCAGGTCTGCGCTGGCGACACTGCTGCGGGAGCCTTGTTCAAGTCGGTCAAAGAGCAATTGCGTGCTGTGCCGGACAAGGGCATCGGCTTCGGGCTGCTGCGCTATGCGAATACCGCTACCGCACCTGAGCTGCAGCACCTTTCGACCGGCCAGTTCGGGTTCAACTATCTCGGTCGGTTCACCGCTACGGATCTGTTGCCGCAACGTCTGCGGGGAGCAGGGTGGGCCCCGGCCGGGGCGGGCGCCAACGCAGCCCCGGATGCGGCGATGCCGGTGATGTCGGTGGTCGACGTGACCGCGATCGTCGTCGACACCGGGGACGGTCCGGTGCTGCAAGTGGTGTTCTCGGCGCCGGATGGTGTGCTGGATCGAGCCGAAACGGCGCACCTCGCCGAGTTGTGGCGTAGTGCGGTGGTGGGTCTGGCCGGGTACGCCACTTCGTCGGCAGGCGGATTGACTCCGTCCGACGTGTCGTTGGTGGCGCTCGGTCAAGCGGAGATTGAGGGGTTGGAGCAGCGGTACCCGGGGTTGGTGGATGTGTGGCCGTTGACTGCGATGCAGTCGGGCCTGCTGTTCCATCAAGCCATGGCGAGCTCGGGTTCGGACGCCTATCACATGCAGGTCGTCTTCGGTCTGACCGGACTAATGGACGCCGACCGGATGCGGTCGGCCGGGCAGGCATTGCTGGACCGTTATCCGAATCTGCGGGTGGGATTTGTCGCGGGTGCGCGAGGAAAGCTCGTGCAAGTCATCGTCGACGACGTCGAATTGCCTTGGCGTGTTCTGGATCTCCGCGCACTGGATGACGCCGATCGCGCTTCGGCGTTGCAGCACATGCTTGCCGAGGATCGCGATGCACAGTTCGAGATGGCGACGCCGCCCTTGCTGCGACTGACGCTGGTGCTGATGTCGGAAGACCGTTCAGAACTCGTGTTGACCTCTCACCACGCATTGATGGACGGATGGTCACTGCCACTGCTCCTTCGGGACCTGTTGCGTCTCTACGCTTCCGACGGCGACGCGACCACCTTGCCGCAAGCGCCCGACTACCGGGAATTCCTGAAATGGTTGGGCGAGCAGAACCCCGACGCCGGGGTGGCGGCCTGGCTCGAAGAACTCGACGGTGTCGACGAACCCACGCTACTGGCAGCTGACACAAGTGGCGCCGGGAGTGCGGGCGTCGAACAGCTCGAGGTGCCGCTGACCGCGGAAACCGCAGCGCGAGTGAGTAAGCGGGCCGGGGAGCTCGGCGTCACCGCGAACACCGTCGTGCAGGCTGCATGGGGAATTCTGCTCTGCGCGTTGACCGGCCGACACGATGTGGTGGCCGGGGCGACGGTCTCCGGACGCCCACCGTCGATCGAGGGCGTCGACTCGATGGTCGGGTTGTTCATCAACACCGTGCCGGTGCGGGTCCGTGTCGGCCCCCGCGACACCCTCGCGGACGTGCTGGTCGGCTTGCAAGCGCGCCAAGCCGCACTGCTCGATCACCACCACGTCGGTTTGAGCGACATTCACCAGGCGACAGGCCTGCACGTCCTGTTCGACACCCTGATCGGGTTCGAGTCCTATCCCGTCGACCAGGCCGGAATCGGTGCGGCGGCCACCACCAGCGGCATCGCCATCGCCGACCTGCACTCCGACGCCCCCACCCACTACCCGCTGACCGTTTTCGCCGCCGCGAACCCCACCCTGCAACTGCGACTCGAGTACCGCACCGACGCCTTCGACGCACCCGCCGCCGAGGCGATCGCGGCCCGGTTGGCGCGGATACTGCGACAGATCGTGACCGACCCGGACATTCCTGTGCGGTCGGTCGACCTACTCGGTGCCGAGGAGCGTGAAGCGGTCCTGCACCGCTGGAACGACACCGCCCTCGATGTCGAGGACCGAACCCTCGACGGACTGCTCGAAGCGCAGGTCGCCCTGACCCCTGACGCCATCGCGGTCCGTTGTGCGGACGTCGAGCTCACCTACCGCGAACTCGATACGCGGGCAACGGAACTCGCCCGTGTGCTGAGATCGCAAGGCGTCGGCCCGGACACTGTTGTCGCGGTCGCCCTGCCCAGGTCCGCGGACCTGATCGTCGCGATGTCGGCTGTGCTCAAAGCCGGCGGCGCGTATCTGCCGATCGATCCCGCTTACCCCTCCGAGCGACTGGCGTTCATCCTCACCGACGCCGCACCGGTGGTCGTGGTAACCGACACTGCTACCGCACCGCTGCTGCCTGACACCGCGCCGCGCCTGTTCCTCGACACCCTCGACACCCTCGAGGTGCCGAGGGGAACGACGTCGGGCGCGGTGTCCACACCGCAGAATCTGGCGTACGTGATCTACACCTCCGGATCGACCGGTGTGCCGAAAGGTGTTGGTATCACGCACCGTAACGTGGCAAACCTGATCGCCCAGGCCTGGACGGCGGGCACCGGGGATCGAGTGCTGATGCACTCGTCGGTCGCGTTCGACGCGTCCACCTATGAAATCTGGCCCGCACTGTGCGGTGGCGCGACGCTGGTGATCGCGGCCGAACAGCGATCGGATCCGGCGGAGATCACCCGATTGATCGAAACCCATTCGGTGACAAAGATGTTCGCCACCCCGCCCCTACTGGCTGCCTTGGTCGAACACCTCGACACAGTCGCGGGCGAGCCCCTGCGCAGTCTGCGGCAGGTGAACACCGGCGCCGACACACTGACCCGCGGATTGGTCGCGGCACTGCGCGCCAAGTGCGACGACGTCCGGATCGACAACCTGTACGGCCCCACCGAGGCGACAGTCGACGTGACAGCCCTGGAAGTGCCCGCCGACATCGAGACCGTGGTGCCGATCGGTGCGCCCGTGGCCAATACGCGCGTCTACGTTCTGGATTCGTGGCTGGCGCCGGTGCCTGTCGGCGTGGCGGGCGAGCTGTATGTCGCCGGTGCGCAGTTGGCGCGCGGGTATCACGGCAAGCCAGGCCCGACCGCGGCCAGGTTCCTCGCCGACCCCTTCGACGCCGCCGGAGGCCGGTTGTACCGCACCGGTGACGTGGTGCGCTGGAATGCGGACGGGCAGCTGGAGTTCGCGGGCCGAGCCGATGATCAGGTCAAGATCCGTGGGTTCCGGGTCGAACCGGGGGAGGTCGAAACCGCACTGGCACAACATCCTTCAGTGTCCCGTGCGGTAGTGATCACCCGTGACATCGGCGTCGGCAAACAACTGCTGGGCTACGTGGTCGGCGCGGACGGGCTCGACGGGAAACAGGTGCGCGACTTCGTGGCCGAGCGGCTGCCGGACTTCATGGTGCCCGCGGCGGTGACCGTGATCGAGTCGGTGCCGTTGTTGCCGAGCGGAAAGCTCGACCGCGCCGCCTTGCCGGAGCCGGAACTGACCTCGTCGGCGGACTATCGCGCGCCAGGGACCGATCACGAACAGGTCCTGGCGGGCGTGTTCGCCGAAGTGCTCGGCCTGGAACGCGTCGGCGTCGACGACAGCTTCTTCGAATTGGGTGGGGACAGTATCCGCTCGATCCAGGTGGTCTCGCGGGCACGCGAATTGGGGGTGGAGATCAGTCCGCGGGAGGTGTTCGAGCACCGGACGGCCGCCGCGTTGGCCGCGCTGTCGATCGGTCGCGGCGATGCGGGACCGGTCTTGACGGAACTGCCAGGTGGTGGGATCGGATGGATGCCGTTGCTGCCGGTGGCGCGGTTCGTTCGGGACAGGGGCGGGGCGGGATTCGACGGCTTCAGCCAATCGCTACTGCTCGACCTGCCTGCCGGGATAGACCGGGCCGGGTTGGTGACGACCCTGACAGCGGTGCTCGATCGTCACGACGCGCTGCGGTCGCGGCTGGTCGACGACGACCGGGGCGCGGGACTCGAAGTGGCGCCCGTCGGCTCGGTGGACGTCGACCGGCTGCTGCATCGTGTCGAACCGACTCAGAGCGTTGCCGAGTCGGTAATCGTCGCTGAGCTGGCGGCGGCCGCAGGCAGGCTGGCGCCCTCGGCGGGGATGATGGTGCAGTTCGTGTGGTTCGACGCCGGACCCACCGAGCCGGGCCGGTTGTCGATCGTGGCGCATCACCTGGCAATCGACGGGGTGTCGTGGCGAATCCTGTTGCCGGACTTGGCGATGGCCTGGCAGTCGGCAGCGGCGGGATCGCCGCCGAAGTTGGCGGGCACGGGAACATCGTTGCGGCGATGGGCGCACGGGCTCGTCGAACAGGCGAGCCGACCGGAGCGGCTGGCGGAAATGTCCTGGTGGCGATCGACTTTGGACGGCCCCGATCCGATGCTGGGCAACAGGCCGCTCGACCCCACCATCGACGTGATGGCCACCGCACGCAATGTCGCGGTCCGGATCCCGTCGACGGACACCGAAACCTTATTGACCACGCTGCCCGCGCTGTTCCACGGCGGCGTTGACGACGGCTTACTCGCGGCACTGACCGCTGCGATCACCCACTGGCGACACCGCAGGGGCGTGGAAGAGCAGTCGGTGCTGGTCCGGTTGGAAGGCCACGGGCGCGAAGAAGGGGCCGTCCCCGGTGCTGATCTGTCGAGCACGGTGGGCTGGTTCACCAGCATGTTCCCGGTGCGGTTGAATGCGCAGACAACGGACTGGGACCAACTCTGCGCCGGTGGTCCCGCGGTCGGCTCCCTGTTCAAGTCGGTGAAAGAGCAGTTGCGGGCAGTACCGGACAAGGGCATCGGCTTCGGGCTGCTGCGGTACCTGAATCCGAACACTTCCGCTGAGCTGCAACAGTTCTCGGCCGGTCAAATCGGATTCAACTACCTGGGTCGGTTCACCTCCACAGACCTGCTGCCGCAGCGACTGCGCGCAGCCGGGTGGACGCCCGCCGTGGATGCCGGACGACTGATCACTCCCATGGATCCGGCGACCTCCGCGATGCCCGCGCTGTCGGTACTCGATGTCAACGCGATGGTGGTCGACACCGAAGACGGACCGGTGATGCAAGCGGTCTTCGCCGCGCCCGAAGGCGTGCTGGCGGAATCCGAGGTCAAGGAGTTGGCGGGGTTGTGGCGCAGCGCGGTGCTGGGTCTGGCTCGGCACGCCGCGACGACCGCGGGTGGTCTGACGCCCTCGGACCTGTCATTGGTCGATCTGGATCAAGGCGAGATCGAGGCGGCCGAGCGGCAGTATCCCGGTCTGGTGGATGTGTGGCCGTTGACGCCGATGCAGTCGGGACTGCTGTTCCACCAGGTCATGGCGGGTTCGGGCTTCGATGCCTATCACATGCAGGTCGTCTTCGGCCTGACCGGCGGGGTGGACGCGGCCCGGCTGCGGGCAGCTGGACAGGCACTGCTCGACCGCTACCCGAACCTGCGGGTGGCCTTCGCCGCCGATCGAAACGGAAACACGATCCAGGTAGTCGTCGACGGTGTCGAATTGCCTTGGCGGATAGTCGATCTGCACGATCACGACGCCCAGGCGACAGCGTTGGAGCGGGTCCTGATCGAAGACCGGAACGAGCACTTCGACACCGCGGTCCCGCCCTTGCTGCGGTTGACGCTCGTACCGATGACCGAGCACCGTTCGGAACTGATCGTCACCGCCCACCACGTGCTACTCGACGGCTGGTCGCTGCCACTGCTCGTCCAAGATCTGTTGCGCCTCTACAGTTCCGCCGGTGACAGCGCGACCATGCCGCCCGCGCCGGACTACACGGACTTCCTGAAATGGCTGAACCGCCAGGACCCTCAGGCCGGTCTACAGGCTTGGACTCAGGAGCTGCGAGGCGTCCAAGAACCCACACTGCTGGCCGGTGGCACAGACGGCACCGCTTCGCCGGAAGTCGGCGTCGAGCGGGTCCAAGTTCCACTGCCCGCGACGACAGCGATGGCGGTGAGCAGGCAGGCCGCAGCACTCGGGGTCACCGTGAACACCGTCGTGCAGGGCGCGTGGGGGATAGCGCTGGCCGTCGCGACCGGTCGCCGCGAGGTGATCGCCGGTGCCACCGTGTCGGGCAGGCCACCCTCGATCGCCGGGGTCGATGCGATGGTCGGGTTGTTCATCAACACGGTGCCGGTGCGGGTGGTCATCGATCCCCGAGACACCCTGGCCGACATGCTGATCGGCCTGCAAGACCGCCAGGTCGCCCTGCTGGATCACCACCACGTCGGCTTGAGCGACATCCACCAGGCGGTCGGGCTGAACATCTTGTTCGACACCCTGATCGCGTTCGAGTCCTACCCCGTCGACCACGCCGGAATCGGGCAGGCGGTCACCACCAGCGGCATCGCCATCACCGATCCGCGCCCCAACACGCCCTCCCACTACCCGCTGACCGTCATCGCCAATGCCACCCCCACGCTGACACTGCATCTGGAATACCGCACCGATGTGTTGGACAGGGCCGAGGTCGAGGCGACGGCGGCACGCCTGGCGCGGATACTCGAGCAGGTTGCCGCAGACCCCGCCGTGCCGGTGCGAGAGATCGACGTTCTCGGCAGCGATGAGCGAAACCTCTTGCTGCACAAGTGGAATGACACTGCAGCCCGGGTCCCCGACGCCACCGTCGTCGAACTGTTCGCAACACAGGTCGCCGCGACATCGGAGGCGATAGCCGTCTTCTGCGCCTCCACCGAGCTCACCTACCGGGAACTCGACACGAGAGCCGAAGACCTGGCCCGCGTGCTCCAGTCGAAGGGAGTCGGCCCCGACACGATCGTGGCGGTCGCACTGCCCAAATCGGCGGACCTGATCGTCGCGTTGCTCGCGGTGTTGAAAGCGGGCGGCGGATACCTGCCTATCGACCCGGCCTACCCGTCGGATCGACTGACCTTCATCCTCGCCGACGCCGACCCGGTCATCATCGTGACCGAGAATGCCACCGCCGCATCACTTCCCGACACTGCGATACCTCGTCTCTTTTTGGACACTCTCGACCACGCCGCCCACGCGAGACCCGAACTCGATCGCTTCACGGCGGCGCCGGACAACGCGGCGTACCTGATCTACACCTCCGGTTCGACCGGTGTCCCCAAAGGCGTTGTGGTGAGCCACCGTAACGTGCTCAACCTCGCCTCCCAGCCGTGGTCGACCGGACCAGGGGAGCGGGTACTCGTGCATTCCTCGGTCGCGTTCGACGTATCGACCTACGAGATCTGGCCCGCGTTGATCAGTGGCGGTGCTGTCGTGCTCGCCGGTGCGCAGCGCTCGGACCCGGCCGAGATCGCCGAGCTGATCGCGGACCTGTCGGTGACGAAGTTGTTCGGCACACCCGGCTTGCTGTGGGCGTTGCTCGATCACGCGAATACCCTGCCCACCAACACATTCCAGACTGTGAAGCAGGTGATCGCGGGCGGCGCCGAACTCGGTGCGGAACTGGTGGACAGACTGCGGCACCGCATCGACGGTGTGACGGTGACCAATGGCTACGGTCCGACGGAGACCACGGTATTCGCCACGGTCTTCGATGCCGAGGCGGACAGCGAGACCGCGGTGCCGATCGGTTCGCCGCTGGCCAATGTGCGGGTGTACGTGCTCGACACGTCGTTGATGCCGGTGCCGGTGGGTGTGGCCGGTGAGT
The DNA here is from genome assembly GCF_042749305.1 of Nocardia sp. NPDC058705. NCBI lineage: Bacteria > Bacillati > Actinomycetota > Actinomycetes > Mycobacteriales > Nocardiaceae > Nocardia > Nocardia sp. NPDC058705. The sequence continues at coordinate 464,318 of NZ_JBHYRN010000001.1, read as the reverse complement.
TGTATGTGGCAGGCGCCCAGGTGGCGCGCGGCTATCACGGTCGAAGTGCTTTCACCGCAAGCCGATTCGTCGCCGACCCGTTCGATCCCGCTGGTGGTCGCCTGTACCGGACCGGAGATCTGGTGCGCTGGACCGATGGCGGCCAGGTGGAATTCCTCGGCCGACTCGATGACCAGGTCAAGATCCGCGGGTTCCGGGTGGAGCCCGGCGAAGTCGCCGACGCCCTGGCGAAACACCCCTCGGTATCCCAGGCTGTCGTGGTTGCGCGTGACACCGACACCGGCGGCAAGCAGCTGATCGGCTACGTGGTCGGTGAGCGTGGCGACGACCTCGACGGCCGAGCGGTGCGACTGTTCGCCGCGGACCGACTGCCGGAGTTCATGGTGCCCGCGGCGGTGATGGTGATCGAGTCGATGCCGTTGACCACCAACGGGAAATTGGATCGCGCGGCGCTGCCGGAGCCGGAACTGGTGTCCTCGGTCAGCTATCGGGCGCCGAGCACGGCCAGGGAAAGGGCATTGACCGAGCTGTTCGGCGAGATCCTGGGCGTGGGACGGGTGGGGGTGGACGACAGCTTCTTCGAACTGGGCGGTCACTCGCTGCTGGCCACCCGTCTGGTCAGCCGAATTCGCGTGGTGTTGGGGATCGAGGTGCCCATCCGGACCGTCTTCGACGCGCCGACAGCGGCGCAACTGGCCCGCAGGCTCGATCCGAGGGGAGCGGTGCGGACCATGCTGGCGCCCAGACCGCGCCCGGATACCGTTCCGCTGTCGTTCGCGCAGCGGCGGTTGTGGTTCATCCACCGCCTGGAAGGCCCCTCCGCCACCTACAACATTCCGCTGACGGTGCGGCTGCGCGGGGCGGATGTGTCGGTCCTGCGGGTCGCCATCGACGACGTGGTAGCCAGGCACGAGACCTTGCGGACGGCCTTCGTGGAGGTCGACGGCGTGCCGTCGCAGCGGGTACTCGACAATGTCGAGGTCCCGTTCGCCGTAACCGAGGTGGACCCCGCCGAGGTGGCGACCGCGGTGAACGCGGCGGTGCGGTTCGGATTCGATCTGTCGACGCAGATCCCGATTCGGGTCACCGTGATCCGCACCGGCGACGACGAGTGCGTGCTGGTGCTGTTGATCCACCACATCGCCGGTGACGGCTGGTCGATGGCCCCACTCCTGCAAGACCTCGCGACGGCGTATTCGGCGCGCCTGGCACAGCGGGCACCGGGCTGGCAGCCGTTGCCGGTGCAGTACGTGGATTACACACTGTGGCAACAGGAATTGCTCGGTTCGCCCGACGAACCCCACAGCGTGCTCGCGCGACAGTTCGACTATTGGCGCGACGAACTCGACGGTTTGCCCGAGCAGTTGCGGCTGCCCGTCGACCGCCCGCGTCCCCGGGTGTCGAGTTACCGCGGCGACCTGGTGATGTTCGCCATCGATGCCCAGACCAGGGCCGGGTTGGAACGGATGGCCGCCGACGCGGGCGCCACGGTGTCGATGGTGCTGCAGTCGGCGCTGGCGGTGCTGTTGTTCAAACTCGGTGCGGGTGAAGATATTCCGATCGGTGCCCCGATCGCCGGACGTACCGACGACGCACTGACCGACCTGGTCGGCTTCTTCGTCAACACGTGGGTGCTGCGCACCGCGGTGGCTCCGGCCGCGACGTTCGGCGAGATCCTCGCCCAGATCCGCGGGAAATCCTTGGCGGCCTACGAGAACCAGGACGCACCGTTCGAATTGCTCGTGGAAATGCTCAACCCGGTGCGGTCGGCGGCCCACCACCCGCTGTTCCAGGTGTCGCTCGCATTCCAGAACAATGCCCTGCCCACCCTGGATTTCGCGGGCGTCGAATTCGAGCCGTACAACGCATCGGTCGCCGCCGCGCGATTCGATCTGTTCTTCAATATCGCTGATGCCCCGGCCGGACAACCCTGGGGTGCGTTCGTCGAATACGCGACCGACCTGTTCGATCGGTCCACAGTCGAGTCGATCGCGGCACGGTTGGTGCGGATCTTGCGGCGGGTGGTGTCGGACCCGAGTGCGCCGGTGGGGTCGATCGATGTCCTCGACAGCGGCGAACAAGAATTGGTCCTGCACCGGTGGAACAAGACCGCGGTCTCGCTCGATTCGAACCTGACCTTGGTCTCGCTGTTCGAGGCGCAGGTGGCGGCGGCCCCGGACGCGGTTGCTGTGATGTGCGGAGATGTCGAGATCTCGTATCGGGAACTCGACTGTCGCGCTGCCGAATTGGCCTCGAGTTTGCAGTCGTACGGGGTCGGGCCCGACCGTATCGTCGCGGTGGCCTTGCCCAGATCAGCGGACCTGATCGTGGCCTTGCTCGGTGTGGTGAAGGCGGGTGGTGCGTACCTGCCGATCGATCCGGGTTACCCCTCGGATCGGCTGGCCTTCGTCCTCGCCGACGCCTCGCCGCTCGTCATCGTGACCGACTCGGTGACCGCGCAGGTCCTGCCCGACGACGCGGCAGCACCACGGCTCTTCCTCGATGCCGTGGAGCCGCAGGGCACGGGCATCGGCGGTATTCGGTCGCGGGCGCAGAACCTGGCGTACGTGATCTACACGTCGGGTTCCACCGGGGTGCCGAAAGGCGTGGGGATCACTCATCGGAACGTGGTGAACCTGGTCGCTCAAGCATGGTCGGTCGATCACGACGACCGGGTGCTGGTGCATTCGTCGATCGCCTTCGATGCCTCCACCTATGAAATCTGGCCTGCGCTGTGCGGGGGTGCCACGTTGGTGCTCGCGGGGGAGCAGCGTTCGGATCCGGCGGAGATCACCCGGCTGGCCGACACCCGGTCGGTGACCAAGATGTTCGCCACACCGCCGTTGTTGTCGGCGCTGGTCGACCACGTCGCATCGGTGCCGGGTAGCCCGTTGCGCAGTGTGCGGCAGGTGAATACGGGTGCCGACACGCTCACGTCCGGGCTGGTCGACGCCGTCCGGGGGCAGTTCGGGGATATTCGTCTCGACAACCTGTACGGCCCGACCGAGGCGACAGTCGATGTGACCGCGTTCCGGGTGCCCGACGATCAGCGTGGTGCGGTGGTGCCCATCGGTGCTCCGGTCGCGAATATGCGTGTGTACGTGCTGGATTCGTGGTTGGCGCCGGTCTCCGTCGGCGTCGCTGGTGAGCTCTATGTGGCCGGTGCGCAGTTGGCGCGCGGGTATCACGGTAAGTCCGGGTTGACCGCGGCCCGGTTCATCGCCGATCCGTTCGATCCGACCGGCGGCGGGCGGCTGTACCGGACCGGAGACGTGGTGCGCTGGAACGTCGACGGGCAGTTGGAGTTCGCCGGACGCAGCGATGATCAGGTCAAGATCCGTGGGTTCCGGGTCGAGCCCGGCGAGGTCGAAACCGTACTGGCGCAACATCCCTCGGTGTCACAGGCCGTTGTGGTCGCGCGGGAGATCGACACCGGCGGCAAGCAACTGGTCGGCTATGTGGTGGCGGACCGGTCGGGGCCGGTCGCTGGTGAAGACGAACTGGTGGGGCAGTGGCAGCGGGTGTACGACGATCTCTATTCGGGTGTCTCCCACACGGAGACCGAACCCGAAACAGTCGAGTTCGGTTCCGATTTCGGTGGCTGGAACAGCAGCTACACCGGTGCTCCCATTCCGTTGGAACAGATGCGGGAGTGGCGGTCGACGACCGTCGATCGAATTCTCGGGTTGAATCCGGTGCGGGTGCTCGAGATCGGTGTGGGTTCGGGGTTGTTGTTGTCGCAGGTGGCGCCGGCGTCCGGGGAGTATTGGGCGACGGACCTGTCCGGGGCGACGATTTCCTCACTGGGTGAGCAGTTGGCCGAGTTGGGGGAGGCGTGGGTCGATCGGGTCGTGCTGCGAGCGCAGGCGGCCGACGATATCGACGGGTTGCCGGTCGGCCATTTCGACACGGTGATCGTGAACTCGGTGGTGCAGTATTTTCCGAGTCACGGTTATCTCCGTACGGTTTTGGAGCGGGTGTCGGAGTTGTTGGCTCCCGGTGGTGCGGTATTCGTCGGCGATGTGCGCAACTTCGCGCTGTTGGAAGAATTCGCGACGGCGGTGCAGGTGAGTCGTGGTGGTGGTGAAGATCCGGCCGTGGTGCGGGATCGAGTCCGTCGGGATATCGCCGCTGAGCAGGAGTTGTTGCTGGCGCCCGAATTCTTCTCGGAGTTGCGCGGTGACGGCGTCGGGTTCGGTGCTGTCGATATTCGGCTCAAGCGCGGGTATTCGGTCAACGAGCTGACGCGATACCGGTATGACGTTGTCCTGCACAAGGATCCGCTCACCTCCCTTTCTGTCGCCGATGTGCCGAAAGTCGAGTTCGGTGTGTTCGACTCACTGACGGAAGTCCTGCGTGGCCCGCACCCCGAAGGCATTCGCATCACGGGAATTCCGCATGTTGGGCTGGTCGGCGAGACCGACGCCGCACAACGCATCCGAGCAGGTGAACCGGTGGATGGTGGTCGAACCGGCCCGCTCACAGCTGGATTCGAGGGAACCCTCACGGACGTGGCTGAGGAGGGTCTACTGCCCGAGGACCTGTATGTGCTGGGGCAGCGGCTCGGCTACGCGACAGCGGTGACCTGGTCCGCCGAGCCGGGACGCATGGACGCGGTATTCGTCGAACAAGATGCGGCACTGGACCGCCCACTGACGGATGTCTATCTCCCGCGGGGTGTTCTCGATGGATATGCGAACAATCCGCAGGCCGGTCTGCTGGCGGCCGACGTGCGTCGCTGGGCGGCCGAGCGCCTGCCGGAATTCATGGTGCCCGCAACGGTGATGGTGCTGGAATCGGTGCCGTTGACCGCCAGCGGCAAACTTGACCGTGCGGCACTACCCGACCCGGAGTTGTTGTCCGCAAAGGAATACCGAGCGCCGCGCACCGAACGAGAACAGACCCTGGCCGCATTGTTCGCCGAGATATTGGGCATCGGCCGGGTCGGTATCGACGACGACTTCTTCGCCCTGGGTGGCCACTCCCTGCTGGCCACCCGCCTCACGAGCCGGATCCTCGCGACCCTGGGCGTGGAAGTCCCCGTCCGGGTGATCTTCGACGCCCCCACCGTCGCCGAACTGGCCGGCCGACTCGATGACGGCACCGCAGGCAGCGATTTCGACCAGGTGCTGGTCCTGAAGAGCTCCGGCTCGCAGCAGCCACTGTGGTGCCTGCACCCCGGCGGCGGCCTCGGCTGGTTCTACCAGCAGCTCGGCCGCGACCTCCCCGACCGGCCGATCTACGCCATGCAATCGCGCGGCCTCGACGGCGGACCACTGGCCGGTTCCTTCGCCGAAATGATCCACGACTACACCGACCGGATCATCGAACACCAACCCGACGGACCGTACTACCTGCTCGGCTGGTCCTACGGCGGCATCGTCGCTCACACACTGGCGAGCGAACTGGCCCGGCGCGGCAAGGCGATCGGCCTGCTCGGCATCATGGACAGCAAGCCCCCGATCACCACCGACCCCCAACCCGACGTCTCCGAAGACGACGCCATGGCAAGCATCACGGAGTGGGTGGTCGACAGGTTCGGCGACCAACTCGAGTCCCCGGCCATCCGAGGCCTGGCAGAACGAGCAACAAAGGTCCTCATCAACAACAGCACCCTCCTCGCCGACTTCACCACCCCCGTATTCGACGGCGGCGCAACCATATTCGCGGCAACCGTCGACGTGGAAGGCAACCGGCCCGACAACGCGAAGACCGACCTGGAAGAGGCCTGGCGCCCCTACATCCATGGACCCATGACCATCTTCGACGTGGACTGCACCCACGGCGACTTCGACCGCCCGGAGAACATGGGTGCGGTGGGCCGGATCCTCAGCCGACTCCTGTGAGGCGCTGGGCCAGGTTCCGCAATTCGGTGGAACCTGGCCCAGCACAGCAACTTCGGATGACCTGGCAACCTTCGTGCCCGACCACGTAGGTTGGACCGCGAGGGAGGGGGCCGTTCGGGCGCCGTGTACCGGCGGCGGCGACGTGCAGGCAGAGGGAGCGGTTGTGAGCCGATATCCGGGGCTCCCGGAGGGGGTCGGCTCCCGTTTCATCGACGGTGTCAATGGGTTGCGCGTGTATATCCTCGAAGCAGGCCACGGCGGCTCCGAGCGTCCACTGGTGCTGCTACTGCACGGGTTTCCCGAACTGGCCTACTCGTGGCGCAAGATCGGGGTTCCACTCGCCGACGCCGGTTTCCGCGTCGTCGCGCCCGACCAGCGCGGCTACGGCCGAACCACCGGCAGCGATATCACCGACCTCGCATCGTTCCGCACCGACAACCTGGCCCGCGACGCCCTGAGCCTGATCTCCGCGCTCGGCTACGACCGCGCCCATCTCGTCGGGCACGACTTCGGCTCACCCCGTGGCCGGGTGGACTCACACACGACCTGGCACAGCTGCCGCTGTACTACGTCATGGATGCCGACGCCACCATGCCGGAAACCGTGGCGCCGCACCTACCTTCACCGCAGCAGCGAGCCGCGTGCACCTGGCTGACCGACGAGGAGCTGAACTTCTACGCGCACGAATTCGGTCGAACCGGATTCGGAGGCGCACTCAACTGGTACCGGGCCCTGGCCCTGCCGGGGGCCGCCACACAGCACGATCTGCGGATCGGCGTGCCCACTCAATTCCTTGCCGGACAGCAGGATTGGGGAATCTGGCAGTCGCCTGGCGCGCTGCGAACGATGGCTGAAGCCGTGTGTGCCCAGTTCGTAGGCACCGTCCTGGTCCCCGAAGCCGGACACTGGGTCCAGCAAGAGCAGCCACTTCCCGTCATCGAACAGATCTCGAGATTCATCATAGAAGTCGAGTCGATCGAAGCTTGAGCCCCGCCGCGCGCGCTTGGCCGTACTCTGTTGAGAGCCTGCATGTTTGGTGACCGTAGCCCGTAGGATGGAGCCTGATGGACCACACGGACCCTTTCCCTCGCCCTGTTCCAGTCACGGTGCCGAAGCTGCTAGTGGGCTTAGGGGCGGCGCTAGCTGTCGCGGCGGCGATCGCATCCTTCACCTTCACCTCCACCCTCGCGCAGGCCGCGGGAGTAGCTGAACATCTGACCTGGCTGTGGCCGGTGGTGGTCGGTCTCACCGTCGCGCTGATCGCCTGCACCTTCATCACCCTGGTGGGTATCCGCGACGAGAAGGCCACGTCGCTGGTGCGGGTCTACGAGTTGCTGCTCGTGGCCGCGGTGCTGTCGAGTATCTGCGGAAACCTGCTGTCCATCTCGCGCGATCCGGTCGAGATGGGAACCCTGGGCACCGCGTTCGTAGTTTCCCTTCCCCCGATCTGTTTGATGATCTGCGTGAGCAACTACCTGCTGCTCACCGCGGTCGTCCCCGTCCGGATCGTGGCCGTGATCCGCGAGGACGACTGGCGGCTGCGAGTCCTCGGCATACCCAGCGCGCCGACGCAGACGAAGGACGTCCCTGACCGCGACGGCGACTCCTGGTGGGACCAGCACCGAAGTGAGGCAAGGACTCCGCCGGCGACACCGAGAACCAGGACATAGGAACCTCGGGTCCGGCGGATAAGGCATTTTCCGCCGGCTACCGGCCGAGTCGTTCGCGGACGAACGCGGCGGCTTGGTCCCGGTTGTCATTGACGAAGTACGCGAAATGCCCGTAGCTCAGGGCATTTCCGAACCCGGCGGCCGGGTCGCCGCCCTGGCAGGCGCGGTCACCGGCGTTGCAGAAGTCGCGCACGCGGTCGGCGTAGTCCGCGAGCGCGCCGAGGGGCAGTGAACCGGTGCCGGACAGGGCTGGGTCGAAGCTGCCTCGGTTGTAGGGTTCCGCTCCGTTGAACAGCGGGCTGCCGAACATCGCGATGGCGTCGATTCGCGCGGAGGCCTGTTCTGTCAACAGATTTCGTGCGCTGAGGGTATTGCCGATGACACGCCCACCTTGCGAGTAGCCGAGCAGGACGAGCCGTTGGTCGGGGCAACCGGCGGCGGCCTCGTTCAGCAATGCCGTGAGATTCTCCACGCCGCGCACACTGCTGTCCGGGTTCATCGAGGCCGGATACTCGAGCTCGGTCACCGTGGTGCGGAGGCCGGATTCCTGGGCGATCCGTCGGCCCAGTGGAGTGAGCAGCAGACTGCCGGACTGCGGTTCGAGGGTGCCCCGCACCGTGACGACCCGGACCTGCGCGCATCCGCCATCGCCCGGGTCGCCGGTTGCGCTAGGAAGGGCGGGCAACGCCAGAACGGCGGCTATTACGGTCGAGTGCAACAGGATTCGTCCACGCATCCGGTCACTGTATTGCATCCGGGGCGGTCGCAATGGTGCGCGAAATCAGAAACCGACGAGTCCCGACGCCAGGCTGCCGGTGTCGATGATTTGTTTGACCTGCTCGCGGGCATTGGGGCAATTCTCGCGAGTGACCACGTCGATCGTTTCGCGGTGGCGGGCGAGGGCGATATTGATCGCACCGTTGCGCAGCGCCCAGGTGTGGACGACGCCGTTGAATTTCACGCGAGCGATGGCACTGCCCTGTTGGCGCCAGTTATCGATCTCGGCACGCATCGTCTCGCACAACTGCGCAGCGGCGGCCGCGTCGATCACCGGCGCGTCGACACTGGTGGGATTCCCGTCGGGACTTCGCGAATCGGTAGTAACCGCGCAGGCGATGACACCGGCCGATACGAGCAGACCCAACAAAACGACACGGGCCATGCGGTGGACGCGACGGCGCGTTCGTCTCATGAGCATCGGGCCTTCTTTCATTCGGGACACGGTGGTTTCACCGTTCGAATGCCCGCGTCTTGTGAGATGAATCAGATATCGCGCGTCGAAATGCGTTGTAGTGACGGCAACTACGGAGATTCGGCGTGTCTGTTACGGGTAAGCGGCGCGGTCGCCGGACCTTCCAGCACGGCCCCGTCCGGTGCGAAACGGGACCCGTGTAAGGGGCAGTCCCAGGTCTTCTCCGCGTCGTTCCAATTCACAATGCCCCGCAGGTGTGTGCACACTGCCGACACCCTGTGGGTCCGACCATCGACGGTGCACAGTGCCGTCGGCTGCAGACCCTGGCGGTCGACGGTGCCTTCTCCTTCAGCGGGGTCCGATCCGGAGCCGGGCTCGAACAAGTGAAGCCATCCGGTCGAGAGATGCCGTGCCACTGCGGCATTCGCTTGCACACCCGCGAACAGGGACTTCACCGCACCGGTGCGCCAACCGTCATAGGCGCCCGACCACGCGGGCTGACGCCCGGACAGTCGGTCGGCGGCGGCGAGTGCGGCGGCGACGCCGTTGGTCATGCCCCATTTGGCGAACCCGGTCGCACACAGAACGTCGCCGGCCCCGAGCTGCACGGGGCCGACGACGGGCAGTTCGGAGATCGGGTGGTAGTCCTGGGCAGACCACCGATCGAGTAGTCGTGCGCCGGGATACCAGCGATCGGTCCAGTCCAGCAACTCTGCGACATGATCGGCTTCGGAATCGACGCGCCCGACGTCGTGGCCGTTGCCGCCGACCAGCAGGACGTCGCCGGACTCGGTGGGGCACCAGCGCAGCGAGCGAATGGGTCGACCGGCGCTGACGAGCATCTCCCGCGGGATCGGTTCCGATACCTCGAACGCCGCCAGGTAGGAGCGTTGGGCAATCAGCTGACCGAAAATCGCGCGGCGGTCGAACACGGGTGATCCGGTCGCGACGATCGCGTTCGCCGCGCTGACATCGCCGTGGTCGGTGCCGATCACAACGCGGTTGTTGTGTCGGCGAAGTCGTTGCGCGCGAGTCGATTCGAAGATCCGACCGCTGTGTGCCTCGATATCGGCCGCGAGCGCGGTGAGCACCGCGACCGGGTCGACCTGCGCCTGCTCCCTGAGCCGAACACCGCCGTGCGTGGGGAAAGGCAGCTCGAGCTCGTCGAGCAACTGGGTGGGCAGCCCGACCGAGCGGGTGGCCTCGTACTCGGCGCGCACTGCTGCGGCTTCGTCGCCATTTTGCGCATAGGTGACGGCCGGGACGCGCTGGATGGCGACGTCGTGATCGGCGCAGAAATCCAGCAACCAGTCGAATCCGACTTGATTGGCCATCACGTATTGCGCCAGAACTTCGGCGCCGTGCCGACGTGCGATCGCCTGCGCGCGCGTCCCCTGCAGCAGCGAGATTTTGGCGGTGGACGCGCCGGTCGTCACGGCACCGACCTGACGTGCCTCGAGCACAGCGACCCTGCGGCCTTGCTCGGCCAACACCAGCGCTGCGGTCAACCCGACAATCCCGGCACCGATCACAACGGTGTCGACCTCGATGTCACCGTCGAGGGGCGATCGGGTCGGCACCGGCACATCGGTCAACCAAAACGACGTCATGGGGACCGCATACCCCGCTGCGTCGAACGAAACGAGCGCAGCCGACATTGTCACGAGAGTGTCTCGAGAAGCGATATTCACCACGGCGGGGCAGCGCGTAATCAACAAGAATTCGGTTCGTGGAGCGAGCGCGCATATCTGCCATGCGGACAGGCGTAATTGCCCGATTCGTCTGGCTCAGGCGGCGCCGAAATCGGGAATGGTGATCGACCCATCTGCGGCCAATGGGAAACCCGGGTTGTGCGCGATCTCCCACGGATAGCCGTCGGGATCGACGAAGACACCCGAGTAGAAGCCGACCGGGTTGATGGCCGCGGGCTTGGTGATCGTGGCACCCGCCGCCTGTGCCACCGCCAGCAGGTCGTCGACCTCGGTATCGGACCGCACGTTGTGCGCCAACGTGATACCGCCGAACCCAGCCCCTTCATCGGGCAGGCCTGAATCAGCGGCGAGTTTGTCCCGGCCCCACAACACCAAGCCGAGTCCGCCCGCCTGGAAGAAGACCGTCTCCTCGATCTCCTGGCCACACCAGCCGAGCGCTTCGTAGAAGGCACGGGCACGCGCCAGATCGGCGACGCCCAGCGTGATCAGGCTGATTCGCTGTTCCATACGACCACGGTAACCCCGGTGGTGGAGTCAGGTCGCGTCGTTCGCTTTCGTCCCAGCCGACCTGCGACGGAAGGGCTGGGTGTCGTGAGGGGCCTCGAGGATCCCTAGTTGGGCGCAGGTCAGCAGGGCCACTTCGGTGTCGAGCCTGCGTTCGCCGAGCGGGTGTCCCAGGAGCTCTTCGGCTTTGCGTACCCGGTAGTGGACGGTGTTCTTGTGGACGTGCAGGCGGGCAGCGGCGTCGGTATAGCTGCCGCGGGCGTCGAGGAACGCGCGGACGGTCTCACGTAGTCGCGCTGCTGTGTCGTCGGTGCCCATCAGCGTGCCGAGCACGCGCCCGGCCCACACCCGCATCTCCGGTACCCGGTCGGCGAACAGGGCGGTCAACGCCACGTCGGAGTGGACGGTGAGTCCGTGCTCTCGCCTGGTCAATGCGACGGCGCGGGCCCGTTGCGCGTCGCGGAAGGTCTGGCGGAATCCTTCGAGGCCGGTGGCCGGATCGCCCAGGGTGACGGACAGATTCGGGTGGGTGCGCAGGTCGCGGGCGAGTTGTTCGGTGTCGAGCACGGGTCGTGCCACCGAGGAGAGCCACACCCACCGGTTGTGATCGTCGACCTCCACGGTCATCGGTGTCTTTCCGGTCGCGGTCGCCAACAGGGTGGTGCCCGCGCGCAGGGACACGCGAGGCTCGGGGGTCCCCGGTGGTGTCCACAGCATCGCGAACTGGTGCCAGCCGCGCAGTGAGGCCGACAGCATCTGCTCGGCCGAACCCACATCCAGATCATCGGCGTCGATGACGGCACGCACCTGCGCGGCGCGGGCAGCGTCGGTGCGCGCGTCCCACCGACGGCGCTCGCTCTCGTAGATATCGATCAAACCCTCGATCACCTGGTCGATGTAGGCGTTGACCAGGTAGGCGATGCGGGCCGCGGTGGCCATCGCGACGTCGGTGGGCGGGTTCAGCTCGGCCAGCAGCGTCAAGGTCCATTGGACGAACATGTTCTCGCCGAGCCGGTAGGCGCGCAGCAGTGCCTCGAGTGACAGGTCGTGCTGGGCGAAGCGACGCGCGTACTCGGCGGCGGCGGGCGGCACGGTGATGTCGTCGAGGCCGATGGCGAGGGTGAGCATGTCCAGGATCGCGGAGATGTTGGACTCGGTGCTGGCCACCATCAGCCTTCGCACTTCGTCGTCGTGCCGGAATTCGGGGATGACCTCGGCGAACATCGTGGTCATCCGCGGTGACAGGTGGTCCAGGTCGGCTTTGATCCGGCCCGCCACCGCACGCACCAGTGGGTCGTTGTCATGGGCCATGGCCGCAGACAGTACCCCGCACCTCGGTCGGGTGGCGCTGTTTGTGCTCGTGGCACAACACGTCGGTACAACGCTGGTCTGCTGGCCCGTAGTCGACGTCGAATACGCGCCCTACCGTGAGTGATGTAATCCAGATCACATTCATCACCGGTGAGGAATCATGCGACACATCGCCGAATTGCCCGAGGTCAGAGCCGCTGCCGACCCGCACGGACACTGCATCGCCGACGACACCGTCACACTGTCCAATGCGCAGTTCCGTGCTCGGGTCGACACCGCCGCCGCAGTCCTGCACCGCGCGGGGGTGCGACCCGACGATGTCGTCGCGGTCGTGTTGCCCAACCGGGTGGACCTCGTGGTTGTCCTGTTCGCGGTCTGGCGGCTCGGCGCCGCGGTCACACCCGTGAACCCCGGGCTCACCGACGACGACATCCGGTATCAGGTCGAAGACTCCGGCGCCGTCGTCGTGATCGGCGAATCCGGCAGGCCCGCAATCACTGTCGACATCGCGGCACTGGCCCAGCGCGCCGACCCTGTCGCGGCCGCGGCTTCTACCGACGATCTCGCCCTGATCATCTACACCAGCGGCACGACAGGCAGGCCGAAGGGCGTGCTGCTCGGTCACGAGAATCTCGCCGCCATGTGCGCGATGATCATCGATTCGCTCGGTCTGAATGAGACCGACCACAGCCTGCTGATACTGCCGCTGTTCCACGTCAACGGCATCGTCGTCAGCGTGCTGTCGCCACTGCTGGCGGGCGGACGCACCACCATCGCCGGAAAGTTCTCCGCTTCAGGATTTTTCGTCACGGTCGAGTCGGTCCGACCCACCTATTTCTCGGCGGTGCCTGCCATCTACGCGATGCTCGTTGCCCAACCCGATGGTCTGCGCCCCGACAGTTCCTCGTTGCGCTTGGCGATCTGCGGTGCCGCGCCGATGCCCGCCGAGCTCATCGCCAGGTTCGAGCAGCGCTTCGGTGTGCCGATCGTCGAGGGCTACGGTCTGTCCGAGGGGACCTGCGCGTCGACTCTCAATCCCATAGCGGGCCAACGGAAGCCGGGGACAGTCGGGCTGCCGCTGCCCGGCCAGAGAGTGGCGATCATGGATATCGACGGCGCGTTGTCTGCGCCCGGTGAACCCGGCGAAGTCGTCATTCGCGGAGCGAACGTAATGCGTGGCTACCTCGGCAGGCCGACGGAGACGGCGAAGACCGCCGTGGACGGCTGGCTGCACACCGGCGACGTCGGCTATTTCGACGCCGACGGCTACCTGGTCCTGGTCGACCGGATCAAGGACATGATCATCCGGGCAGGCGAGAACCTGTATCCCAAGGAAATCGAGAACGCGCTCTACCGGCACCCGGCCGTCCACGAGGCCGCGGTCGTCGGTGTGCCCGACGCCGTGCTGGGCGAGGTGCCGGTCGCCCACGTGGTCGCCGCGCCACAGTCCACGGTCACCGTCGAAGAGCTGACCGAGCACTGCCGTGCGGAACTCGCGGCGTTCAAGGTTCCCGCCGCGATCGTGTTGACCGCGGAAATGCCACGCAATCCCGTCGGCAAGATCGACAAGTTGCAGCTGCGGGTCATCGCCGCGCGTACCTGAGCTGTTCTGCACCGCAAACCAATTCGAACGAAAAGACAGTCTTTCGGTGGCGATCACTCGTGCCCGGGAGTCGGAAGAAAGGGATCGAGCCATGGGATTCAAGACGGGAGACTTCCCGCCGGTGGACACCGAGACATTCTTGGATCTGCCGCTGCGTGAACGTATGCGAACGCTGGCACTGCACTGGGCGGAATACGGCTTCGGAACACCGAAGATGATCCACACGGTGTATCTCGCGAAAGTGCTCGTGCTCTACATCATCGGCGGCATCGCGATCGCGACGGCGACGTCCGGCACCGGTCCGTTCTGGGATGTGGCGCAGTGGTGGAACCAGCCGGTCGTCTACCAGAAGCTGGTGCTGTGGACGGTGTTGCTCGAAGCCGTCGGCGTCGCGGGTTCCTGGGGTCCGTTGGCGGGCAAGTTCAAGCCGATGACCGGCGGCATCCTGTACTTCGCCCGACGGGGAAGTATCCGATTGCGGCCCTGGCATCGGGTGCCGTTCACCAACGGTGACTCGCGCACCACGGTCGACGTGGTCCTGTACCTCGGCTTTCTCGCTTCGCTGGTGATCGCCCTGGTCGCACCGGGACGGACTACCGCCGCACTGGTGGAAGCGTTGCCGGACAACACCTCCGGGCTGGTCCGCCCGGTGCTGTTGATCGCGCCGATCGTGCTCTACATTCTGTGTGGGCTGCGGGACAAGACGATCTTCTTGGCGGCCCGCGGCGAGCAGTACCTGCCTGCGCTGCTGTTCTTCGCGGTGCTGCCGTTCACCGACATGATCATCGCGGCCAAACTGCTGATCGTGATCGTATGGGTCGGTGCGGGCGTCTCGAAGTTCGGCAAGCACTTCAGCAACGTGGTGCCCCCGATGGTGTCCAACAGTCCGGCTATGCCGTTCCGGTCGATCAAACGTGCCCACTACCGCGACTTTCCGAACGATATCCGCCCGTCGCGGGTGGCGTTGTTCATGGCCCATATCGGTGGCACGGCCGTCGAGGTGATCACACCGATCGTGTTGCTGTTCTCGACGAATCACTGGTTGACGCTGGCCGGGGTGGCGATGATGGTGATCTTCCACCTGTTCATCACCTCCACCTTCCCCCTTGCGGTGCCGCTGGAGTGGAACATCCTGTTCGCCTACCTCACCATTTTCCTGTTCCTCGGTTTCCCGAACTCGCAGGGCTACGGGCTGTTTGACATGTCCTCGCCGTGGCTGACGGTGGCGATCGCGGCCGGACTCGCCTTCTTCCCCGTATTAGGCAACCTGCGCCCGGACCTCGTGTCGTTCCTGCCGTCCATGCGTCAGTACGCGGGCAACTGGGCCTCGGCGCTGTGGGCCTTCGCACCGGGGGCGGAAGCGAAGTTGAACACCATCGCGCACCGCCCCGCCGACAACCAGGTCGACCAGCTGCTGGCCATGGGGTACCCGCCCGCGGTCGCCGAGATCACCATGCAGCAGACCATCGCCTGGCGTTCCATGCACAGTCAGGGCCGCGGCCTGTTCTCCCTGCTGTACAAGCACCTTCCCGACATCGATCGCTGGACCGTGCGCGAAGCCGAGTTCGCCTGCAACTCGCTGATCGGGTTCAACTTCGGTGACGGCCACCTGCACAACCTCGACCTGATCGACGCAGTCCAGGCCCGGGTCGGGTTCGCCCCGGGGGAGTGGATCGTAGTGTGGGTGGAGTCGCAACCGGTGCACAAGAGCACCCAGGAGTACATGGTGGTCGACGCGGCACTCGGCGTGATCGAACGCGGGACATGGGAGGTCGCCGACGCGGTTGAGGCGATGCCGTGGCTGCCGGACGGGCCGATTCCGCACACCGTGATCTGGCGGCGTGAAGACGTCACTGCCGCATCACCCCAGGCTGTGGTGGCTCCAGCCGAATAAACCGGTACCGCAAGTTATTTCGAGCAGAGGAAGAAGTCGATGACAACGGCGACAGTGGTCGGCAGCGGCCCCAACGGACTGGCCGCGGCGATCACCCTGGCCCGAGCGGGCGTGGAGGTGACGGTCCTCGAAGCGGCCGACACGATCGGCGGCGGCACCCGCTCGAGCGAGGCGATTCTGCCCGGCCTGCTGCACGACCACTGCTCGGCCATCCACCCGATGGCCGTGGGGTCGCCGTTCCTGCAGCGCATCGACCTGGAACGGTACGGATTGCGGTGGGCGTGGTCGGAACTCGACTGCGTCCACCCTCTCGACGACGGCACCGCCGGTGTGCTGCACCGCTCGGTCACCGAAACCGCGACCGGCCTCGGCGCCGATGAACGGCTGTGGCGCACACTGTTCGAACGCCCGGTCGCCGACTACGACGTGTTCGCCGCCGACATCATGCGCCCACTGCTGCGGATTCCCCGGCATCCGATCCGCCTGGCGCGCTTCGGTATTCCGGCGACAGCACCGGCCGCGCTGCTGGCGCGAGCCTTCCGAACGGAAGCGGGACGGGCACTGTTCGGCGGCGTCGCCGCGCACGCCTTCCAACCCCTCGAGCGCCCGCTGAGCGCCAGCGTCGGGCTCGGCATCCTGACAGCGGGACATCGATACGGCTGGGCGGTCGCGGTCGGCGGGTCCCAGCAGATCGCCGACAGCATGGTCGCGGTGCTGGCCGACCACGGCGGAAAGGTTGAAACCGGCATCCGTGTCCGCTCTGCTTCCGACCTGTCACCGTCCGACATCACCATCTGGGACGTCGCCCCGACGGCGGTCGCGGAGATCCTCAGCGACCAGCTCCCTGCCCGAATTGCGCGTGCCTACAACCGATTCCGCTACGGCCCCGGCGCCTTCAAGGTCGACTTCGCCGTCGACGGCGGCATCCCGTGGACCAACGAGGCCGCCCGCCGCGCGGGCACAGTGCACCTGGGTGGCTCCTTCGCCGAGATCGCCGCGGGCGAGCGCGACATCCACGCCGGCCGAATGCCCCAGCGCCCCTTCGTCCTGATCGGCCAGCAATACCTCGCCGACCCCCAGCGTTCCGCGGGCTCGGTACACCCCGTATGGACCTACGCCCACGTCCCCAACGGCTACACCGGCGACACCACCGAAGCGATCATCGCGCAGATCGAACGCTTCGCACCAGGCTTCCGAGACCGCGTAATCGGCCTGACCACCCGCACCACAACAGAATTCGCCGAGTACAACCCCAACTACGTCGGCGGCAACATCATGACCGGCGCCAAGAACATCCCGCAGCTGCTCTTCGGCCCCCGAAAAACCCTGCAGCCCTACGACATCGGCCTGTCGGGTCACTACCTGTGCTCGGCGGCGACCCCGCCCGGCCCCGGCGCGCACGGCATGTGCGGTGTCAACGCCGCGGAACGAGCGATACGGCAGCTGCGCTGACGAGCCGACCGTCCCACCTGGCCCGTCACGCGACTGCCGACAGAATCCCGAACCCTCGGTGGAATGCTCGCGGCCCTTCGTCGCTGGATCGCCGCAGCAGCACTGAACACCTTGTCGAGCAACAGCTTTGGTATCGAGCTCAGAGGTCGTAGTACCGGCGGACCAGGTGTTCGTAGAGTCGGGCCGGGACGAGGCGGCGGGTCCAGAAGGAGGTGCGGACGTCGGATCCGCACCGATAGGGCCGGGGTCGTGCAGTGAACTCATCCGGGCGGCCTCTCCGCCGGGGACCAGCAGCAGACCCGAGTCGCCGTTCCACTGCTCGTGGTTCATGGAGACGCCGATCTGATCAATCCGCTCTCCGCCAGCCGCCGGGTGGTCGACCTCGTGCCGTCGGCGACTCTGCGGACCTGTCCGGGTGGCTACCACGGGTTGGAGGAGGAAGCCGAGGGCCCGGTCACCGAAGGCGCGGTGCGGGGCCAGGTCCAGGCGGACCACAGGATGAAGGCGATGAGGATCAGTTCCAAGACGACGCCGAGGCCGTAGAAGTACAGCCAGGACGCGCCCACCACGTTGAACACCGTGACGGGGATATAGAGCGAAGCCACGATGAGGTTCGCGAGGCGGTTGACCCCGGCGGGCAGCGTCATCGACAGCACGACCATGAAGATCGGGACAGCCAGCAGGGTCAGCGCTGCGGTCGAAAACGTCTGGGAGAGGCTGAATTCGAAGACCCTGCCGTCGAGGATGTCCTCGACGACGCCGGGCGTGAAGAAGTTGAGAATATCCACGTAGGCGTACAGGAACATGAAGCTCGTCCACGCTGCGGCGAGCTCGGCTCGCACCGGCATCGGCTGGTCTTCCAGGGAGGTTTTCATCATGGGCTCCAGTTGTCGAGCGGATCGGTAGATCAACGATCGCTGAGCCCGGCGCCGAACACACCGGCCCGGAGGCCGGAGTTCACCTGGCCGATGGCCTGGTCTCTGTCTCGTACTTTCGGCGGATACGCCGAGGCCCGCCGATCCCTAGGCTGGGGTGGTGGTCACTGTCCGTCGCT
This sequence comes from Nocardia sp. NPDC058705, assembly GCF_042749305.1. Lineage (NCBI taxonomy): Bacteria > Bacillati > Actinomycetota > Actinomycetes > Mycobacteriales > Nocardiaceae > Nocardia > Nocardia sp. NPDC058705. The sequence goes on along the minus strand of NZ_JBHYRN010000001.1, from coordinate 446,080 downwards.
CCCTCTGGCACGAGCCTCGGCCTGCTGACGCCCCACCCATCGGTCGTCTCGACTGGCTGCTGGTGGGGGTGTTCGCGGCCGCCACCGTGGTCGAATGCATCGTCGCGCCGGGCTCGCCCTGGCGACCCCTTGTGGTGGTGCTCGCCCTGGCGCTGATGCCTGCCCTGCTCTGGCGGCGAAGCCGCCCCCTGACGGCCGCCCTGGTCGGGTGGGGCGTCGCCGGACTGCTCTCGATCCTGCAGCTCACCGCGCATGCCGGGGACCTCGGCCGCTATTGCATGCCGGTCGTCTTGATCCTGCTCTACTCCCTGGTGCGGTGGGGTTCAGGACGGGAGATCGTCGCGGGGACGGCGTTCGTGACAGTCGTTGTCGCGCTGGGGATGTACGCCTCTTCCGCAGGCTGGGCCGACGTTTTCGGCGGAACCGTCCTCGTGCTGTTGCTCATCGCCCTGGCGGTGGTGTTCCGCTACCGCGCCGACCTCTGGCATCGCCAACAGCGCGAGATCCGCAATCAGGAACGGGTGTCGCTGGCGCGCGAGCTGCACGACATCGTGGCCCACCACGTCTCGGCCATCGCGGTGCAGGCGCAGGCCGGTCGCGTGGTCGCCGCCGTCCAGCCAGAGAAGGCTGCCGAGGTCCTGGCCGCGATAGAGTCCGAAGCGTCGCGAACCCTGGCTGAGATGAGATCCATGGTGCGGGTGCTGCGTGAGGACGAAACCGTCGCCTACGCACCGCAACCGGGTGTCGCGGACCTGCCCGCGCTGGCCCGCGCCGACGCGACGCCCACCGTCGAAGTCTCGCTGGACGGTTCGTCGACCCGGCTGGCACGACCCGTGGACGCCGCGCTCTACCGGCTCGCGCAGGAGTCGCTGACCAACGCGGTACGGCACGCCCGGAGCGCGACCCGCGTCGGAATCGACGTACGCCGCGATGGCGATACCGTCAGGCTGCGGGTCAGCGACGATGGACAGACCGAGCCGGGGCCGGTCCCGGAGCCTGGATTCGGCCTGCTCGGCATGGCCGAACGCGCCGAACTCCTCGGCGGATCGCTGTGCGCGGGGCCGGGGCCGGCGGGCGGCTGGGTGGTCGAGGCCGTGCTGCCGGTGGAGACACCGGCATGAGCATTCGTGTGCTCGTCGCCGACGACCAGGACTTGGTCCGGACCGGGTTGGTGATGATCCTCAGCGCGCAACCCGGCCTCGAGGTCGTGGGAGAGGCAGCAGACGGGCTCACAGCACTCGACCTGGCGACCCGGCTGCGTCCCGATGTCCTCCTTGTCGACATCCGGATGCCCGGTCTCGACGGCATCGAGGTGACGCGGCGCCTGGCCGGGCCGGAGGTGACGAGCCCGATGGCGGTCGTCGTGATCACCACCTTCGACCTCGATGAGTACGTCCTCGGCGCCCTACGCGCCGGGGCCCGCGGCTTCCTGCTCAAGGACGCCGGGCCGGAGCTCCTCGTGCAGGCCATCCACGCGGCGGCCGACGGCGACGCGCTCATCGCCCCCAACGTCACCCGTCGGCTGCTGGCGACCTTCGCCGACCAGGCGCCGGTGGTACCGGTCCAGCCCATCGACCCGCTCACCGAGCGCGAGGAGCAGGTGCTCGCGCTGGTGGCGCGCGGCCGGACCAACGCCGAGATCGCCATCGAGCTCTTCGTCGGCCTGAGCACGGTCAAGACCCACATCGCATCGTTGATGTCCAAGCTCGGCGCCCGCAACCGCGTCGAGATCGCGATGTGGGCGTATGACACCAGGCGCGTGCGAGCCGATTAGCGGGAGCTAAAAATCCGAGTCTTTCCCGGAAATGACCCCGCTGCTCGCTGCGGTCATCATGATCGCGTGTCCGACGACCCGGGACGTTCGGTGGCGGGCATGCTGCCGTGGGCGCCGGAGCAGCCCACCGGAGGTCTGCGCGCCGGCTGCGCGTACGTCGTGACGGCTACTGTCGATGCCCCGGTCTCGGAGGCCGGTGAGGTCTCCGCGGATTACATCACAGTCGAAGTCGGTGGCTCTTCAGCAGTTCGGCGGGGCGGATTCATTCGCGCCGCGGAATTCGAATCTGATCGCTCCGGGCGGCGAGGAGGGTAGTGCGATGGCCGCACCGCGGTCGGGGGTCCAGCTGCGGGGGACCAGCACGTAGTGGTCGCCGATGCGGGTCAGCGGGACCAGCCCGTCATATCGGAACCGGTAAGCCGCGGGAATCGCCGGATCGGGGTGACAGTCGACGGTGCGGACCTCGGTACGCGAGAGGTGCAGATCCTTTTCGCTGTAGATGACCACTCCGGGCTGGTCGGCCAATTGCGCGGCCCACTGGCGTGCCCGGGTCTGCCCGACGGCCACCGAGTAGTCGGTGGCGATCCAGAACAGACTCAGCCCGATGATGACGAACAGCACCGACCATTCCGCGGCCGCCGCCGCGAAGGCTTGCGATTGTGTGGCCGCGTCGTCGGGTAGAGGGCGCGGCCTGCGGGCGCGGCGTCGCACCACCATCAGCCACAGTAGGAGTGTTCCGGCGATGATCGAGATGGGTGCCACGCACAGCCCGCGATTGAACGGTGTTATCACGTAGATGCGGCTGAGGCCATTAACGAGAGCGGCCGCGGCCACCAGCACGACGGTGGCCTTCACCCACCGGCCCGGTTCGCGGCGGCGCACCGAGTCCGGTAATGCCAGATAACCCCATTGCAAGGTCATTCCGATGACCGCGACCACGGTCAGCGGTACGAACAAGGCATCGACGGTGCGCATCAAGTATTCGCGCATACTGGGATCGAGGGTGGTGGAGTCGACCCCGAAGTAGTGGAAGAACCAGTAGACGTGTGCCCACCCGAAGTAGAACAGCACCGCCACGAGCAATGTCGCCGGCGCGACGAACTGCCCGATCGAGCGCGCGACTGTCCCGAAACCGTCGAACGGCGAACCGGTCACCGTGCGGGTCGAGTCGGGCTCATTCGGTGGGTGTGACACCAGGGCTACCCTCAGGCGGTGGCACGATCAGGGGTGCCGTCGACGGACCAGAAACGGTGGGCTCTGTGGTGCCGGGCTCTGTTGTGGTTGTGCCCGGCCCTGTTGTGCGTGGCCCTGTCGGGGCTGGTTCGGAAGGTGTTGTGGCGGGATAGAAGTGCTCGGGGTCTTCATCACACGGCATCTGGATCGGATCCAAGGTGCCCGTGTAGAGGATGATTTGCGCACCCGGCTCCACGACGACCGATGGGGTTGCACTCCCGGGGTTGTCAGAATCGGGCTTCCCGCCGGCGTATCCAGAGAGTTGGCAACGACTTCTTGTCGTATCGGTACCCTCACGGACCACCACGGTCGCACAGCCAGGGCACACGGCCGCGATATCGGCCTTCACCTTACGTTCCATCGTGACAATCGACGCGCCGGTGTTGAGAGTGATCGCGGGAATCTTGAACGGTGCCCCCTGCACCTGATCGGCGTCGGTCTTTCCTGGTAGACCCGGCGGTCCCTGGGGCCCTGCGGTGGCAGTGGTCGAGGGCACCGCTGCGGGAGCGGTCGATCCGCCACCGGGCGTGGTGGCATTGTTGCTCGTCTCGGGTATCGAGGTCGCGCAGCCTCCTGCTATCAGAGCAGCGGCCACACAGGCCAATATGCACCGGTCACGCATGACCGCTCCTCTCCTGATCGGCGGCTGCCTCGGAACCTTCGTGCTGCCCAGGATCGCTGAATAGCAGGCCGAGAACGGCCGTCGCCATCTGCTCATGCTCTGATTCTCGGAGGGCGGCCGCGCCAGAGCATGCGTAGCGCACTACTCGAATTCGCCGGATTGTGCTCTCGGACTTTCGCGGCGAGCTCGAGACCGGGACACAACGCCCCGTGGTGATTTTCTCGATGTCTGCTGCCCAGCTTCATCATCGGCATCCTGAGTTTCAGGCTCGTCGTTTACCCGCAGCTGTACTCGTTCGCTATAGAGGGGCGATGTCGTCAACAACGCTCTGCAACCGAACGTCGCACGACGCCGAATTCGGCCGCTGCGAACAGGCCATTCACCGCCTGTGCTTGTCGATGGCCCGCCCCACCAGCCGCCCGGGGTGCTGGTATTCGGACAAATCGCTGTTGGTCAACCATGCAGCTTCGACACTGAGTTCATGAGCCGGCATAACCCATAAGCGGGGTTGTTCGCTGTGGGACGACCGATCTGCCGCGCCCAAACTTCGCCGGCCAGCCCGTCTTTGTCGCGTCGCGGCGGGTCGCGCTCATCGGGGGGAGTGCGCGAGAAGTCCCCGAACGAACTCGTCGATCTGCTGCTACGCACTTACAGAGCTGGCCCGCCACTACCTGATTCGAGATTCCGCGCTCCCGCTGGCTGATTGGTGGATGATCTTCGCCAGTTGCGTTCAGTGGCAGGAGGATTCGGGCCGCGAGCTGTGCTGATCAGCCGAGGCCGGCATGCCACGCGATTCGGGACCATCAGGACAGCCCAGTGCCGACAGCTTGTACTTCGGTGCGGTGGTCGGCGGCCGTGATCAGGTCGTCGAGGCGGTGCAAGGCGTTGGTCATGGTGACGATGTGGTCGGCGAGGCGGCCGCGTTCGGCGAGTAGTTCGTCGCGTTGGGTGGGGGTGGTGTGGCCGGTGTCGATGCAGGGCAACAGCTTTGCGATGGTGCGGCTGCCGAGTCCGGCCGCGTAGAACTGCTGGAAGATGCGTACCCGCTCGACCGCTTCCTCGGTGTAGACGCGCTGGCCGGAGGCGGTGCGCTCGGGGGCCAGTAGTTCCTGTTCCTCGTAGTACCGCAGGGCGCGCACACTGACACCGGCGCGGTGGGCGAGTTCTCCGATTCGCATGAGATGTGCCGCCTTTCACACTGGATCGGCTTGCCTCTCACGCCGACGTTAGGTTTTAGCGTAGCGGTCATGGAACTCGAGAACTCGATCGCACTGGTGACCGGCGCCAATCGTGGCATCGGCCGACGCTTCGTCACTGAATTGCAGAGCCGGGGTGCAGCGAAGATCTATGCGGCAGCCCGCAATCCGGAGGAGGTGGATCTGCCCGGGGTGGTACCGATCCGGTTGGATGTCACCGACGATGCGTCCGTCACGGCCGCGGCGGCAGCGGCGGGTGACGTGACCCTGCTGATCAACAACGCTGGTGTGTCGACGTACGCGAAACTGGTGGACGGCCCGATGCCCGATATCCGGCAGGAGATGGAGACCAACTACTTCGGCACCTTGCGCATGGTCCGCGCCTTCGCGCCGGTACTGGCCGCGAACGGCGGTGGTGCAGTGCTCAATGTGCTGTCGGTGATGGCCTGGATGGCCTACGAACATTCCAACAGCTACTCCGCCTCCAAGGCCGCGGCCTGGGCGCTGACCAACGGCATCCGTGTCGAACTCGCCGATCAGGGCACCCAGGTCACCGGACTGGCTATGGCCAGCGTCGATACCGACATGATGGCAGGGATCGACGTCGACAAGACCGACCCGGCCCTGATCGCGCGCCGCGCACTCGACGGTGTGCGAGCGGGCGCCCTCGAGGTGCTGGCCGATGCGCAGACCGTGGCCTGGAAGGCGCGTCTCGGTGAGGATCCGGCGCTGCTCTATCCGCAACTCGTCGGTCCCACATCCCGTCGGCCGTGATCCGCACGAAGTGCGCGGTCACGGCAGGTAGCCTCCGCCCGCGATACGGAACTCGGTCGCGTCGTGGGACGGTGCGGAGCCGAACGCCCGCTTGTAGTCGCGACTGAACTGGGAGGGATTAAGTCGATCTCGATGTCATTTCCCTCCCCGAACACCGACTTCCACGGTTCGAGATGCGAAGGGTAGCCGTAACGGCTGAACCCGAAGGCGTGCATCGCCACGATCAGCTTGTCGGCGTCCGGAGACGGGATATACCAGGCCGCCAATGGGACACCGTCGGTGGACGGGTAGGAGATCTCCTCGAATTCCAATCCTGCGTCGGCCGGTGTTCGTAGCAGCGGAGACCGCGAGGAATAGGCGAGTTCGCGCGCGAGAGAGTCGAGTGCTTCCTCGCGCTCCGGTGTGTCCGGATTTACCCACGCCGGGTGGTTGGTCCGTTTGCGGTCGTCTCGGCGGAAGGCCACATCGTGGGCGGCCCAGATCGCCGCGAACTCGGCCGAGCTGCTTCGGTATCCGCTGTGGAGCGGCGGCCGGCGGCGGCCCGCAGATCGGCGGCGACGCCGGGTTCTACCACGAAATTCGCCGGGCGGTGGCAGAGCGTTGGCACATTTCGAGGGCTGATTCGTCAGCGCAACAGGTCAGATTCCCAGTCCGCGAACCGATCTCGCATCGCTGAGAAATCAGCAACAGTGACGCCGTAGGGCGTGAAGTCGCGGTCGGGGATCTGGTGGGGGGCCTAGCCGAGCGCCGTGACCACATCGCGCAGAGCGTCCGGCCTCCAGTGATCCCGGTCGCGTAGCAGAGGGTCGTCGTGCTCGGGTCAGGAATTCCCCACATTCGCGAATACGGCGCTTGCCCGCACGATGCGTTTGTCCGCGGCGGAGAGATAGCAATTGGCGAATGCGAGGCGACCCCCGACCTTCTGCACGTCGGTGGTGCTGACGACGACATCACCGTGCGACGCGGCACCGACGAAGTCGACGTCGCGCGTAGGAGACCGTCACGTCGAAGAGTTGTTCGGCGGGGTCGGCGAGTCGGCGCAGCTCGCCCATGAGATCGCCGAGTGGATAGCGTTCGTGCTGCTTCAGCTGGCGCACATCGGCTTTCACCGCGGATGCCAAATCGCGCACGGTGTGATGGCCTGATGTCCGGATGGGCAGCGGAAGCGTGTTGGCGAAGTGACCGATGGTGGCCTGCTCGGTGGGGTTGGTGCGGTTACCGAACGGGATGCCGATGGCGACGTCCTCGGTGCGCAGCACGCGCGACAGGTAGAGGCCGAGCATTGCGCAGAAGTACGGATACAGGGACAAGCCCGCGTCCCGAATCCGGTTGACCAGCAGGCGATCCAGCGTGAACTCGTACGCGGTGACCGGCGCCAGGCCCTCACCCGCGCGCGGACGGTCGAACAGCGCGGGGGTGATGTCGCGCAGTCTGGCTGTCACGGCGTCGCGATCGGCGACGTACTGATCGCCGGACCGGTAATCGTGTTCGAAGGGCAAGCACTCAAGAAATGACGACCCCGGCAACTCGATCGGATTCCCCGCCATCGTGGTGGCGTAATCGGTGAGAACCTGGGCGCCGATGTGGAACAGCCCGGTCGCGTCGGCGGCGACATGGTGGGTCGTCAGGACGAGGTACGAGGACTCCGCGCCGGCGCGGATGACGTGCGCCCGGAACGGCACCGCCCCGATCAGGTCGATCGCCGAACTGGTGAGCAGCTCGATCCGACGCTGCGCCTCGGCCTGCGGATCGGGGGAATCGCCGACGTCGATCACCTGAACCGGTGGCATCGGGTCGGTCGAGAGTTCCTGGTAGGGAACACCGTCCAGGACGCGGTAGCGCAGCCGGAGGCCGTCGTTGCGCGCCCAGGTCCGCTCGATCGCGGCGACCATCGTGGCGACGTCGATGGCGAGGGAGAAGCGGCCGACCACGCCGGCGAGATAGCTGGGCAGACCGGGGAAATGTTCGACGATCGCCCAGATGTCGCGCTGATAGGCGGTAAGCGGATAGCGCGTGGAAACGGACATGGATATACCCCTGAGGCAAATAGCTGAAATGTGCGCGATCGCGCGACACTGCTGCGATCCGATTACGTCCGGTGGCGATCTTCGCCCGGCTTATCGGGCGATTTCACAATTGGTGTCTGGATACATACTGATCACCAATAGCGGTGTGCTGGAATATAAGTCAGGAAGTTTATGCTGCGGTCACGGTATTTCTCGGCGCTTGTCGGACGCAGCCTGGGCGAGGGATGCGCGGTCGATGGAGCGTTTGAGGATCTTGCCGGTTGCTCCCTTCGGCAAGGTGTCGACGAACTGGATCACGCGCGGGATCTTGTAGGCGGAGAGGCGTTCTCGGGCCCACGTCGACACGTCGTCGGCGCTGAGGGTCGATGCCGGGTGGCGGACGACGACAGTGGCGACTTCCTCGCCGTAGTGGTCGTCGGGGATGCCGATCACGGCTACCTCGATGATGTCGGGGTGTGCGAAAAGGGTTTCCTCGACTTCGCTCGGGTAGACGTTGTAGCCGCCGCGGATGATGAGGTCCTTGGCTCGGTCGACGATGCGCAGGTCGCCGTCGGCGTCAGTGGTGCCCAGGTCGCCGGTGCGCAGCCAGCCGTCGGCGTCGAGAACGGCGGCCGTGTCGGAGGGTCGTTCCCAGTAGCCTTTCATGACCGTCGCCCCGCGGATGAAGATCTCGCCGACGGTCGAGGGCGGGCACGGATCGCCTGCCTCGTCGCGGACCTCGATTCGGGTGAGTGGTGTTGGGCTGCCGACGGATCCGACTTTCGGGCCCCGGTCGATGTCGGTGAAGGTGCCGAAGGCGGTGGTTTCGGTGAGGCCGTAGCCCTCGAGGATGGTGCAGCCGAAGCGTGCTTCGAACTGCTGGGTCACCGCGGCGGGCAGGGACGCGCCGCCGGAGATCGCGATGCGCAGTTGCGCGAAGTCGGCGGGGTCGGTGTCGTCGGCGGCGTGCAGCATGGCGTTCCACATGGTCGGGACCCCGGCCAGCACGGTGAGCCGGTCGCGACGCAGCATCGCTGTCATCGCCGCCGCGTCGAACCGGGACAGCAACGACAGTGACCCGCCTGCGGTGAAGGTGGTCATCATGACCGAGGCCTGGCCGAAGACGTGGAACAGCGGCAGTGCGGTGCCGGTGCGGTCAGTACGCGTCGACCGGCTGCACGCGACGCCGATCTCGCCCGCGGACAACAGATTTCGCACCGTCAGCTGGGCGCCTTTGGGTCGGCCGGTGGTGCCCGAGGTGTAGAGGATCGCGGCGGTGTCCTCGGGGTCGCGATCCCGAACCTCCGTCGACGCCGGACCCGAATCCGCGCCCAACCCCAGTGTCCGGACCGGTACGCCACAGGCATTGGCGGCCGACGATGCGGCGGGACCCAATCCGTACCAGGCGATCACGAGCGCGCATTTCGCATCGTTGAGCACATATTCGACTTCGGCTCGCGTCGACATCGTGTTCACCGGAACGACGACAGCACCGGCCACTTGAATGCCCATGTACGCGACGACGAATTCGGGAACCGACGGTGCGATGAGCAGGACCCGATCGCCGACTCGAAGCCCGGAGCCGATCAGTATCGTCGCGTAATTGATACTGGCCGAACGTAATTGGTGATAGGTCCACGCGGTGTATCCGCCGGGAACGGAACTTTCGCCGCGAATGGCCACCGTGTCGGGATGGGAATCCGCGTGCCGACGAACGGGGTCGAAAAGGTTTGCCATGATCGTGTCCTGTCATCAGGGTTGCCGGGTCGCGCATTCGTCGGCACGCGGATTGCGAACCAGCTCCGAACTGGGTTCGTCGAAGGTCATCACCTGGTGGTCCTCGGCGTAACGGGGCCAGCCGGGGTCACCGTCGGTGGCGAAACCGACCCAGGCCGCGTGCATTTCGTCGGCGATCCGCTGCGGCGGATTCGGGCCGGTGAGGCTGGTCGCCGCGGCCAGGGTGTCGAAGACGAAGGGCACCTCGAGCGCGTGCACCGCACCGAAGCCCTCGCGCCGCCAGCCGAATTCGTAGAGGTAGGCGGGAGTGTCGACCGCAGCCTGGAGTTCGACGAGTTCCCTTGTCGGACCACGGAATACGGCGTCGGTGACCATTGCCGCCAGCAGGTCGCCGGCGGTGGCATGCTGGCGGTTGACCGCGTACGGTCTGATCGCGGCGGCACCGATGCCGAAGCGCGCGAGCGCGAACGGCAGTGTGTCGACAGTGATCGCGTCACCGAGCCCGGTCGGCACGGTGAACAGCCGGAATTCCTCCGTGGTGTAGCCCGCGAGCAGAGCGATGCCGCGAGCCGATCCCGCCGCGATCGCCTCGACCGGCACTACGGGAACAACGTCACCGTCCACGACGGGAAAGAAGCTCATGCCCGCGCCGACCGTCAACACCGAAGTGCCCCAGCGCGCCGGGTTCGGGTCGCGGGCGAAGTCCGCGCGCAGTGTCTCCTGCGCGGCCAGCAGCGCGGAGGGCGATACTGCCGCGAAGGCCTCCGCAGTCGCAGGCACGCCGAGTGCTCTGCCGAGTTCGCCACTGAGTAGACGGGCGTCGTCGATGGTGGCCGCCATGGCGGGGTTGCCGCTCTGCATGATCGCGCGAGCGAACAGACCCGTGGCAGCGGGCGAACCGAGCAGCGCGGCGATGCTCATCGCACCGGCCGATTGGCCGAAGACGGTGACATTGTCGGGGTCACCGCCGAACGCCCGGATGTTGTCGCGCACCCAGGCCAATGCGAATAGCTGATCGAGCAGGCCACGGTTGGCCGGCGCGCCGTCCAGCACGGCGAATCCCGCCGCGCCGAGCCGGTAGTTGATCGATACGAGCACCACGCCGTCGCGGGCGAACGCTGCACCGTCGTAGGCCGGAACGGCGTTGGCGCCGTGGACGAACGAACCACCGTGAATCCACACCATGACGGGTAGCCCGCCACCGCCTGGCGTCCACACGTTCACGTTCAGCGATTCCGTGCCCGCCACGAGATGAGTGCCCAGGATCTGCTCGATCCCGGGCGGATACGGGCCCTGTAGGCAGGTGGGACCGAGTGTGTCCGCGTCGCGAATCCCGTCCCAGCCCATGACCGGTTCGGGTGCGCGGAACCGAGCCGGACCCACCGGGGGTGCGGCGTAGGGCACCCCGAGAAACGCGCTGACGCCATCGACCGTGCGACCTCGGACCTTGCCGCCGGTGACCTCGACGACCGGGCGGTTCACAGGTCGACCAAGTCGTACTCGGAGACCCGGGCGGTCAGGAAACGCAGGTGGTCGTCGGCGTTGCCGAGCGTTTGATCGATGGCGGTGAGTCGCGCGAAATACCTCGAGATCGAGTACTCCTTGGTCAGCCCGATGCCGCCGTGCAGCTGGACGGCTTCCTGGCCGACGAAGCGAGCCGACCGCCCGACGCGCAGCTTCGCGCGCGAGGCCACCGTCTGGTCGATCAGGCCGTCGGCCAAGGCCGTCGAGGCGTAGACAGACATGGCGCGAGCCAGCGCCACCGCGACGTACATGTCGGCGGCGCGGTGGGTGAGTGCTTGAAACGTGCGCAGTGGAACGCCGAATTGTTCACGGGTACAGAGGTACTCGGCTGTTATTCGCAAGGCCTCGGTCATCGAGCCCACCGCTTCGGCGCACAGTGCCGCCTGCGCGGCGACCTCGGCGGACTCGATGGCGGCCTCGGCGTTGAACGCGGACAGGGGTTCGGCCGTGGCCTGCTCGAAGACGATATCGGCTACCTGTCGACCGTCATGGGTCGCTGTCGGGTGCTTGGTCACGCCCGCATCAGCGGGGTCGACGAGGTACAGGCCGATGCCGTGGGGGCCCATCGCGCTGACAATGAGCAGATCGGCCTCGTCGCCGTGCAGGACCGGCGACTTGTATCCGGTGATCTTCCACGAAGTGCCGTGTCGTACGGCCGACGTCGTCGGCGTCCGCAACGGCCAGCGCGACAGTGGCTCCTCGTGGGCGAACGCGAGGCGCAGCTCCCCGGTCGCCACCTTGGGCAGCAACTCGCGACGCTGGGCCGGACTGGCCGCCTCGACCAGTAGGCCGCCCGGCAGGTAGGCGCAGTCGAGCAGGGGAATCCCGGCCAGGCTGGTGCCGAGTTCGGACATGACGATCATCGCCTCGACCGGGCCCGCGCCCTGACCGCCGTCGGATTCGGGGAAGGTGAGCCCGAGGAGGCCGAGGTCGGCGAAGGTGGCCCACAGGTCGGGGGCATCGGTGGAGGTGGCGTCGGCGAGGACGTTGCTGACCGTGTCGCGCAGCATCGTGTGTTCGGCGGTGGGTTCGAAATCCATGGTGTCAGTTCACAATCCGAGGATCGTGGCAGCGATGATGCCGCGTTGCACCTCGGTCGATCCTCCATAGATGGATGTCTTGCGGCAGTTGAGGTAGGCGGCCGTGGTGCGGCCTGCCCACTGGTTGACGTCGGAGAGCAGCGCGGCGGGGCCTGCGACTTCCATCATCAGTTCGGTGGCGGCCTGCCCCAGTTCGCTGCCACGCAGTTTCAGAATCGATGAAGTCGGGGCTTTGCTGCCGCTGGTCGCGCCGAGCTGGATCAATTCCAAGGCGAGGGTGTCGGTTTCGAGTTCGGCCAGGCGCGCGGCGAACAACGGATCATCGAGCAAGGTGCCCGCGCCGACCCTGGTGTGTCGGGCTCGCGCTTTGATCACCGACAGCGCGACCTTGGTGCGCCCCACCGTCGCCATCCCGGTGCGTTCGTTGCCGAGCAGGAACTTCGCGTAGGTCCAGCCCTGATTCTCCTGTCCGACAAGGTGTTCGACAGGCACACGGACATCGTCGAGGAACACTTCGTTGACCTCGCGGCTGCCGCCGACCAGCTCGATCGGCTTCACTGTGACGCCGGCCGCGTCCATCGGGATCAGCAGCAGCGAGATCCCCGCCTGCTTCTTCGCCGCGCCGGGATCGGTGCGCACGAGACAGAACATCCAGTCCGCGTACTGGGCGGCGCTGGTCCAGATCTTCTGCCCGTCGACGACGTAGTCGTTGCCGTCGCGCGTCGCGGTGGTGCGCAGCGACGCCAGGTCAGAGCCGGCTTCGGGCTCGGAAAACCCTTGGCACCACCAGATGTCGAGGTTCGCGGTCGCGGGAAGGAACCTGGCCTTTTGTTCCTCGGTGCCGAATCGGGCGATGACCGGGCCGATCATGTCGACATTGAAGGTCAACGGTTCCGGCACCGAAGCCAGGGCCATCTCGTCGTGCCAGAGATGGCGCTGAATCGGCGTCCAGTCCCGGCCACCCCACTGCTGCGGCCAGTTCGGCACCGCGATGCGGTGGGCGTTGAGGATGCGCTGGGTGGTGATCAGCGCTTCGGGGCTGAGTGCGCGGCCTTCCCGCACGCCGTCGCGGATCTCGGCCGGGATCTCGCTGCGGTACAGGGATCGCAGGTGGTTGCGGAAGGCGATCTCGTCGCCGGTCAGTGCCAATTGCATTGTGGTTGTTCGCTTTCTGCGCTGGTGGTCACAGGCCGGTGGCGGTGGCCACCACGTCGGCGAGGTCGACGAGGTGGTCGATCTGCGCGATCGTCGGAGCGCCGGCGTGGGTGCTGTTGTCCGGGTTGTCGAGGGTGCGGCGCCGGACGCCTTCGGCGATGATCGCCAGCTTCCAGAGCCCGAGCGCGTGCCAGAAGGCCAGTGCCGCGGGGTCGCGTCCGGTGTGGTCGAGGTATTCGTCGACGAGTTCCTGCCTGCTGGGAAACCCTGGTAGCGCGGTCATTTCGAACCCGGGGACGGCGAGTTCGCCCGGTTCGCACCAGTAGGCGAGCAGGCTGCCGAGGTCAGCCAGGGGGTCGCCGAGGGTGCACAGCTCCCAGTCCAGGACCGCGGTGATCGAGCCGTCGGTGGGCGCGATGATCATGTTGCGCAGGTGGAAGTCACCGTGCACCAGGGTCAGTTCGTGCTGTTCGGGGATCGCGGCAGTGAGTCGTGTGGTGAGCTGGTCCACGCGCGGCAGCTCCCGGGTTCGGGACTGCTCCCACTGTCTGGACCAGCGGCGGAGCTGGCGTTCGGCATAGGGGCGGTGGCTGGCCAGGTCGGTCAGCCCGGTGGTGGCCAGGTCGACGGCGTGCACCTGGGCCAGCGCGCGGGCCAGCGCCAGCGAGGTGGCCCGGCGCTGATGAGGCGTGAGGGTCTCAGCAACGGCGATGTCCTCGATGACCTGACCTTCGACATACGAGAGCAGCACCATCGGGACTTCGCCCTGGGCACCGACCCCGAGGACCCGCGGCACCGGCACGTCCGTGTCCTCCAGTGCACGCACCACCCGCGCCTCGCGGACGACGTCGTGGGCGGAGGCGAGCAGCTCGCCCAGCGGTGGGCGGCGCAGCACCCAGCGACGGTCGGCGGTGTCGGTGACCAGGAACGTCAGATTGGAATTGCCCGCACCGATGCGGGTGACCTCGACCGGGCCGGTACAGCGCAGACCGAGCGAGATCAACCAGTCCCGCAGGTGGACACGATCGATCGCCAGTTCGGCAGCGCTGCCGGGGTTGTGCGCGGGTGCCGGGAACACGTCAGATGTCTCCTTACGGTGGAACGGATGCCTCACGACGTTCCATCAAATCGCGGCCAGTGTCAACCAGTGCGGGAGAAGTGCCTGAAAAAATGCGGTTCTGGCTTTATTGCTAGTAAAGCAATGCTAGAACTGGGAGCAGAACAACGATGTCCTAGGAGCTCACATGTCTTCCTCCGTCCGATTCGCCTCCCCTCACCGCCGCCTCGGCTCCCTGAAACGACTGGTCCTGGCCGTGGCGCTGGCCGGTCTCGCCGCCGCGGGCACCCCCGCCGCCGCACAGGCCGCACCGCAGCACCCCGTCCCGTACGGGCTGGTTCCCGCCCTCGCCAACTATTTCGACCGGGAGTCCTCCCCGCCCGGTGCGAACGACTGGAACTGTCGTCCGAGCGCGGAGCATCCGGAACCGGTGGTGCTGGTGCATGGCAGCACCGCCACGATGGCCGGCAACTGGCAGACCATGTCGCCGCTGCTGGCGAACAACGGCTACTGCGTATTCGCCCTGAACTACGGCATCGACCCGGCCGCACCGGTGCCGTTGAACCTGATCCCCGGCACCAAGTCGATGCGGGAATCCTCGATCAACGAGCTCGCGCCGTTCGTGGATCGCGTGCTCGCCGCCACGGGCGCGCAGAAGGTGAATCTGGTCGGGCACTCCGAAGGCACGATCATGCCGCGCTGGTATATCAAGTTCGGCGGCGGAGCGGACAAGGTCGCCAAGTCGGTGAATCTGACCCCGCTCAACGACGGCACCCAAGCCGGTGGTCAAGCCCTGTTCGCACAGGCCCTTGCCGCGTTGGGGGTGTGGGACGACCTCCAACTTCGTGGCGAGGCCTTCGCCTTCGGGGCTGCCCTGCAAATGACGAAGGGCTCGGACTACCTCGCCCAGGTGAACTCCGGTGACGCCTACCCCGCCGGCATCGACTACACCTTCATCATGACCCGCTGGGATCAGGTGGTGGTTCCGCACACCAGCGGCATGGGGCCGATCGCCCCGAACGTCACCAATATCGTCCTACAGGACCAGTGCCCGCTCACTCTGGTCGAACACGCAGGCGTGGGAGGCGATGCTGTTGCCGCACAGCACATCCTCAACGCACTCGACCCAGTGAACCGGGTCCCGGTGAACTGCTTCGGCCGTCCCCGCAACGGCTGACCCGTGGCCATGACGAGATCTTCGTTCGAGCTCTGGAATCGACAACTGGAGCGGTTCCCCACCAACGGAAAGCGCGCGACATATCTGGCGATTACCGTCGCCGCCACCGTGGTGCTGTACTACCAGCTCTACGTTCAAGGCGCGGTCGTGACGAAAGTCCTTGCCGACCTGGATATGTCGCTGAGCTACTTCATTCTCGGCCAGGTCGTCGGGGGCCTTGTCGGGGTGCTCGGCTCGCTCGCGGCCGGCCTCGCCGATCGGTGGGGCCGTGCCAACCTGGTGGTCTACGGCCTGGTCGTGGTGTCGCTGCTGGTCGGTGTCGGGGCGCCGAACGTCGGCAGTCCCCTCGCCTACATGGTGGTTTTCGGGCTGATCGCCGGGGTCGAAGGGGTGGTGCTGGTCGCGACTCCCGCGCTCATCCGCGACTTCTCGCCACAGCTCAGCCGTGCATCCGCCATGGGGTTCTGGACGCTCGGGCCGGTGCTCGGCAGCTTGCTCGTCACGGCCATTTCCAGCAATACCCTTGATAATCACCATGATTGGCAATTTCAGTTCCGGGTGGCCGGTGTTATCGGGGCGGTGATCTCGCTGGTCGCGTTCATCGGGTTGCGCGAACTCGCACCCCCACTGCGCGATCAGCGAATGGTGAGCTTGCGTGACCGTGCGCTGCTGGAAGCGCGGGCACGCGACATCTCGGGAGATCAGCCGACGCGAGGTCATTGGCAGCAGATGATGACCAGCCGGATCCTCATCCCGGCCGGGGCGATCAGCTGCTACCTGCTGTTCTACTACGTGGCCGTCGGATTCCTGGTGCTGTTCCTGGTCACCACTTTCGGCTACAGCGACGCCCGCGCGAACAGCCTGGCCACCTGGTATTGGATCGTGAACGCGCTGAGCCTCATGGTATTCGGGGTGCTGTCGGATGTGGTGGGCGTACGTAAACCGTTCATGATCGTCGGCGGACTGATCAGCGCGTTCGGTGTCGGCTGGTTCGCTGTCGCCACCGGCGACAGCGGCACCAGCTACTACCTCTTCGCCACGATCATTGTGGTGATCGCTCTGGGCACCGGGATGACGTTCGCCACCTGGATGGCGGCCTTCACCGAAACCGTGGAGGCGAGCAATCCAGCGGCGACAGTCACCGGGTTGGCGGTGTGGGGCGCGTGCGTACGGGTGGTCGTCGCTTTGTCGTTCACCGCGCTGGTCTTCGCGATTCCCGCCGCCGGTGTGCTCGCCGAATTCGGCCCGCACGTGACGCACACGTCGGCGGCGGTGAAGGCCGGGGCCGCGGTTCCCGCGGCGGACCTGCACTATCTGGCCCAACACGGCGAGGACGTCCGTCGCGCGGCCCGCAACGCCCCGCGCCAGTGGCAACAGCTGTGGTGGGTCTGCCTCGCGGCACAGCTGATGTTCTTACCGTCGGTGTGGTTGCTCGCCGGACGGTGGCGACCAGCGTCGGCGCGCGCCGACGCGCTGCGGCATCGAGCACAGGTCGAGGAAGAAACGTTCAGGCTCGCGGTGCGGAAATGAACCCCTTCAGCTCCTCGAACGAGACAGTAGTCCGCACCGTCATGACCAGGTCCGATTCGGAACCGGCAGAACTCCGGTCACGCCGTCGTTCCACGGCGGTGCGGCCGTCCGACGACACTTTGCTCGACGGCGTCATCGAGGTATTCGCCGTGCACGGCTTCGACAACGTCACCATGGATCAACTGGCCACCGCGGCCGAAACCTCCAAACCGACGCTGTACGCGCATTTCGGATCCAAGGATCAGCTCTTCGACGCGTGTGTGCGCCGCGAGGCCGCGCGCCTGCTGGAGTGGATGCGCGAAAGCTACCGGATCGCACAGGGTTTCGATCTCGACCGACACATCGCGACGACGACGCGTGCCCTGTTCGACTTCGCCGCCACCCACACCGCGGGCTTCCACGTCCTGTTCGGCGCGCAGACGGCGGGGCGTTCCCACGAGGTGCGGGCCGCCACGATCGGATCGGTGGCCGACACTGTCGCCGAACTGATCCGGCACGAATACGGTGGCGCCGTCCTGCAATGGGGGGCCAGCGCCGATTTCTGCGCGGCGGCCATCACTGACATCGGGGTTCGTGGGGTGCAGCAAGCGCTCGAGCAGCACCTCGATTTCACCGCGGCCGCGAACCTGACGATCTCGATCATCGTCGCGGCCATGCGCCACCTCGATCCCGCCGCAGTACGCGCTGTCGATGCCGGCACCGCTGCGCGAGCCCCAGATGAACTAGTCCGTGTCGGCGTGTCGGACCGTGCATCGCTGCCCGGCGACCGGGCCATCGCCCCAGCTCCTTCTCGTGGTGTCCCTCGCAACGACGTGCTGGATACCGCGATCCGTGCCTTTCTACGCGGTGAACGGATCGAATTGCATGCGGTGGCCACCGAGCTCGGAATCAGCCGAACCACCATCTACCGCCGATTCGGCACCAGGGAAGAGCTACTCGGCCTCACCCTCGCCCGACAGTTCGAGCAGTTGATCACCGCAATCGACAGCCGCTGCACCAGCCGCGGCGCACATCGCATCTGCGAAGTGTTCGATCAGGCGATACGCCAATTGTCGGCCGATCCTGCACTGCGCGCCTACCTCCAGAACGAATCACCGGCAGCCCTTCGCCTGGTCACCCAGGCGGACGGGCCAGTGCACCGCGGCAGCGTCGCCCTGGTCGAAAAGCTCATCCACCGCGCGCAACAACAAGACGGCTACCGCCCCCCGGTCGACCGAACAACCCTGGCTTACGCCCTCGTCCGCCTGGGCGAGAGCTTCCTTTACAGCAACGCGGTTTCCGATGTCGAAGGCGACATCGACCACCTCCTACAGATGCAAACAACCCTGCTCGGCGTTTCCGGCCCGTAGCGGATCCTGCGTCGGGAAGTTAGGTGCCGCGTTGTCGGCACGTCGCGCAGTAACACGGTGACTTACCGGGCCGCCCGCCATTGCCGCATGCGAGGACTAGGAATCATATGCACGTAACCAATTCTGCCTCGGTCCTGGTAACGGGGCATCCTCAGGCCTCGGCCGGGCCACTGTCTTGCACCTGGCTTCCGTGTATACGCGGGGGTGCGCTCCGAGGCTGCCGGCACCGATCTCACTGTCACCGCGGAGGGCGGTGATGTTGTGGCGCTGATGCTCGACGTCACTGACCGTGCGGATATCGAGGCCGCGCGAAGCAAG
Source organism: Nocardia sp. NPDC058705 (assembly GCF_042749305.1). NCBI lineage: Bacteria > Bacillati > Actinomycetota > Actinomycetes > Mycobacteriales > Nocardiaceae > Nocardia > Nocardia sp. NPDC058705. The sequence continues at coordinate 427,588 of NZ_JBHYRN010000001.1, read as the reverse complement.
ATCGCTGCTGAACTTGGCGGCCGTCGACTACGCGGGGTGGTCAACAACCCGGGCATCTGTGTCAGCGCCCCGATGGATCACTCAGGGACGAAGGCCGCCGATGCGGACCCATTACAGACAAATAGGGGAGTAAGTGCGGGCATCCCATCGCGAAGTCCGCCGACCGTCGAGTCCCAGTGAACGGTGGTATTGGCTGTGCGATCAGATATCGCCGTTGAATGTCGTCGCCCGTGTGCGGCTGGACGGGCGTCTGGAACAGGACGCGCTGTGCGTGGCGGCGACGGCATTGGCTGCCGAGCATCCGCTGCTGAGAGTCGCCGTCACGCACGGCCCGGGCGGGCGCGATGCGGCGTTCGTCGAGCCCGACGACCCGAAAATACCGATCCGCCGGGGATTTCGGTGCATCGGCCCGACGTTGCCGTTCGGCGCCCACCGAATCCCGCTGAACCCCGACGCGGATCTATCCGGCACCGGGCTGGCCGGGCTGGTCGCCGAGTTCCTCGCGGCCCTGGACCTGACAGACGTCATCCTGGTGCAGAACCATTGGGGCGCTGGGCAGATCATGCTCGCCGAAGGCCACGCGCGGCCCCGATCGGCCCGGACATCTCGCGCTGCGCACGGTGCCGTGCCGTCCGGGCCGATCGGTGGGCGGGTCCTAGTAGCCCGGACCGAAGTCGGTGCAGGTGGGCTTGAAATCAGGAGCGTCGTCGCCGAGATGGTTCAAGATGTTCTGCTGGGTGGGGCCGTCGAGAGCCAGGCCGATGTGGCCGACCGGATTGCTGGGACATTGGTCCTGGACCAGGATGTTGGTGACGTCGTCGCCCTGCAGGAAGGCGTTGGTGTAGGGAGTCACGACGCGGTCGTAACGGGTCTGGATGACGACGTATCGGACGCCGGGCACGGTGTCGCCATCGGCGAACAGGGCCTTTTGGAATTCCGACCCGACTGTCTGCTGAATGCCGCCGGGGTATCCCAGCAGGGTGTAGAGGCCGGTGATCCAGCCGGTGAGGCGGGCAGCATCGGCAAGTTCGACCAGGCCGCGCGCGGTGGTGCCGTGGTTGCTGGGCGCCAGGCCGATGAGTGTGTCGACCTTCGCCGCGCCGCCGAGACGCTTGATGTAGTAGTTGGGCATCATGCCGCCCTGAGAGTGCCCCACGACGTCGACCTTGGATGCGCTGGTGGCGGCCAAGACCTTGTCGACGAAAACACGCATGGTCTCGGCGGATTGGGCAATGTCACCGAGTCCGCCGACCAGGCCCATCGACAACAGGTTCATGCCGTAGTCGAAAGTGAACACGCAGTATCCCGCGTCGGCGAGCTTGGGTGAGAGCGCCCACCAGTTGAGGGCGGAGTTAGCAGTGGTGCCATGGACCAGCACGACCGGGTTGGGGTGGGCAGCACTGGGCTTACAGTTCCAGTTGTTGGCCATGGGCGGGGTCGTCTCGGCGTGTGTGGGGGCGGCGCTCACCGCAGTCCCTGCCAGACACGCGGCCGCGGTGATTGTGGTGACGAGCCAGCGCTTGGCGTTGTGGGGTCTCATAGGTGTCTCCGATGGATCAGGCCAGGGAATGGGCCGTTTGGGGGACCGTGCCGTGGGCCATGCGGCATGTGGTCTGTGACACACATATGAAACACCTAATCGAAGTGTTACACAAGTGTTGATTGGGGGAAATCGCCGTCCACTACGCACCTGGCGCCCGCAGGACACCTTCCACGAGCTTGCGAACCAGTAACACCGCTGTGGGGAAATTCGCGGTGTGACCGGTCAACACATCGGAGTACAGGATCGCCTCTTGCAGACGCACGGCCGCGTACCCCAAGGTCTGAAGGTCGATCAGCGGCACCAATCCGCCGTCGGCGACATCCCTCTCGAACAGCGCCACGTGCGCGGCCACAGCGCGCGGTTGAACCTGTCCGTGCGGATCGGTCAGCACCCGCATCGCGACCACGGGCTCTTTCTCCAGCAGCTCGACGAACCCCGCATCGTTGACCGCAACCTCGCCGTAGAATTCCAGAATTCGCAAGCAGCGCAGCACTCCTCGCTCATCGCGTATTGCCTGCCCGTAGTGCTCGTCCCAGCGGGCGACAGCACGGACGAGAGCCCGATCGGCCAACCACCACAGTGCCTTGCCCATCAACTCCTCGCGATTTCCCACCCGCCGGAACAAGGTCGTCCGCGACATCTCGAATCGGATGGCGATCTCCCGGGTGTCCAACCGCGCCCCCTCTATGACCAACCCGGCGGCGAACTGAACGATCTCATCGGACGAAGCGCGCATGCTCCGCACAATAGAGGGGTCGGCGCTTCGAACCCTTCCTCGGGATCCACCTGCGCTGAGTTGCGAAGATGGGTTGTTGGTCCGGCTTCGCGTGTGGCCGAAGTGGTAATGGCGGTGGATGAGCGGACCGTTCGGCCACGACCGGCTTCTGCCGCAGGAACGCGAGACCTTCTGCCACGGATGTCATGTCGAGTCGGCGATGAGAGTCGCCCGCGAGTCGGAAGTGCGCGAGAACCTGCTCCCCAGGAGGGGTTCGAGGCGATGCGCTGTATGGCGACATGACGGGGAGGGCGGATGAGCCTGGGAACGTGCGGTTCACCGGTGCTCTCTTCGCCCCGTCGCCGGTATCCCGTGAAGAGGCGGCTCGATGGGAGCGGACGAGTTCTTCCGAACCCGGACTGGTCGTTTCAGGCCTTCCAGTCGTTGCGACACCCGAAACCGTTGCTGCAGAAACACCACGGCTCTGCGACGTCGGTCCGGGCTCAGAAGTTTCCCCGGTTCACTTCCTTGAGCATGTCGATATCGAGGGCTTGCTCGGCGACCATTTTCTTCAGCCGGGCGTTCTCGCGCTCGAGCTCTTTGAGTCGTTTGGCGTCGTCGGACTTCATGCCACCGTACTGGGCTTGCCAGCGGTGCCAGGAGGCGTCGGATATCTCGAGGTGTTTGCAGACCTCTTCGATCGAGAAGCCCTGCCCGATCAGCTTCTCGCCTTCGCGGAGCTTGCGGATGACCTGCTCGGGGGTGTGTCGTCGTGCCATGGCGTGTTCTCGTCCTCCTGCACCCATTCTGGGGCATCAGAACTCGCGTAACCACTGGACCTGCTCAAAGGGCTCCGGTCATTCGCAACCGCGACCACCGGGCCTTCGGCGCTTGGCTCGATGAGCGCGGTGAGCCCGGCTGCGACGGATTCGGTCAGGGTGTCGAATTCGCGGCAAGTCCACCACTGGTCGCCGCATACCAGGACGTCGCGATCGCCGTGGAGCTCGGCGGCGAGGACGAACGCCTCGCCGAGGGTTCGGGCGGTATCGAGGGAAGGTCTCATGTCAGCGTCCCGTCTTGGGGAGGCGGGCCTGGACGCGTCGCAGGACGGTCGTCGGGGCACGGTCGCCGAGGTAGTCGAGGTAGTGACGCAGCAGTTCGTGGCGGTCAGGGCCTGGTTGATCCAGAAACAGTGCGTCGTGGGTGGTCAAGGCGCGGACCGCGAACATCGGTACCGGGGACTGCATCACCGGAAAGTCGCGGTTGTGGACGCTGCCGACCGTGCTAGCCGGATGGAACTCGCCCAGCATCATGGCCCGGCGCACGAATTCCGGGCGCAGCCGCGCGTGACCGGCGTCGATGAACTGCGCGGCGTCAGCAGGATCGAGGTCGGGGAAGATCGCCATCAATGCCCCGCGCTGGAACGTCGTTTCATCGAACAACTCGACGTAGAGATCAGCCAGCCCCTGTCCGATCCGCACAGCGTCGTCGATGCTGGTCCCAGCCGTTCGGACCGCGACGAGCTGAACGAGATCGGCGTCGATCGCCGAGGCCAGGCGCGGGCACACCGCACCAGCGCGGCCCAACCGCTCATCAGGCTGGAGGACGAAATTCGCCATCCAGCCGAGAACGGCCTGATAGCAGGGGAACTCATCGAACATGGTGTGGGCGTTGGCGACATCGGTCAGGGAGCCGGGAACGAACGGCGAGGTCTGCGCGGTGCTCATCGGTCCGCGCTCCCGAGCGGGTGGCCGACCACGGCGTGGGAGGTGAATCCGCCCGGCCCGACGGGGATGTTGCCGACAAGGGTGACTCGGTGCAGGATGTGGGAGGTCCGCGACGGCAACACGAACAGCGCGCGCTCGTCGGTCTCGGGGTGCAGCCGCATCACCGAGTGCGCCCCGTCTATGGTCTTGGCGTTGACCCTCTCCATGATCGAGCGGTCCACCTCGTCATGCTCCGACATCTGGTAGCCCGCCCAGAAGGTGTACACGGCCCGCAGATTGTCGATAAGCCGCTGGAGCGGTGTCGACAACAGTTCGTAGGCGGCGATGAGGTTGGTCCACTGGGTGTCGCCGCCGTAGGCCGGTGCGGTTTCGGCACGCAGGATCGACACCATCGGCGGATTGACCGCATCGACGGGCTCGGCGTGGCCGATCTTCTGGTCATGAAAGAACACCACCTTGTGGGTGAGCGCCGCCTCACGGATGTCGGCGACGGTGCGGGGCGCGATGGGCTGGGACAGTTCGATACCGTCGATGCCGGCACCGATATGCCCGGCAACCCGGGTCGCGGTGAGGCGCTGAGAAGTGTTCTGGCTCATAGGAATTGCTCCGATGATCAAGGGGTTGCGGCAAAGTCCTCCAAGTACACCTTGTACGCCAAGGCGGTCGGCAGTGGTGCACTTGGTGCAATCCGGTGCACTTGGTGCTTCCGGTCGCCGAACTCGAGTAGAGTCACCGCGATCACACCGCCGATGAACTGGTGATCAGGAGGCAGACGCGGTGATCGAGTCACAATCGGCGGCATCGCTGGACGATCTGGGCTGGAGTCCAGAACAGTTGGCGCGCAAGCTCATCGAGTTTCCTAGCTTCAGGGGCCCGCACAGCGGTGGCACTGCTGCTGTCCAGGGAGACCGGCCGCTCGAGCGTGACGATCGGCGCGTATGCACGCGGGCGTGACCGGCTCGAATGGGAGGACCAGATCGGATGCTTCCTCAACATCGTGCCGATGCGTCCGACGAGGCCGGAGCGCGATGACCTGGACAAAGCGCTGCGCGAGGCACAGGGCGATATCTTGCGCGCATTCGCGCACCTGGACTACCCATACGGTTCGATCATGCGCGACCTCGGGCGGCGGCGAGGTCCCGACCGGAGCCCGTTGTTCGACGTGATGATCGCTTACGCCCTGTGGGCCACCTCACCGGCACTGCAGGCACGACCATTCGAACTAGTGCCTCGTCAAGCAACGTTGGCCAGGTAATCAGGTAGCCGGATCTTGGAGTTGACGGCGAACTCGCGCTTGGGCTCGGCGTGCTGGTTACGCCAACGGATGTAAGCGCCGATCGCGGCGTCCTGCTCGTCGTGGCTGCGGTGGTCGGTGCCGTTGAGCGCGAAATAGCGCAGCGCGGCGAACTCGGACTCGATCCAGTTCAACCACGACGAATACGTCGGGGTGAACACCAACTCAACGGCGTTGTCGGTGGCCCATTCCCGCACTTCCCGGCGCTTGTGGACCGAGTAGTTGTCCACGATCACATACAACTTCTGCCCCGGCCACCGAGCCCGCAGCGACTTGAGGAACGCGAGAAACTCCGTCCACCGCTTCCGATCTCGGATCCGGTAGTACATCTGCCCGGTAGCCAGATCCAGCGCACCGAACATGTGCCGCACCCCCTGGGTGCGGTTGTAGGTGGCCCGCAACCGTCCCGGACGACGCTTGGGGAACCAGCCTCGGCCCGCGCGAGGCAGCAGGTTCAACGGCCCGAACTCATCAGCGCAGATCGCCCGGCCATCAGCGGGCGGATGGTCGTAGAGATCCAAGATCCGGGCCATCTTCTCGGCGAACTCGGGATCGTTGCTGGCCTTCCAGGTCTTGGTGGCCTGCCACGACACCCCCGCGGCCTTCAATATCTGCCGGATCGTTTCCCGGCTCAGATCAGCAATTCCGTTGGTGCGCAACACTTCCTGAAGCTTGGACAAACTCCAGGTCGAGAACGGCCAGCCCAGGTTCCGGGGGCAGCACCGAGCGATCTGGGCGATCCGTTCACGCGTGCCCCGATCAGTCTTGCTCGGCCTGCCCCCGCTCGCTTTTGGGTCCAGGGCCGCGAACCCTTTCTCGTTGAACGCGTGGATCACATCACGCACGTAATCCTCGCTGACCTGCATCAACTTGGCTATCAGCGGGACCGGTTGGCGTTGAGCTGAGGCCATCACCACTCCTCTGGAAGTCGCGCGTGGTGACGGTGGGAAGCGCCCGTAGAAACCACACACTTTTGACCGGAATCAATGCGATTTCATGCGAAACGTTGAGAAGTGTAGTTTTACGAAAATTCCTGGTGCTGAGCATTATTGGGAACTGATGAGTATGGACAACTGGAACCCGCGCCAAGTGGTCGCAGGTTCAAATCCTGTCAGCCCGACAGTGAAAACCCTCTCTGAACTGGGCCGGAGGGGGTTTCGCGTTTTCGGAGATTTGACGTTTTTCTGCCGAATCCCACAGAAACCCCACGTTTTTGAACTCGGCAGCCTGCCGGAAGCGTGAGGATTGGCGAGCCTCGCGGCCCCCGGAGGTGAGTTCAGCTGAACCCGTTCCACCCTCACGCCGAGGGTGCGTTGGTATGGAAGCCAAGTTGCCTGTGCCCCGTCGGCGTTGGCGCGGCTCGCAGGATCGAGCTGTTGACTCGACTAGGTTGTGTCTCCCAATCGAGTTCCTGGTTCTCGCCCGATAGATCGTCGGGTCGGGCATCATGTTCGCCGTGGCGGCGATTGTCGGTGATCGGCATCAGGTTCTGACGGACAACCAGTGGGAACTGCTCGAGCTGCTGTTACCGAAATCCGATGGCCGCGTGGGCCGTAACTTCTCCAACAATCGCCTGGTCGTGGAGGGAATGTTGTTTCGGTTGCGGACCGGGATGCCCTGGCGCGACCTGCCCGAGGTGTTCGGTCCGTGGCAGACAGTGTGGAAACGTCACCGCCGTTATGCCGCCGACGGCACCTGGGATCGGGTGCTGGTCGCGTTGACCGCGTTAGCGGACGCGACCGGCAACCTCGATTGGGTGGTCTCGGTCGATCGACGATCGTGCGGGTGCATCGACACGGCGCCAACACCCGTCGCGGTGATGGTGGCGCGGTTGCCGGCTCGGATGGGCAGTTATGAGCCGGCTGATCACGGAATCGGCCGGTCTCGGGGCGGGCTGACTACCGAAGCCCACTTCGCTACTGACGGCAACGGTCGCGGTTTGGCGGTGTTGATCAGCGCGGGCCAAGCCGCGGATCGCCCGGTGATGCCCGCGGTGCTCGACGCGATCGCGGTCCCGAGGCTGGCTGGTGGTCCGCCGCGACGCAACGCTGATCGGGTCCTGGCCGATAAGGCGTACTCCTCGGCGGCGAATCGAAAACTGTTGCGGAGCAAGCCGATAGTGGCGGTGATCCCGCAACGGTCTGATCACGTAGCCAACCGGAAACGCCGAGGTCGTGCCGGTGGACGCCCGCCCGGGTTCGATTCGCAGGCCTACAAGGGTCGCAATGTGGTCGAGCGAGCGTTCGACAAGGCCAAACACTGGCTGGTGTCGCAACTCGTTACGACAAGCTGGTCTGCACCTACCGAGCCGGGATTGTCATGGCTCTCACGGTCGAATGGCTGAAGCTATTGGGAGACATGACCTAGCGGCGGCGGCCGGGCGCCACACCGCCAGCAGCGAGGAGATCGGTCTCGCTTCACTTTTCAGCACCTATGCAGCGCAGGTCGGGGCTCTGGCGGAATGCCATACACAGGGGAACGAGTGTAAGCAACAGGGCCCGGGCGGGCCACCCGCTCGCGGCTGCACTGTCGCGAGTGGGTGGATCACACGGGGGTCGTCAGGCCGACTGCGGTATGAGTTCGTGTTCGAGGTCGTTAAGCATTGCTTGCAGCGGTGCCCAGCACAATCCGACGCTATCGTCGTCGAAGCCCGGGTTGTCTGCGAGCTCTTTGCCGGGGTGGATGTAGTTGCGGAAGTTCCGGACGCTGTGCATGAAGGTTTTGGCGTCGAGTTGGATCCAGCCGCATACGTGAGCGGTGTCGATGAGGCTTGCGAGATTGGGTTGTGGTTTGTTGACGAATTTGCCTCGTTCGTCGACGAATTGGCGATTTCGGCATCGGTCGTCGTGTTCGGTGAGCAGTGTCAACAGCATGCCTTCGACGAAGCTGCCGATGGCGATGACGGCCATGGTGTAGGCGCCGTTGCGTTGGCAGATCCGGGCTTCGCCGGCGCGTTTGATCAGTGTTTCCGCGGTGGGTTGATCGCCGATGAGTCGTCGTACGCGGGCGTCGAGATCGTGGGGTTCGGCGTTGCGTGGCCCGGTTCCGTGCGCGCCGAGTTCGGCGATGACGGGTCGGCCGCCGGTGTCGATCACGACCAGGCCCTCAGGCTCTAGGACGGAGTTGATCGCGTTTCGGAATACCTGTGCCGCGGTGGCACCTTCGTCGTGTTCTAGGGGGTCGCAGATCCGGCAGAGTAGTCGTTGCAGGTCCGCAGTGGGGTTGTCGCGCTCGTCGAGTTGTTCGATGAGCCAGGCGATTCGGGGTGTGCCGTCGTATTCGGGAGGGTTGTGCCATCCGGAGTGGGCGAGTAGCTGCGCGAGATCACGGCCGGTCCGTGCGTAGGGGCCGTCGGGGTCGACGATGATCCGCGCCAGCCGCTCGATCGTTTTGGGGTCCAGAGCAGTCATCATGCTTTCACCTTCTGTTGTGTGCGCTGCGCTTGTTCGAGTGCTTGTTGCAGGCGGGCGTCGATCTTGCGGCCGCGTCGTTTGAAACCGAGGTCGGTGCGCACTTGCTGAGTCCGTTCCTCGGCATCGAGGAGCAAACCGTCCGACATGCGCCACAGGAACATCGCTACGACCTGCGCATGGGAGTAGCCGTCGATCGTGAATCCCGGCGTGACGTCGGGGCGTGGAAGGGTCGGTTCTGTGTTCGTCATATACGTCGGTAGGTCACGCGCCGATGCCGCGACGGTCGGAGTCGGCTCGCTGTCGGCGAGGGTGACCGCTTGTTCCCAGGCCTCGATGACACGGTGAAGTTCTCGCTCGGGGTCGTTGAACCACGCCGATGCCCAGACCCGATGGAATCGCCAACCGAGCCGTTCGAGGTGCTCTTGGCGCAAACGATCTCGGTCTCTGGCACTGGAAGTGCGGTGATAGCTGTCGCCGTCGGCTTCGACAGCGAGGACCATCCGGCTCGGCTGCTCGGGATGGGCGAGCGCGAAGTCGATGCGATAGCCGGCCACTCCCCACTGAGGGACGACCGGGACACCGCGTGCGGTCAGTCCGTCGTGGATCGCCTGTTCGAAACCGTTGAGGTCGGCCGCGATCTGGCGCCCGACCAGGTCGGTTCGACCTTCGTGGCTCGCTGCTTCCAGGTATCGACGCAGCATTTCGGTGCCGGTGACACGACCGTCGGACTGCAAGGCGCCCGGAGGGAACGACGAGACCACGGTCATACGGCGTTTGGCGCGGGTGACGGCGACGTTGATACGGCGTTCGGACCCTTCGCTGTTCAACACCGCGAAGCCTTGCCGATTAACTGCTCCCGTCCCGGTCTTGGCGACACCGACGCTGAGGATGATGGCGTCGCGTTCGTCGCCCTGGACTGTTTCGATGTTCTTGACGAAGAACCGTTGGGTGGCGCCGCGGTCTTCGGCGAAGAACTCATCCAGGTCCGGCCGTTCCTCGCGTGCCCGCCGCAGAGCCAGATCGAGGACCTTCTGATGCTTATTGCCGAGGGTGATCACGCCGAGGCTTTCGTGCGGACGGTTCTGGGCGTGGTCGAAGACGAGCTCGACGACGCGGTTGACTTCCTCGACGGCTGATCCTGTTGTGCCGGGCTGGAGTCGACCGTCGACGAGGTCGAGTCGCACCGGTGGTTCTGTGAACGCACCCGGAAAAGTGACCAATTCGCGGTTGTAGATCTCCTCGTTGGAGAACTGGATCAACCGCTCGTCTCGGCTGCGGTAGTGCCATTGCAGGCGGCAACGGTGGGGGACAAGAGGCTGCAGCGTGGTCAGGATCGATTCGTAGTCACCCAACTCGAGACTCTCGTCGTCGTCGGTGTCATCGTCGTGGGCTGCCTGGCGGTCGAAGAACGACGTCGGCGGGAGCTGTTTGTCGTCGCCGGCGAGGACGAGGCGACGCCCGCGCATGATCGAGGTGATCGCGTCATGGGGTTGCACTTGGCTGGCTTCGTCGAAGATGACGAGGTCGAACAGCTGTTGCGGCGGCAACGCTTGGCTGACGACCAGCGGCGACATCGCCCAGCACGGCCGCACCGCGAGCATGACATCGGGTGCTTCGGCGACCAATTTGCGGATGCGGCGGTGTCCTCGCTTCTTCTTCGCTTCGCTGCGCAGCAACCTGTGCTGGTCCGGGTGTTGGGCGCTGGTCTGCTGGGCGGCGGCCGCGACGTGGCGAAGCACGCGCCGTACAGCGAGGTCGCGGTGGAGACGGTCGGCTCGCTGATACCGCGTCACGAGTTCATCGTGGGACTCTGCCCGGAATTCGCGCAGCGGTGCCACGGTGAGCATGAACTCCTCGTCGAGCGAGTGCATCAACGAGTGCCGGAACAATGCCACCGCCTGGGTCGCATCCAGGTCACGCTGGGCGATCTCGGTCAGGATCGTGTCCAGGCCCCGCTTTCGGAGCCGAGCCCACTGAGCGTTGAGGTCGGGCAGGTGCGGGACCATCGCGCGATCATCGGCGAGCACACGTAGTTCCCTGTCGATGTCGTCGATGGGCTGCTCGTGCAGGGACACATTGGCGCACATAGCGATAGCCGCCAGCTGGTTACGGAGGTGCCCGTATTGTTGTCCGATATTGCGCAGGTCCGCGATCGCCGCGGGTCCAGTGGCGTTGCCCGACATCCGCTGCCAGCAATCGAGCTGGTCGACTACCTTGTCGATCTCGGTGCGCAGTGTGGATTTGTCGGTGAGGTTCGCAGGGTTCTGTCGGAGCTGCTTGACCAGCTCGGAACGGCGCCGCCACCCGAGCTTGGGTTGCATGCGGCGGCGGGCACGCCACGAGCTCGTGGCGACTTGGCACTCGATGAGCGGTTGCTGGAAGATGTTGGCGCCCAGTATCGCCGCGCTTGCCGACATCGAGCTCAACAGATTCAAGGTGGAGTCCCACCCACGGAAGTCCCGCGGCTCGGGCAGGCCGACCTCGGCGACCAGATCGCGCATACTCGCCTGACTCCCCTTCAGCGTTCGCGCAGTGACGTCGTCGAGCTGAAGGAGCACCTCGCGCGCCTGGTCCACCGTTGCCACGCGCGCGTTCCACCATGGCGACTCCTGCCGAACAAGTCGGCAACCACCGTTAGCGACGAACTGCTCGAGATCGTCCTCCACCTCCAACCGGACCTCCGGAGTGAAGTTGCCCAGGTTCGTCAAACGAACCGTGGTCTCCACACCACCGCGGTTGCTCACGATGGCTTCCCGGACGTGGAAGGCGCTCAGCTGCCAGGGCGCTCGGCAGACGTGCATCGCCTGCACGTAGTCGTTGAGCTTTCGGCGGCTGCGCTCGAGCTCTCGATCTTGATCCTCGCCCTCGACCACCGGCACGCGCGCCAGTTGATCGAAGCTGTCGGCGAACTGGCTTGCCACCGCCTGACCGCTGATCCGGGACTGGTGCAGGTCCAGCACCAAACCGCCCAACCCGATCTCGACGAGACGATTGGTCACCGCCTCGATGGCTGCACGCTTCTCCGCCACGAACAAGATCTTCAGACCAGCCGCCGCGCCGGCAGCGATGAGGTTGGCGATGGTCTGGCTCTTGCCGGTGCCCGGCGGGCCGTCGATGATCACATGGCGATCGGCCAGAGCGGTCGCTACCGCACGATATTGAGAGGAATCCGCATCCAGGACAAGATGGTCGTGCTGGGGCCGAACCTCGTCGGGAGGAACAGGGGAGTACCCCGCGGCAGCACTCGAGTCCAACTCTTCAGAGAAACCACCAGCCAGTGCCACGATCAGCTCATGGCCTGCCAGCAACGGCGCCGCTGACATCAGATCATCGACCATCGGCAGCTTGGCGTAGTTGCATGTACCGACCGCGATCATCGGCGTGAACTCGAGGCTGACGCACTGGCGCGCCGCGCTCTCGGCGATCTCGCGAAAGACCCGAGCAGTCAACCCGGCACTGCCGCAGTCGATCTCGCCCCGAAGCAGCGCGTCCAGAGCATTCACGTCGAGTTGCACACCGTATTCGCGTTCCAAGCAGTGCACCAGAATCGGGTTGAGTTCGGGATCGGCCTCAACCTGGAAGGTGAAGTCGTTCTCGGCGGCCGTGCTCGCCTTGATCGAGATCTGGTAAAGCAGCAGCGGCGCCCGCAATGCGAGCGGTGCCCGAGCGCCCCCGCGTTTGCTGCCATCGTTGGACACCCGTCCGACGACCAAGCGCCCCACGTCCACGCCCTGTTCCTCGCTGAAGCCGCGGATCCTGCGCACCACGTTGCGGGTACGGGTGCACCCATCTCGGTACTCCTGCGGATCGGTGAAAAGCGCACCCAATCGCACGATCTCACCCGAGAGTAGTTGCTGCACAACCAGATCTGGAGACTCCGCGAGGTCCAGCGACATCGTTTTCGTCAGCTTGAAGTTCAACAAGCTGTTGCGGGCATCGAGCTGAATGAGCTCTTTGGCCCACTCCTCGGCCTTGGCCCGCAGAACATCCTCAATAATGTGAACTCGGCTCTTCATGGGCAGCACCTCTCGAGAACAAGCTGAACAAGACTGCACACACCACCCCACAGCCCCCCGGCCAAATCCCGAGTCCGACAGTATGACTGTCTCGCTGGCACAACCTCAACCCCAACAAGAAGAACGCCGAACGGTTTGTTTCCGAGGCAGCGCGACTCGCAGGCATCGTCGCTGATCGCTGTTTCTGCCCTTCTCGGGATTGCCGCACGGCGAGCGGTCGGATCTGACGAAGGTTCTGCCGTGCCCGGTCCGAAGTGCCGTTGTGCGGTGGCGCTCACCAGATCTCGAACAGCCAGCCTTGCTGCTCGACGAAGCGGCAGCCCGCCGTCACCCCCAATTGGTGTCCGGCCTGGCGAACCGCTGTCCAACATTGCTGCGCGGAGGCAAGAATCTCTACGAGCCGCGATTCACTTGCCGTGGTGCCGGTTTCGTGTGATGGCGAGCCCCATGCCCAGGCGGCCGATGCTGTGAGCAGCGCAACGGCGAACCTCGTGAACACGCATGCGACAGGTCCAGGTCACGGCGCAGGTTATCGGCTATCGAGCCGTCAGGGTTGAACGAGCTCGGAAGCGCCCCACAGAAATCCCACACTTTTGACCGGAATCAACGCGAATTGATGGGAACCGTTGAGAAGAGTCATTTCGCGAAACAGCTTGGTACTGGGCGCTATTGAGCACTGATGGGTAGGTTTTGGACGACTGAATGCGCGCCAGGTGGTCGCAGGTCAAATCCAGCCAGCCAGCCAGCGAAAAGCCCTTCTGACCTCGGTCGGAGGGGGCTTCTCTGTGCGTGGAGATTTGACGTAGTTTGGCCAAACTCCACAGCTTTTCAATCTGATCACCTGTCCGATACTCCGCCGGTCCCCTGAGGAACTTCGAACTGCTCTGCCGTTCGGCTAGGTCGCGACGTCGCCGGAGGACTCCAGCGCCGTCATTAAGTGGGTGAACATGGGCCAAGGGAGTTTCACCTCGCCGTGCGGGGTCAGCACCACCCGGTTAACAGTCGCCGGAGTGAACCGGCCGTTCGGCGTGACGTCCGGGACCAGCACTTCCAGGTAGTTGTTGGCGTTGGGATCCGGGTCCGGAACACAGAGTTCGTAGCACCATGCGTCGCGATCGCTGAAGTAAAACGAGTTGACCTCGCATTGCTGGTCCCCGTAGTGCCAAGCGTTGTTGGACAGTCGGAGATCGCCAACCACCTCAGTTGCTTGGCTCTTCGTGACGATGTCTCCGGAGCTCTGCACATGGTCGCGGAACCGGCGCAGGACCAGCCAGGGGATCGACCCTGGCCCGAAGCTGACCACAACGTGGCGCTGAGATTTCGGGGCGAACGGGCCCTCGTCGGGAGTCTTGTCCGGAACGCTGACATTGAGGTGTGGCCCGGTACCGGGCGGCCCGGTGATCCCTTGCAGCTCATAGGTCCCAGCGTCGTCGGGTAGGCAGTAGTACGAGCTGACCTCGTACAGCTTGCCGTCGTGCTCCCAGATCTCCACACCGGCAGCATCGCACGGACGGTTCCCGCAACGCTGGTCGATCGTGTCCTGGAAATTCAGCGGTGCTGGGTGGACTAGTCCTGCCGCCTTCTGCGGGCTATGAGGGGCCGAAGGTGCTGTGGGCAGAAGTGCTCGTAGACGCGGCGCGCGAAGAGACCGGCTGGCTCGTCCCGGAAGTCGGGCCAGCCGAACGCACGCAATTCGGCATGAGCGCGTACTCCTCCAACAGTCCAAGCTGGTCTCAGGCCGTTGGCTTCAAGCGTGAGCACCGTGACCGCTTCGAACCGCCGGCCTCGGGGCAATACCGGATGTTCGTGAGGCGCCGAGCTGCTGTCACAAAACGTGGCAACACCCAGCTGCCGGTTGTGTCGTTGCCACGCTAGCTCGTCGCGGGCTCACTCGCCTCGGGCCGGTGCTGCCGTTGGCTCAACACGAGCGCGCCCGCTGCCAGCAAGTAGAACGGCGACGGGAGCAGCAAATCCCATCCCGCCGTGTCGTTGTGCTCGAGCGCCTTCATCCCGAGATATCCGTCTACCGTGCCGAGAACGGCCAGAATTCCTGCGGCCCAGCGTGTTCCGCGCCGGACATGCCTGCGCGGCAGCGCGAAGACGACTGCGGGCAGCAGCACCACGAGGCCGGACTCTGTGACGAATACGAGCAATTGCTCGAGCAGCGGCCGCGCCGGCAGGTAGCCCACCCCGACGGCGGTCTCTGAGACGACCACCGTGGCTTCGCTGTGGTGCGCCCCGGCGTCACTGTCGGGCAGCTCCGGGAAGTGCGCATATAACACCCGTGGTAATGCGACCAAAACCAAGGTCACCACGCGCCAGCAGGTGACACAGCGCCACCACAGCCCCAGCGACACCACCATGCCTGCATCCCCTCCGACCGAGCTCTGCGCGGGCGACGCTACCCGCGCAGCCCATCCGCAGCGAAATCCGGCTGTGCCTTCGGCCGGAAACCTACAGGCCGACAACGGATCCCGTCTGAAGGCATGCCGCGATGACGAAGATGAGGTGCTGCAGACCGCGAACGCCCGGGACACCAGAGCTACGGCACCCGGAGCTGACAACGAGAACTACAGGATCGTTCCCCGACATCCGGTATTCGGCAGATGCGGATGTTCGTGACCGTGCACCCAGCGGCATGAACGGATCCACTCGACGGCGGTATGAGGTTTCACCTTCACCCGCTTCCTCCCCGCGGGCGCGGGCGTAGTGAACGTTGATTGCCGTGATCGGCGATATCTGGTCTTGCAGCGTGGGCGTGGTGGGGATCGACATTTGTCGCCGCAGGGTTCGGCTGCAGCGACCTGGTCGCGAGTTCGGTGAGAAGATGCATCAATGCTCGAGCCGCGGCAGGAGTGAGGACGGGCGGACTCGTCGGCACGATGATTTCGAGCTCTGCCGGTTCCGTGCTGGCGTTTCGGCGGGTGGGGTGCGCCCGTGAAGGGTTTGGGGACAGGTCCGGTTTCTGCATGGACCCACCTTCAGAAGTGGTGGCCTCGCCAGGGTTGCCTGCGGCGAACTCAAAACGGTCGATGTCCGCCGAGGCTGGGAGGGTTCGTGATCCGCTGATGTCGTCGTTTTCTCGAGGATCTCTCAGATAGACCCGTGTTGAACCCCCACAGGCTCCTGCCTGCGGTTTTACGACTTACTCGCTGTGAACGCCAACCAGGACAGGAGAAGATCTCGGTCGAGGACGCGCGGCGCGTCGAGATCGATCCGTATTGGCCGCCTCAGGGCAGCAGGCCGATTGTGTGATCGATTGTCTTGATTATCTGCAGGCCGTTTACGGCGTCCATCACTTCCGGCTGCGGGAGACCACAGCTAGTTGCCGGTAGCTCGACCCACACCGCTGCGCCGTGTCTATTGACCATCCACACCGCCGGTGCAGGTACTGCCGAGACGGTGCACTCATCAGACCTCGTTGCCGAGGGCTGCGATAGCGTGGCAACGACTGGTGCGAGATCACCGGTGCGATGGGTTTCTCGAGCGATCTGCTGAACAGGATTGTCTGGAGGAATATCACCGGCGAACTCGCAGATGACGACGGAGGTGGGTTGAAAATCGGAGGGGATCGAACCTGGCTCTGGCGCAGATGGAACGCCCGTGACCGGCCGCGGCTGGCTCGGTAGTACCGCGCTGACTACATTGGGGGCCAAACAGGTTGGCGCGCTCGCCAACTGTGCTGGCATGCGCTGACCAGAGCCCGAATCCCGATTTGCGCACGCAAGCACCGCCGCAGCTGCAACGACCGCGACAGTGGCCACACCGCCCACGATGTGCCGCCGAACCTCCACAAAACCACCGTAGTCCCCCTCGGCCGTCACGCTAACCAGACGATGGTGATTGTCTTGCGGGTGTTGACGTTGCAATGCGTCGATATCCGCTAGCGCCGGTGCAGTGTCGACCTCGCCGAAGCGGCGGTGCGCCGCACGCACGGCAATCTCGGTGCCGAGCAGCCGCGTTGTTCTCGGTGGGTTCGGCGCGTTGGCACGTCGAGTCCGGCTTCCAGTGCGGTCTCGGGTAACCCGACGGGTTTCAGTTGTTCATCTGTTCCGAGATGGTCCACAGGCGGCGGGCATCGTCCGGATCCAGGGAGGAGGGGCGACTCCCGCGGCGTGGGGTTGTCAGGGTCTGCTTCGCGGCAGGTCTCGAAGTAGCGGCCGACGATCCAGATGAGAACGGGTGTACCCAGCAGGCCCGTGGGATGCCCCCACACCCCGCGGGCTCCCCGCCCCCGTGGGGGGGTGTCCGGGGGGGTGTTGGGCCCAGTCGGTTTTATTTGT
>NZ_JBHYRN010000001.1:340411-410587 GCF_042749305.1 Nocardia sp. NPDC058705 | reverse complement strand
GCACCGTCGCGAGCGGGTGGCATGCACGGGGGGTGTCAGGCCGACTGCGGTATGAATTGGTGTTCGAGGACATTGAGCATTCTCGCAGCGGCGGTGGGTGGATCGCCGATGAGGCGTCGTACACGGTCATCGAGATCGTGGGGTTCGGCGTTGCGTGGGCCGGTTCCGTGAGCGCCGAGCTCAGCGATGACGGGTCGGCCGCCGGTACCGGTCAAGCCTGCAGCTTCGAGGACCTCACTGCCTGCTGGTCAGTCCCGCGGTTGTTCCTCCTGAGATGTCGAGACGAATGCCCGGGGGAGCATCGCAACGGCTATCGATCCGATGATCGCGGGAATCATGAACGCGAAGAATCCGATTCGCGGTGAAGTGAACAGGGCCGTCGCCAGCGACAGGTAGCTGGGGCCTGCGATGGCGCCCAGTCGGCCGATTCCCAACCCGTAGCCGAGCGCGGCGCCGCGCAGGTGTTGCGGGTAGAAGCTCGACATGCACGCGATGATCATGTTCTGGCATCCCAAAGCGCCCAGTCCTGCCAGTGCGGAGGCTACAAGCAGCACCGGTCGCGGCTGGTTGGTACTCAAGACCAACAGTGCCAGTGCCGCGAGCAGGAAGGTCAGCGCGGTGACGACTTTCAGGTGGCCGCGGTCGGCGTAGACCGCCAGGGCTACACCGCCTGCGGCAGCGCCGAAGGTGAAGGCGATGGAGAATTCGAGCGAGGAGCTGAGGTTGTAGCCGTTGCGCATCATCACCGTGGGCAGCCAGGCGGTCGTGCTGTAGACGAGCGTCATGCTGGCGAAGGTCGCTGTCCACAGCAGGATTGTGCCGGTGCGGCGACTGGGAGCGAGCAGGAGACCGACCTGTTCTCGGCCGGATTTCGGGGCGGAGCGCAGGCTCGGCGTGGCAGGCAGCATTCGCCAGATGAACGGTGCCAGCAGAATCGGTACAGCGCCGATGAGGAAGATCAACTGGAAGTCGTGCTGGGGCAGAAGGAATCGTCCGAGGAGCGCCGAGGCGGTACCACCGATGCCGATGGAGCCGATGGCGACGGCCAGGTGCAACGTTCGGCGACGTGCGGGAGCGTGGTCGCTGACCAGGGCCCCTACGAGGGGTGCGAGGCCTCCGACACCGATACCGGTGGCGAAGCGCGCCGTACCGAGTAGCGCCATGGTCGGTGCGAGGGCGGCAGCCAGCATGGATACCGAGATCCACGCGACGGCGATGGTGAGGGGGCCGCGGCGACCCCATCGGTCGGCGCACCAGCCGGCCAGGATGGATCCGAAGGGCATCCCGATCGCGGTGACGCTGCCGAGGGTGCCCAGCGTTGTCGGGCCGGCATTCCAGGTCGGGTCGTGCAGCAGGCTGGGCCCGATGGTGCCGAGGGCGAACAGGTCGTATCCGTCGATGAACAGGATCAGACATGCGAGCACCAGCACGCCCGCACTACGCTGGGTGGGCAGCTTGGTGGTAGTGGCCATGGTCGTTCCTAACTAGTTGGTGTGGCCGATTGCCCGGCGCAAGGCTTGTTCTGTGGTTCCGGGCGTTCCGGCGACCCAGGCGACGTGCTGATCCGGTCGGACCAGGGTCAGCTCGGTGGGCTGAGACAGCAGTTCCAGCGGGATTGCGGCCGCGGTGGCCGAGGCGGCGAATTCGGCGACGCGAGGATCGGCGAGGTCTCCGACGAGGGTGAAGCCTGGTCCGAGACGGTCGTAGAGCGACTCGCCCGGTGAGAGCCAGCGATGGGCGAGGCGGCCGCCGGTGCCTGCGGCGACGATCGGCGACCCGTCGTAGGTGTAGTCGAGAACCAGTCCCAGGCTGTGGAATTCCGCGTCCTTCGTGCGCTGGATCCGCTCGGCGATGTCGGGGCGGATCGTGGCGAACTGATCCTCGGCAAGGCGCTGGTCGGCTAGTTGCGACGGCAATGTCGCCATGTTGGTGGCGGCCTCGTCGATGGTGTGTGCGGCGATCGGTCTGCGTTCGCTCTCATAGCTGGCCAGCAGCGATCGTGGTGCCCAGCCGGCGACCACCGCCGCGAGTTTCCAGCCGAGGTTGATCGCGTCGCCGACCCCGGTGTTGAATCCGTGTCCGCCCCAGGGTGGGTTGAGGTGGGCCGCGTCTCCGGCGATGAACACCCGATCGGTGCCGTACCGGTCGGCCAGCAGCATCTTCGCGGTCCAGGGATCGGTCGCGATGATCTCGACATCGATGGCGTCACCTACCAGGGCATGCACGATGGCGCGCGGATCCGCTTCACCGGCCTGCTGGTCGACCCCCTGCGCGATACACCACCAGGTGTCGCGCAAATCGAGTCGTCCCATCACCCCGGGCCGGTCCGATTGCACGATCCAATAGTGCACCGCGGGGCCGTGCGGGACCCGGTCGGCGAGCGCGGGTGCGCGAAACACGATATTGAAATTCGGTCGTTCGTCGGCGGATCCTTCGTATCGGGCGCCGATGGCCTCGCGCACGGTGCTGTGGGCACCGTCGGCGCCGACGAGGAAGTCGCAGGTGATCCTGGTGAGGTTTCCGTCGCCATCGACCACCTGAGCAACGATGCCATCCGGGCGCTCGACGAAGGAACGCAGTGATCGGCCGGTCTGCAGCTGGGCGTATTCGGAGGTGGTGACCGCGGCACGCAGCACTTGTTCGACTGCGGGCTGGGGTATCTGCTGGCCTGGTTCGGCTGCGCGATCAGAGCCGCCGAGTTCGAGGCCGAAGCACTTGTCGAATCGGGTGATCTCGTTGCCCAGCAAAGCTGTGGCGAAGACGGCTTGATCGGACCATT
The DNA here is from genome assembly GCF_042749305.1 of Nocardia sp. NPDC058705. Lineage (NCBI taxonomy): Bacteria > Bacillati > Actinomycetota > Actinomycetes > Mycobacteriales > Nocardiaceae > Nocardia > Nocardia sp. NPDC058705. Next base: position 407,808 of record NZ_JBHYRN010000001.1, on the reverse strand, counting down.
CGACGGGCAGCCCGGCGCGGTCGCGGATGGTATCGGCCAGCCCCCAGCGGCGGAACAGTTCCATCGTGCGAGCCGATGTCGTCTTGGCTCGTGGTCGCAGCCACGACACCTCGCTGCGTGGTTCGACAATCAGTGAGCGCACCCCGTGATGCGCGAGTTCCATGCCGGTGGCGAGCCCGACGGGCCCGCCACCGCAGATGAGCACGGGGACGTGGACTGTCATTTCGCCGGACTGGGTGCAGGCTGGTTGATGGTGGTGAAGTACTGCACTGCCGCCATGACCGCGACCGGCGCGGTGATCAACAGCTGACCGGCCACGGTGCCCAGCGCGCCGATCGCGAGGATTCCACCGATGCAGCCCACGGCCGCCGCGGGAATGAACGGACCGAACAACCCGATGATGGTGGCCGAGGCGATGGTGGCGCCGGCGATCCCGCCGAGTACGCAACCCACCGCGGCTCCACCGATGCCACCGACGACCGTGCCGACGCTGGCGCCGAGGGCGATCGTGCTGGTGAGCCGCGACCATGCGGCTTGTTCGCGTTCGTACTGGGTGCGCCACGGTGCTTGGTCCTCGTAGGGGAGGGCGACCGGCTTGTACACGGCGTGAGCGCGATCGAACTGGGGCGTCAGGGTGGCGGTTCGATCGTGAACCTGCGCGGCGATCGGGAAGACGAAATCGTCGACGCGGAAGGACAGTTCGGTACCTGCCACGACGGTGCCGTTGGTGGCGCGAACGGTGAAGACGCCGTTGTCGACCGCCATGGAACCGGCATCGGTGCTGATCGTGGTGGAGTGCTCATCGGTGCGGGCGGTGAATCCGACACCGTTGTCCTCGGGCGTGGCGTGCGCCGATGGTGCGATCACGGTCAGCAACGCGGTGGCCGCGAGGGTGGAGGCGGCGATGGTCTTCCTCATGGGGGTCCTTCGGGGTCGGGCGATTGCGGTGCATCGTTGCGCCGCAAGGGGATCGGAGGTGGTGGGGGCGCGAGGTTCAGGCGCCGGTCGAGTGCGCGCCGGTCATGAGTGCGGCCAGGTCATCGGGTTCGAGAAACGATGCCGGTGGCGGTGGGCCCCAGGCGTAGAGGCCCTGCAATCCTTCGAGGACCTGGGGCGACCACAGCTCGTCTTCGCCGATGGTGTCCATGTCGGAGTAGTACTCGGAGAAGTTTCCGGCCGGATCACGCAGGTACCAGAAGAAGTTCGCGCCGGCGAAATGGCGTCCGAGTCCCCAGGTGTGGCGTTCCGGATGGTCTTCGAGCATGCGGTGCGCGCCGCGGCCGACCTCGTCGATGTCGTCGACCTGCCAGCTGGTGTGGTGCATGAAGTTGACCGGCGCGGCCATGACCAGCACGTTGTGGTGCTCGACCGAGCAGCGCAAGAACGCCGCCTTGTCGCCCATGTAGTCACTGATCTTGAACCCGAGTCCTTCGGTGAAGAAGCTGCGGGTGGTGTGCAGATCCGTGCTGCCGATGACTACATGTCCGAGCTTGCGCGGTCGAACCGGGTCGCTGCGCTCGAGGAAAGGTGCTCTGCCCCAACGATCGATGCGATCCGGCCCGTTGTACGCAGTCCTGGCTACCGCGGGCTCGATGCGGATGCGGGGGCGCACGGAAACGATGACCGGGGTCCCGGTGACGGGTTCGATGGCACGCACCGATTCGGCGGTTGCCTGATTCGGCACTCCGTGCGCGGTCAAGCGCCGTGCGGTGACGGCGATGTCGTCGGGATCGTCCGCGGCGACGGTCAGTTCGAGTAGCCGCCTGGTCGGCGCGTGGGAGAGACGGAGTTGTTCACCGCCGTTGCGGGTGGCGAATCGACCGTCGCCGAGGTGTTCCAGGCCGAATTCGGTGTAGTAGGAGATGGTTTCGGCGACATTGGGAACGCCGATGCTCGCTGCGGCGAGACCGTGCAGTGGCATGGGTGCTCCTACTCCGACGCGGTGTTCTGGAAGAGCTGGTGCAGTTCGCCGATGCCTTCGATGCGGCTGTCGAGCCGTTGGCCGGGCTGGATGAAGCGCTGGGGATCGCGGCCGACGCCGACTCCGGCCGGGGTGCCGGTGAAGATGACATCGCCGGGGAACAAGGTCACGGTGCGCGACAGGGTCGCGACGAGATCGGAGACGCTGAAGATCAGGTCGCGGGTACGGCCCTTCTGCAGTTCCTCACCGTCGAGGGAACACTGCAGTTCGAGATCGTCGGGGTTGTCGAACTCGTCGGGTGTCACCAGCCACGGGCCCTGCGGGGAGAATCCGGGGAACGACTTGCCGAGCCCGAATTGTGGTGCGGGGCCGCGCAACTGGGAAACGCGCTCGGAGATGTCCTGTCCGGCGGTGAGGCCCGCGACGTGCTTCCACGCCGCTGCCGCGTCGATCTGGTGGGCCGACCGGCCGATGACGACGACGAGTTCGATCTCCCAGTCGACATTTCCGCCGGTGGGCAGCGTGACGGTGGAGTCGGGGCCGGTGAAGCTCGAGGCGTACTTGGTGAACACCGGAGGCAGATCGGTCGGTGCCTCGAACCCGGATTCTGCTGCGTGCGCCCGATAGTTGAGGCCGACGGCGAAAACCTGACGTGGACTGGGGGAGGGGGCGCCGAGATATTCGCGCTGGACTCCGACCGCATCGAAGGCGAGTTCGCCGCAGCCGCGTACCCACTCGGTGAAAGTGTCCCACTGCGCGTAGACGGCGGGAAGGTCAGGGCCGAAGCGGCCCTCGGACGCGGTGGCGATGTCGACGGCTTGCTCGTGGCCTTCGGTGCCGACGATGAGTGCCGCCCGGTTTCGATAGTTGGCGATACGCATGAAGGGTGTTTCTCCTCTATGTTGTGTTCAGTCAGCCGACGTGCGCGGTGACACGCAGGCTCGTGCGGTATTGCGACACCATCTGCGCGATGTCGTCGAGATCGGAGACCGTGGCGAAGATGTAGTGGTCGGGGCGTGCCAGTACGGCTTTGATCCGGTGATCGGCGAACCATCGGGTCCACCCGCCGTCGAAGTCGCGCAGATCAGCAGTGCCGCCGGCACCGATACTGAAAGCTCGTGTCTCGCTGGCGGAGAGCTGACGCATCGACTCGGCTCCGAGCAACTCGTGTGCGCAAGCGTCCGCATGGATCAGCAGGACCGCCCCGGAACCGGTGGCGTCATCGAGAAGTCGTGGCAGGCGATCGTGTTCGATCACCAGTTGCGGAAGCAACGTCCCACGCAGCCCCGCTGGGTCCGGTTTTTCCGCGATGACTCCGGGACCGAGGATCGGCTGCGCGGTGATCGGCAGCACGACGGCGGGATTCGCGCCGCCGGCGATCATCCGTGCGTCACGCTCGTTCGCCCGGTTCTCATCGAGCACGCAGATCACCTTGCCCAGCTCCACCGACATCGAGATCGCGTGTTGCAGATGGGTTTTGCGTTCGTCTGTGTAGGTGTCGAGCAGCGACAGCTCCGAGACTCCGCGCAGCACCCGGTCGAGTTTCCAGCTCAGATTGGCCGCGTCGCGGATGCCCGAGCACATGCCCTGCCCGGCGAACGGAGGCATGAGATGGGCGGCGTCGCCGGCGATGAGGACCCGTCTCTGCGACCACCGTTGCGCCCATCTCGCGCTGAAGGTGTAGACGCAGTGGCGTTCGAGGTCGGTGTTGGCCGGGGTGCGGCCCCACGGTTGCAGCAATCGCCACACGGATTCGGGGGTGTCCAGTTGTTCGGCGGGTTCGCCGGGCAGGCGCATGAATTCCCACCGTCGTCGACCGGGGCCACCGGACACGATGGTCGTCGGCCGAGCCGGATCGCACAGTTGCCAGTTCTGCGGTGACCAATCCCGATCGTCGAGCGGCACCGTGTCGATGATGAGCCAGTCGAAGTAGAACCCGAGATCGGTGAGTTCGGTATCGAGATGTTCGCGGACCGTGCTGTTGGCGCCGTCGCAGCCGAGGACGAATCGAGTGGCGATCGACCCGCCGTCGTGGAGGGTTACGGTCGCACCGAAATCATCCTGTGTGATGCTGACGACCTCGGTGCCGCGCCGAACAGTGACGTTGTCCATCGTCTCGACCGCGGTGGCGAGGACCTGCTCGAGCTGTGGCTGGGAGAAGAAGTTCGCGACCGGCCATCCGTTGGGGCCGAGTCCGGACCAGTCGATGCTGACGAGTACGTCATCGGCGCGGTTGCGCCACTCATAGCAGTCGGGCACCGGTTCCGAGACTGCCCGCACGGCGTCGGTGAGCCCCATCGACTGGAACACCCGGCCGATCTCGTCGTCGAAATGGACTGCCCGCGGCAGCGGATACGGTTGTCTCCATCGCTCGATGACCAGCACGTTGTGGCCGTAGCGGCCGAGCATTCGGGCCGCTGCCAAGCCCACCGGTCCGGCGCCCACGACCACGACGTCGTGTGTGGGCTCTCGATTCGGCCCCATTGCCTGCACCTACTCCCTGACTGAGGTCTGGATCACAGTCACAGTAGGGAGATGTTCTACATCGCAAAAGCAATGTCCTGTCTATCGAGACAGGTTCCAGGCAGAGCTGGGAGTTTCCTCGGACGAGGTCAGGCGTCGCGGAGTTCGAGTTGGTGAGAAATCGCCGCGGCCGCGTCCCGGACGGCGGCCTCGACGTTCTTCAATTCCGCGCGGGGGATTCTGGTGGCGAGGGCGGCGATGCTGATCGCGGCGCACACCGAACCGGACGCGTCGCGGATGGGGGCGGCGACGCCGAGGATGTGGTCGTCGAGTTCCCCCTGGGAGATCGCCGTGCCGCGCTTGCGGATGTGCACCAGGCGTGCGCGCAGGGCATCGGGATCGGTCAGGGTCTTGGCGGTGAATCGCTCGAGCGGTGCTTGGTTGAGGACCGAGTTGACCTCGGCGGGATCGGCCCAGGCCAACAGGACCTCCGCGGCGGCGCCGGCGTTGATCGGCAGCACGTGACCGCGTTCGTAGGAAAGTCGCACCGTGTGTTGCGGTTCGACCAGGTCGAGGCAGACAACCGAACGGCCGGAGCGTCGTGTCAGCAGCACTGTCTCGTTGACCGTGGCCGCCAGCGCTCGCATCGGCGGCATCGCGACATCGGTGAGCCCGAGTCCGGCGCGGGCCAGGCGCGAGAGTTCGAAGATGCGGGGACCGAGGCGGAAACCGTTGGTCGCTTCCTCGATGAATCCGGTAGAGACCAGGCTCTGGATGTAGCGGTACCCGGTCGATCGGGCCACGCCCAGTTGCGCGCCGATCTCGGCGCCGGTCCACACCGGCTTGTCGGCGGTGAACAGCAACAAGATGTCCAGCGCGCGGTCGGCGGTGGAATTGCGCTCGCGATAGGCGCCAGGGGCGCGGGTTCGTCCGGTCATGAACACACAGTAGAACCCCGAGCTAGTCCTGTAAATCAGGACATTGCTTACGAAAAGCGGGACATCGCTCCTACTGTGACGGGCATGACATCACCGCCGATGAGGGTCACCCGATGACGCCGCTCGCGCCGCACTGCGATACCGAGGTCGTAGTTTGCGGAGCCGGCCCGGTGGGCTTGACCGCAGCTGCCTTGCTCGCGGCTCGCGGTATCGAGGTCGTCGTCCTGGAGCAGAACACCTCTACCAGCGACGAGCCGAAGGCGATCAGCATCGATGATGAAGCCCTGCGGGTATTCCAGCAGGCAGGCATCGTCGATCAGATCATGCCGGTTCTCGTGCCCGGCACCGGAACCCGCTACTACGACCGCGCGGGTTCGCCGCTGTTCCACGCCAAAGGTCCGCAACCCTTCCGGCTGGGCTTTCCCTTCAAGAACCCCTTCGCGCAGCCGGACCTCGAGCGGGTGCTCGCCGATGCTGTGACGCGGGCGCCGAATGTCGCCGTGCGTTTCGGGAATCGGGTCAGCGGTTTCGACCAGCATCCCGACCATGTGCGGGTGCACGTCGAGACCGCGTCGGGTGCCTCGACCGTCACGGCCCGGTATGTCCTTGGTTGCGATGGTGGACGCTCGGCAACCCGGCTGCTGCAGGACATCGACATGACCGGTCGCAGCCACGACCAGGTGTGGTTGGTCGCCGACACCGTCGAGGATCCGCACACCGAGCGCTTCGCGATGCATCACGGCGACCCGGACCGCCCGCACGTGATCGTGCCCGGCCTGCACGGTCGCTGCCGCTACGAGTTCCGCCTGTTCGACGGTGAGGGTGACCCGAAGCAACCGCCCGACTTCGAGCTGATCCGCAAGCTCGTCTCGCGCTATCGCGTCCTGGAACCGCACCAGGTCGAACGTGCGGTCAACTACCGATTCAATGCTGTGGTCGCCGACCGATGGATGATCGGGCGCAGCTTCCTGCTCGGTGACGCCGCCCATATGATGCCGCCGTTCGCCGGGCAGGGCCTGAATTCGGGCATCCGTGACGCAGCCAATCTGTGCTGGAAGATCGCTGATGTCCTGGCCGGAATTCTCGATGCCGACGTGCTCGCCAGCTATCAGCGGGAGCGGTTCCCGCACGCGCTGGCCACGGTCCGGATGTCGGAACGACTGGGCCGGGTCGTCATGACTACCTCGCCGAGCATGGCGGCGCGTCGCGATCGCCTGGTCGCCGCCGCGTTGGCCACCGGGGACGGACGCGCGTATCTGGAACAGATGCGTTACCGCCCACCCCAGCACTACACCGACGGGCTCGTCGTTTCCGGTGATCTGCCCGCACAGGTCGGTGTTCCGCTCGGTCAACCGCTCGTATTCGATACCGCCACCCACTCGGTGTGCCGATTCGACGATGCACTCGGCACCGGGTGGTCGCTGATCGGCATCGATGTCGGCGACGAGCATTGGCAGGGTGTCGCCTCGATCCTCACCGCTCTCGACGCGACATCGGCCCAGCTGACGCTGCGAGACCACATGCCCGGGCGGGGCCGTCGCGCCCTCATCGATGTCGACCATGCGCTGAACAGCGAATTCACCGCCTACGCAGGACGATTCGTGCTGGTTCGGCCAGATCATTTCGTCGCTGCCGCATGGACGCCCGATCACACCGAAGACGTCGTCGACCGGGTCCTTTCCTGGACACCCGGCGCGGTCGTCCACAACACGTCTCGAGAAGGAGCAGTCAGCCATGGATAAACCGCAACGGATCGTCCTGCAGGAGCGAGATGCCGCCGGGACACTGACCCGAACAGCGGTGTCGCACATCGGCTTCTCCGTCCCCGACGTCGCCGCCGCGGCACAGTTCTACGGCCGAGTCCTCGGTCTGGTCGTGCACGAGGAGCTACCCGGCGGTGGTCTTCGCCTCGGCTGGGGCACCGGCCATCATGTGCTCGATCTGACCGAAGGCGCGAAAGGTCTGCGCCACTACGGATTCGAAGTCCGCGACGACGGCGGGGTCGATGGCATCGCTGAACGACTCCTGGCCGCCGGGCGCACTGTCGGTGTGCTCGACGTATCGTATGTCGATTCCGCGGTCGGCGACTGTCGTGCCATCACGACCACCGATCCGCACGGCACCGAGGTGCACTTCCACGGGGCGGTGCAGCGACAGGGCGAGAACGCCGCGGACACCGGCCGGCGCCCGATCAAGTATCAGCACATCACCCTCGGCACCGACAGCGTGCAGTCCATGGTCGCGTTCTTCGTCGACACCGTCGGGTTCCGCATCTCCGATCAGCTCGAGGACGGGCGCTTCGCCTGGCTGCGCTCCGACCGCGATCACCACACCCTCGCGGTGGTCGATGTCGGGCGCGGCGGCGATATCGACCACTACTCCTACGACCTGGCCGAGTGGGCGGACTTCAAGTCCTGGTGTGACCGGCTCACCGACGAGAACGTCGAGGTGACCTGGGGCCCCGGACGCCACGGCCCAGGAAACAACCTGTTCGTCTTCTTCGACGACCCGGCGGGAAACCACATCGAACTCTCCGCGGAGATGGAGAAGTTCCACGACGACCGCGTGACCTATGTGCCGCGGCGATGGCGCCCGATCCCCAACACCGTGAATCTGTGGGGCGGCCAGCTCGCCTCCTGGCGTAAGACCAGCGAAGGGAACTGACCCATGGCCTACACCACCTACGTCCACGACGGCATCGTGCGCGTCGGCGAAATCAACGGCACCGCCGTGGTGCCGTTGGCAGGGTTCACCGAACTCGGTGCTACCACCACCGTCGATGACCTTCGCGCTGCGGCTCGCGTCACCGAAGCGAAAGTTCCACTGCACGAGGTACGGCTGCTGCCCGTGGTCCCCAGACCGGCCAAAGTGTTCTGCGTCGGGCTGAACTACCACGCGCATGTCACCGAGACCCACCGCGAACTGCCGACCTATCCGGTCCTGTTTCCGAAATACGCCGACAGTCTGCTCGGCGCCTACGACGACATCGTGCTTCCCCCGGAAGCGACGCAGGTGGACTACGAAGGCGAGCTCGCCGTCGTCATCGGCCGGTCAGGACGTCGGATTCCGGAGAGCCGGGCGCTCGATCATGTGCTCGGCTATACAGTGGCCAACGACATCACCATGCGCGATTACCAGTACAAAACCCACCAGTGGGTTCAGGGAAAGGCCTGGGACGCGAGCACGCCGCTCGGCCCTTACCTGGTCATACCCGAGGAAGCCGATATCTCGACCGCGGGGATCCGAACGATCCTCAACGGCGAGACGGTGCAGGAATCGGATCTGTCGAAATTGATCTTCTCGATTCCTCGGCTGATCGCGACGATCTCCACCTTCACCAGGCTCGATCCCGGTGACGTGATCCTCACCGGCACGCCTGGCGGTGTCGGCTATCGACGCGACCCCCAGGTGTTCCTGCGCGACGGCGACCGGATCAGCGTGGAGATCGACGGTGTCGGCGCCGTGCACAACGTTGTCCGCGACGCCGCAGCCGACTCGAACGAGGAGCAGAACCGATGAACACGGCCCGACCCCCGCAGCCCTCGATCGCGCGCACCCACACCCTGCGCATGCAAGGTGACTGGGGTGCGGCCAATCTGCACCGGGTCTGCGGGTGGGTAGGCCAGGAACTCACCGCCCGCAGCGGACCGGGAACGCGATTCGCCATCTGGAACGGACGCGGCTTTGTCGACGGTGTCCATGCGGTGGCACGGGGAGAAGTCGATGTCGCGATGGTGACGCCGGCAGCCTTCGTCAGCGCGGCGTTGGACGGGCGCGGGGTGTACGAGGGTGAGGCGCATCCGCAATTGCGGGCGCTGGGCACGGTGCCCCAACGCGACCGGCTGGTCTTCGGCGTACACCGCTCACTCGGGATCACCACCTTCGAACAGTTGCGTGCCGCCGCACCGCAGTTGACGGTGGCGACCGCACCCGATGACGGCATCAATCACGTCGGCATAGCCGCACACGCGCTACTCGAACGATCCAAGGTCGACATCCTCGGTTGGGGCGGCAGCTTCCTCTATGCCGAACAGCCGTTTCCCGCTTTCGATCATGTGCTGGCAGGTCGGGCGAATGCGATCGTGCAGGAAGCCGTCATGGTGGGGCCGTGGCAGAAGTTCGGCGGCGACTACCATTTTCTCGAAGTAGAACCAGAGGTGCTCGCCTCGCTGAACAACGACCTGGGCTGGCCGTCGGCGGTGGTCTCGGAAGGCTGGTTCCCCGGGGCGCCGTCCTTCCATACCCTCGACTTCTCGGATTTCCTGATGGTCACCTCGACGGATTTGCCCGACGACATCGCCTACGCGATCGCCTGGATCCTGGGTGAGACCCGCGAGGTGATCGAGCGGCAGTACGCGCATCTGACACCCGAGCGCAGTCCCATCACCTATCCGCTCGACCCGGTAGTCATGGGACGTACACCTATTCCCCTGCATCCCGGCGCGGCGCGCTACTACGACGCGCTGCCGACGAGCTGACCGCACCCGAAGCCCCCGAACCGAGGAGTCCTCATGCATGTCATCGAAGACATCATGATCATGGGCGCAGAACAACCTTTGCGTAGCGTTCGGCGCGACGAACAGCTCCTGCTCGCGCCGCCGCATCCGGCCAAGGTCGCGCTCAAGCTGTGGAGCGAGCATCCGCCGCTGGCTGTGGTGCACTTCCCCCAGGCGTATCTAGCGCAACCGTTCGCGCCGCCGCGCGCGGTCTACGAAAGCGATCAACTGCGCGTCGAGTGGCAGACGATGAACAACCGTCAGCCCTTCTATCACCGCAACTGCGATGTCGACGAGATCTCCTTCCAGGTCGCCGGCGAGCGAACCCTGATGACCGAACAGGGCGTCATCGAACACCGGCCGGGGGAATTCTCGCGGATTCCGCGCGGTGTGGCCCACGACAACTATGGGCGCAGTGAAAGTCATCTGCTGTTCTACATTCCGGCCCCGGTCCGGGAGCTCGAAGCCGGGATCCGGCAGTCGCAACCGGTGTTTCCACCATTTCCGGGCTGGTCGCCGAGCGCGTGGAACGAGGCGATCACACAGTGCATGGGCGCGCGCGGCCATGATGTCACCGTGTTTCCGATCGACGAGCAACTCCTGCTCGATCGGGTGCACGAGGAAACGGACCGCATGCAGGTGCTTCGGGGCTCCGGCTCGGGGGTGGACTGGCTCTACGGAAACGATCGGTTCAGGCTCGGGGTCGTTGCCTTCGCGCCCCAGAGCGAGACGCGTCGGTACCGGCGCAATCTGGACGCCGACGAGATCCAGTACCAGATCAGCGGTACCAGGACCCTCGTTTCGCAACGTGGGACGGTCGAGCTGGGACCAGGCGATTTCGTGAGAATTCCGCTCGGAATCGCCTACACCACGGTCAGCGCCGGGACGGGGGAGTACATCTGCCTGCTGTCGAGTACCGAACTGCCTCAGATCGCCCCGACCGACCGAACCGCACAACTCGTCAGCGCCGACCAACGGCCAGTGTGAAGGACCACCGATGACCTCTATGCTCGCTGCCCGCGCTCTCGCTGGTGATCGCGGACTCGCCCTCGAACGGATTCCCGTCCCGCAAGCGGGACCCTCCGACGTCGTTGTCGCTGTCGCCGCAGCCGGACTCGCACCCGGAATGATGCACTTGCTGGCGCGGGGGGCGTTCAAACATCTGCCGACCACCTTGGGGCACGAGGCCGCAGGCACTGTCGCCGCGGTGGGATCCGCTGTCACCGCGGTCGCGGTGGGCGACCGAGTACGGGTACACCCCAATCTCAACTGTCGACACTGCGTGTACTGCCGCACCGATCGCGACATGATGTGCGCGCAGCAGGCCATGATCGGCCATGCCGCGTTCGCCGACGTGCCGATGCCGCTCTACGACGAGTACCACAACGGGGGCCTCGCGGAGTTCGTGCGGGTTCCACACTGGCTCGTCGACCCGCTGCCCGACAACGTGAGCTTCGATGTGGGTGCCAAGGTCCATGACCTGGCCAACGCGCTGCGGGCCCTGAAATGCGCTGACCTGCCGATGGGCGCCACTGTGGTAGTCACGGCGGCGACCGGAACCATGGGCACCGCCACGATCAAACTTGCCGAGCACCTGGGCATTTCGCGACTGATCCTCGTCGGTCGCAGCGCGCAACGGGTCAGCGAGGTGCGCGGGCTCGCCGGCGACGTGCCGACCGAAACGGTCGCGCTGGAGGAACTCGACGCGGATTGGGCCGAGACCGGCCAACTGACCCGTCGGCTACGCGAACTCGCACCCCGCGGAGCCGACGCGGTCATCGACTACATTCCCGCCGGACCCGCGACCGGACAGGCCATGCTCGCCATGGCCACCGGCGCCAGTCTGGTGCATATGGGCGCCAATCCCGCCCCGCTGCCGTTGAGCCCAGCCGCGATGATGATCAACTGCTGGAAATTCGTCGGCACCCGTGCCTGCACCCGCAACGACGCACAGCAGGTGCTGTCACTGCTCGCCGCCGGGCGCCTGGCCGCTGACGAGTTGATCACCGACCGATTCGCCCTGTCGGAAACACTCACCGCGATCGAGGCGATGCAACGCCGCAATCACTCGATGTGGATGACCGTCGTCAATCCATGACCAGCCAGCTTGGAGCTCCTGTGAACATCACCCACTACGGCCACGCCTGCGTCCTGATCGAGATCGGCGAGCGCCGCGTCCTCATCGACCCCGGCACCTATTCGAACGGATTCGAAGAACTGCGCGATCTGGACCTGGTCCTGATCACCCACGCGCACCCCGACCACTTCGACATCGCGCGGACCACAGCCCTGCTGGATCGAAATCCGCAGGCGCGCGTCGTTGTCGGCGCGGACGCTGCCGAGGCGCTCGACGGCTACGCGGCTGTTCGCGTGGTCGCCGAACCCGGACAGACCTTGACTGTCGGCGGTGTCGAACTCCAGGTGACCGGTGGCGAGCACGCCTGCATCCACCCGGACCTACCGACTTCACGCAACAACGGCTATCTCATCGCGGGTTCGGTCTTCCATCCCGGCGATGCGTTCGATCTGCCGCCCGCGGCGGTGGACACGTTGTTCGTGCCCGCCGGTGGCCCGTGGATGAAACTGCAAGAAAGTATCGACTTCCTCCGGGCGGTCGCGCCGCGGGTAGCCGTTCCCATCCACCAAGCGGGACTGGCTCTCGCCCACCAGAACATGCACCACCACCTGCTGGCAACGCTGGCCCCGGTCGATACCGAGGTCGTCGTCCTCGAGCCCGCGGCACCCCGCGCCCTGTAGAAACCGTCAGGAGATTTCGTGACCCACCCTCGAACACACGTCGTGCAGGCGAGTCGTGTTCTCGCCGTTGCCGGTCTCGGCGACATGGTCTGGGGGCACGCGTCGATGCGTGACCCCGACGGTCGCGGTGTGTGGATGAAAGCCTCCGGGTGGGGATTCGAGGAAATCGACGAAGAAAAGGTCGTCCTCGTCTCACCCGAGGGCACCGTTCTCGACGGAACAGGCAGACGCCACCTCGAATACCCCATCCACACCGCGATCATGGCGGCCCGACCCGACGTCGGCAGCGTCGTACACACCCACGCACCGGCACTGTCGGCTTTCGCCTCACTGAACTGCGAAATCCGTCCGATCTCCCACGACGGGGTGCTGTTCGCCTACTCGCGGCTGCCGCGTTTCACCGACACCGGTGCCCTGATCGACACTCCCGCCCTTGGCACCGCGTTGGCCACTGCCCTCGGTGACGCTCATGCGGTCCTCATCCCGAACCACGGCGCGGTCACCGTCGGCCCCGACGCGGCAACCGCCGTCATGTATTCCGTCCTGCTCGAACGGGCGTGCCGCACCCAGCTCATGACCCTGTCAGCGGGCGGGCCGAAGACCTGGTCCAGCGAGTCCGAGACCCAATTCAAGCGCGACCAGGTCTGGAACCCCACACAAATCCAGTCCGGCTACGACTATCTGCTCCGCAGCGCCGAACGTGCCTCCGAGACCGGCGCGAGCCCACGATGACCGCCGGCCACCCAGTGCCGCAGTGGATCCCCACGCCGGAGGACATCGCGCAGACCCAGCTCACCGCGTTCACCGACTTCGCCACGAGCCGTACCGGAATCGCCTTCGCCGATTACGCGGCGTTGTGGCGCTGGTCGATAGACGACGTGCCCGAATTCTGGCGCACCGTGTGGGACTGGTTCGAGCTCGGGGAAGTGTCAGGGGCTGTGCTGACCGAGCACCCCATGCCCGACGCACGCTGGTTCCCCGGAACCAGGCTCAATTATGTCGACCAGGTGGTGCGCCACGCTCGCACGGACCGGGCCGCGATCCTGGTGCCCGCCGAAGACGGCTCCCTTCGTGAGATCAGCTGGGACGAACTGCTCACCCGCACCGCCACACTGGCCCGATCATTACGGTCGATCGGTGTCGGACCCGGTGATCGGGTGGTCGGGTACCTGCCGAACATCCCCGAAGCGGTGATCGCGTTCCTGGCTACCGCGAGTCTCGGCGCGACCTGGAGCGCATGCGGACAGGACTACTCGGCGCACGCGGCACTGGACCGACTCGGTCAACTCGAGCCGCTGGTGCTGATCACCTGCGATGGATACCGCTACGGCGGCAAGATCCACGACAAACGCGGCGACATCGCCACGCTGCGCGACGGAATTCCCAGCTTGCGCGCGACGATCTGCGTAACCCACGCGGGGTCCATCGTTGCGGAGTCGCTGAGCTGGGACGACGTCGCCGAATACGAAACCGGCGCCGCCGGGATCGACACGCTCGCAGTCGCTTTCGACCACCCGCTGTGGGTGCTCTACTCCTCGGGCACCACCGGCACCCCGAAGGGAATCGTGCACGGCCACGGCGGTGTGTTGCTCGAACATCTGAAAGCGCTTGCCCTGCAATCCGATATCGGTGCCGACGATACGTTCTTCTGGTTCACCAGTCCGTCCTGGATGATGTGGAACTATCAGGTGGCCGGTCTGCTCGTCGGAGCGACCATTGTCTGCTACGACGGCAGCCCCGGCTATCCGCTACCAGATGCGCTGTGGGACTTGGCCGCCCGGACCAGAACAACAGTGCTGGGGACCAGCCCCGCCTATCTGCTGGCGTGCGCGAAGGCCGGAGTCGAACCGCGTCGAGACCACGACCTGACACCGCTGCGCACAGTAGGTGTCACCGGCGCCGCGCTACCGGCTTCGACATCGCTGTGGATTCGCGACAACGTCGGTCGACAGGTCGCCGTGTCCTCGATCAGCGGCGGCACCGACGTCGTGACGGCCTTCGCCGGCGGTGTGCGCACCGTGCCCGTATGGCCGGGTGAGCTGTCGGCCCCGTATCTGGGTGTCGCACTCGACTCGTGGGACGAGCAGGGACAACCCGTCCGCGGCGGGGTCGGCGAACTGGTCCTCACCCAGCCGATGCCGTCCATGCCGGTGATGTTCTGGAACGATCCCGGCGGTGATCGCTACCGCGAGGCCTATTTCGACACCTACCCCGGCATGTGGCGCCACGGCGACTGGATCACTCTTACCGAGCACGGCAGCGTGATCGTGCACGGCCGATCCGACTCCACCCTCAACCGGCACGGCATTCGGATGGGCAGTGCCGACATCTATCACGCGGTCGACGCCCTGCCGGAAATCGAGGACACCCTGGTCCTGGGCATCGAGCAACCCGACGGCGGATACTGGATGCCGATGTTCGTCGTCCTCACCGCAGGCACCGAACTGACCGAGTCGCTGCGTCGCCGGATCAACCAGACCATCCGCGACAAACTCTCCCCCCGCCATGTTCCCGACGACATCATCGTCGCGCCGGGGATCCCGCACACCAAGACCGGCAAGAAGCTCGAAGTCCCGCTCAAGAGGATTCTTCAGGGCAGCGATCCCAGCGATGTCGTTTCCCGCACCGCAGTCGACGACCCGCAACTGATCGACTGGTTCGCCACCGCGCGCAGCCCACAACAATGACCTCGACCCGTAGCCTCTAGCGATATGGCGGCGAGAACCGAACACTCCATGGCCTCGGTAGGTACGAGGCAGTTGGTGGCGGCGTGCCGAACCGAGATTCCGGTGCTGACGAAGAAGTTGATCGCCGCGATCTTCACCGATATCCCGGAGTGGACGGACTACTCGCCGGTCAGCCGGGATGACCTG
This sequence comes from Nocardia sp. NPDC058705, assembly GCF_042749305.1. NCBI lineage: Bacteria > Bacillati > Actinomycetota > Actinomycetes > Mycobacteriales > Nocardiaceae > Nocardia > Nocardia sp. NPDC058705. Next base: position 392,360 of record NZ_JBHYRN010000001.1, on the reverse strand, counting down.
TACGACGCGTGTTGCCGCTATCTGACCAGGGTGCTCGATCTTGTCGCAGGCGCGGTGACCGGACCGGATCGCGACGATGTCGCTGCTGCCATCGGCCGCAATCGCGCGGCGCAGGGTGTGCCACTCGAGGTCATGTTGCGGACGTTCCGGCTCGGCGGTCAGATCGTGTGGGAGGCACTGCTGGACAAGGCGGGTGAGCTCGCGCCCGGCGAGTTCCGCAAGATCGGGGCGGCCACCTGGTCGGCGATCGACGGGATGTCGTCTGCGCTGGTCACCTCCTATCGCGGCACCGAGTTGGAACAGGTCCGTCGCGACGAGCGCCGTCGACACGGCACGATCGAGGATCTGCTGGCGGGCAGTGCTCGCGACACGACGTTCGCCGCGCGGGCGGCACGTGAGCTGAACCTGCCTACGCACGGTGGGTACCTGGTGGTCGCGGTGCGCGGCGACCGCCCACACGTCGAGATCGGTACCGAAGCAGCGCTGGCGGCCCTGGGTATCCGGTCGGTCTGGCACGACCGTGTCGAGACCATCGTGGGGCTGGTCTCGCTCGAGCAGCGGGACGGTACCGCTGTGCTGGAGCGGGTACGTGATCGCATCCGGGGTCGGGCAGCGGCGTCACCCGTCGTCCAGGGCTTGGCGCAGATCGGGACCGGCCATGCGCTGGCGATGCTCGCCCTGGAGACCTTGCCCTCGGCAGCTCCGGGTCTGGTGTTGTTGGAAGAGCGCTACCCCGAAGCCCTGCTACTGCGCTCGCCGGACCTGACCGACCTCATGGTCACCCGCACCCTCGGCCCGGTACTGGAATTGCCGACGAAGGAACACGAGATCCTGCTGCGCACGCTGGCGATCTGGCTGGCGGAGAACTGCTCGGCGGCGAACGCCGCGCCGCGCCTGCACTGCCACCGCAACACCGTGATCAACCGGCTCCAGCGCATCTCCGCCCTGTTGGGCAGGCGTCTGGATGGGCAGCGTGCCCATCTGGAACTGTCCCTCGCTTTGGCCGCCCTCGAGATGGGCGTGAACCGGCCCGGGTGACCCGGTGGCGCGCGGCGCGAGATTGGGCGCTGAGCTCATTTTCGAGGCCCGAACTCTGGGCTGCCGGTTGGTTGTTTGTGCATTTGTGGACAGCCAGACTCGACAGACGACCCGAGCCACGACCGTGGAGGGGTTGATCGTTCGAGCTGAGGAGCACCACGAGTGCTGGAATTCGATCTATTGGTGATCGGTGGTGGACCGGGCGGATATGTCGCGGCCATCCGCGCCGCGCAACACGGTCTGCAGGTCTGCATGGTGGAAAAGGAGCGGCCCGGCGGTGTATGCCTGAACTGGGGTTGTATCCCCACCAAGGCGATGCTCCGTTCGGCCGAGGTATTCGAGACTGTCACCAACGCAGCGGAATTCGGAATTCACGCCGACAATGTGCGCTACGACTTCGCCATGGTGCGCCAACGCAAAGACAGCATTGTCACAGAGCTGACCGACGGTGTCGCGGGCCTGCTGAAGGCCAACGGCGTCACCCTGATCGAGGGTCACGCCCGGTTCGTCGAGCCGAGCGTCGTCGAGGTCCACGAGGTCGGCGCCTCACCGATCTTCGACGGCGGCCCCCGCTACGCCGCGGCCGCGGGAACGGCGATTCGCCGGGTGAGCGCGCGCGATGTGATCGTCGCGACCGGTTCGGTGCCCGCGCGGCTGCCGATCCCGGGCGCGGAACTGCCCGGCGTCGTCACCTCCGACGGCGCGTTCGGGTTGACCGAGGTACCGCGACGGCTGGTGGTCATCGGCGGCAGCGCGGTCGGCGCGGAATGGGCCAGCCTGTTCGCGACGTTCGGCAGCCAGGTCACGGTCGTGGAGATGCAGGACCGCCTGGTTCCGTTGGAGGACAACGAGATCGGTGACGCACTCGGCCGATCGTTCCGCAAGCGTGGCATCACCGTCCTGACCGGTGCCAAGGTCACCGCGATCGCCGAGGGTGACGCGCTGCGGGTGTCGGTCGGCGGCCCGGCGGCACAGGAACTCGACGCCGATGTCGTACTCGTCGGTGTCGGGCGAGGGCCCAACACCGCTGAACTCGGCCTAGATGTGGCCGGAATCGCCACGGACGCAGGCGGTTTCATCGAGGTAGACGATCGACTGCGGACCAGTGTCGACCACGTGTACGCCATCGGCGACGTGACCGGCCGGGCCCTGCTCGCCCACGTCGCCTCCCACCAGGGCGTCACCGCGGCCGAGGTGATCGCCGGCCACGACACCCACATCGACTACACGGTCATCCCCGCCGCGACGTTCACCCACCCGGAGATCGCGAGCGTCGGGCTCACCGAAGCAGCCGCCCGCGCTGCCGGGCACGAGGTGATCACCACGAAGTTCCCGTTCGCGGCACTCGGCAGGGCCAAGACCTTCGGCGATACCGAGGGGTTCATCAAAATTGTGGCGGGGCAAGCACATCAGGAAATTCTCGGCGTGCACATCATCGGCCCGTCCGCGAGTGATCTGATCGCCGAGGGCGCGCTGGCGATCTCGCTGGAGGCCACGCTCGACGAGTTGGCCGACACCATCCACGCCCACCCCACTCTCGGCGAAATCGGTATGGAGGCGGCCATGGCCGGCCTCGGACTGCCGGTACACATCGCGCCACGCAAGCGTTGAGGAGCCCGACCATGACCACGACCACCGCGCGAAGCAAGTCCACCCGCAAGCCGGCGAAGTCCGCGCCCGTACCGACAGCGGAAACCTCCATCGAATCCGCTGTCGCGGTGGAGGATCCGGACAGCCTGCGCGATCTCTACCGCGACATGCTGTTCATCCGGCGCTTCGAAGAGCGCACCGCCCAGAGCTACCAGCAGGCCAAGATCGGCGGCTACTGCCATCTCAACCTCGGCGAGGAAGCCACGGTCGTCGGCCTCGGCGCCGCGATGCGCCCCACCGACTACCTGTTCACCAACTATCGCGAACACGGATACGCACTGGCAAAGGGTATCGAACCGGGTCGAGTGATGGCCGAGCTCTACGGCCGCTCCACCGGCACCTCGAAGGGGTGGGGCGGCTCGATGCACATGTACGACACCGCGACCCGTCTGCTGGGCGGTTACGCCATCGTGGGTGGGCAGGTTCCGCTCGCCATCGGCGCCGCGCTGGCCATCGACTACACCGACGGCGACGACGTCGTGGTGTGCCAGATGGGGGAGGGCACCACCAATATCGGCGCCTTCCACGAGTCGCTCAACATCGCGGCACTGTGGCGGCTGCCGGTGGTGTTCCTGGTGATCAACAACCAGACCGGCATGGGCACGACGGTCGAGAAATCCTCGGCCGAACCGGATCTGTGGAAACGCGCCGCCGCCTATCGCATGCGCGGCGAACGGGTGGACGGCACCGACGTGCTGGCCGTGCGCGACCTGGCGAGCGAGCTCATCGAAGGCGCCCGCCGCGACGGCGAACCCGCACTGCTGGAAGCGGTGAGCTACCGGCTCAAGGGCCACTCGGTGGTCGATCCGGCCAAGTACCGCAGCACCGAAACAGTGGCCACGGTCCGCGAGCACGATCCGATCGTGCTGTGGCAGCAGCGTTTGCTCGCCGCCGGGGTGCTGACCGACCAGGCGCTGGCCGAGCTCGACCGCGAGGTGGCCGACGGCGTCGCCGCCGCTGTGGCGTTCGCCGACGCGAGCCCACATCCGGAGCCGTCGAGCCTGTTCGACTACACCTACGCCACCCCCGTGCCGGGCGATTCCCGCCGTCTGCCCGCCGATCCGCTCTTCACCCACTGAGGACTCCCACTGTGCCTGTCATGACCTACCGCGAAGCGCTGCGCGAAACCCTGCGTGAAGAGATGCGACGCGACGACAATGTCTTTCTGATCGGTGAGGAGATCGGCGTCTTCGAAGGCTCCTACAAGATTACCGCCGGGCTGCTCGAGGAGTTCGGCGAGAAGCGGGTGCGCGACACCCCCATCGCCGAGGAGGGTTTCGTCGGCGCGGCGATCGGTGCTGCGATGCTCGGATTGCGCCCGGTCGTGGAGATCATGACGATCAACTTCTCGCTGCTGGCACTGGACCAGATCGTCAACCACGCCGCGAAGATCTACGGCATGTTCGGCGGCCAGACCAGCGTGCCCATGGTGATCCGGACTCCCGGTGGCGGCGGCCAGCAACTCGGGGCGACGCATTCGCAGAACATCGAGTTGTACTACGCCTTCGTGCCCGGTCTGAAGGTCGTGGCACCGAGCACTCCCGCCGATGCGCGGGCCTTGCTCAGGGCGGCGATCGAGGACGACGACCCGGTGTTGTTCTTGGAGAATCTCTCGCTCTACAACACCAAAGGTGAAGTGCCCAAGGATCTTCCGCCCATCCAGATCGGCAAAGCCGCGGTCACCCGCGCGGGTACCGACATCACGCTGATCGGCTACTCCCGCATGGCCACTGTCGCCAGCGAGGTGGCTGAACGCTTTGCAGGCGAAGGTGTTTCGGTCGAGGTGATCGACTTGCGTAGCCTGCGCCCCTTGGATCGCGACACCATCGTGGCCTCCGTCCGCAAGACCGGGTGCGCGGTCATCGGCGAGGACGACTGGCTCACCTACGGCATCGGGGCGGAAATCGCGGCATCGATCTCCGATGGCGCCTTCGACTATCTCGACGCCCCCGTTCGCCGCGTCGCGATGGCGGAGGTTCCGCTGCCGTATGCCAAGCCGCTGGAGAAGCTGGCGTTGCCGTCGGCGGAATCGCTCTACACCGCGGTGAAGGAAACTCTCGCCGCCGTCGGTAAGGAAATCAGCAATGCCTGACATCGTCATGCCCCGGCTCTCCGACACCATGGAAGACGGCGTCGTCTCCGTCTGGCTCAAGAAGGTCGGTGACCAGATCACCCGCGGCGAGATCGTCGCCGAAATCGAGACCGACAAAGCACTGATGGAGCTCGAAGCGTACGAGGACGGGATCCTCGAGTCGATCCTCGCCGAGCCGGGGGTTCGCGTCGCGATCGGTGAACCGATCGCGACGGTTGGTGATGGCACCGGATCGGTTGCGGCACCGGCGGATTCGACGAGTGCTGCGCCGACGCCCACGGTTGTCGCGTCGGCAGTCGTCGTCGCGACTGCCCCGGCCGCTGCGCCACTGCCCGGTTCGCGCACCGGCTTGCGCCGGACCGGGGTGGTCAAGTCCTCGCCACTGGCCCGCAAGATCGCACGCGAATTGCAGGTCGATATCGGCGCTGTCGTCGGTACCGGTCCCGATGGACGGATCACCAAACGCGATGTGGAGGCGGCTCACAGCGCCGAGCCTGCTGTATCCGCCGACATCGCGACGCCGTCACGTGACACGAGTGTGCCTGCTGTGCGCCAGGTCTCGTCATCCGGAGAATACGAGGAAGTCGCGCTGACGAACATCCAGCGCCTCTCGGCAACTCGACTCACCGAGAGCATGCAGCAGGCACCCCACTTCTATGTCACCAGCGCGATCGACGTAACCGATTTGTTCGCCTTCCGGGCACAGATCAACGCGACGCTGGACCTCGGCAAGGTCAGTGTGAACGACCTGCTCGTCAAGGCGGTCGCCGTCGCCTTGCGCAAGGACGGTTCGATCAACGTCAGCTTCGCGGGCGACAAACTGTTGCGGCACAAGCAGACGCGGGCAGCGCGATCGAGTACGGCTTCGTCCGCACCTTCGACTGACCGAGAGGATCAGGAAGCGACCTCATGACACAAGGCACCCAGATCGACCTCGTCGTCTCCGCCCGCGACATCGTGGCGGACGAGGTGGTCGTCTTGTCCCTGACCGACCCGACCGGCCGGCTTCCGGCGTGGGAACCCGGGGCGCATATCAGCCTGTCGCTGTCCAATGGCCTGGTCCGCCAGTATTCCTTGTGCGGCGACCCCGGCGATACGACGACCTGGAAGATCGGCGTACTGCGCCAACCCGACGGACGCGGCGGATCACAGTACGTCCACGAGGCGCTCGTGCCGGGCACACGAGTCACCGCCCACGGACCCAGCAACCACTTCGCCCTCGTCGAAGCGCAGGACTACCTGTTCATCGCGGGTGGCATCGGGATCACTCCGCTGCTGCCGATGATCGCTGCCGCGCACCGCGCGGGCGCGAACTGGCAACTGCACTACGGTGGCCGCAACCGCTCATCCATGGCGTTCGCCGACCAGCTCACCCAGCAGCACGGATCGAACGTACAGCTATATCCGCAAGACGAGCTGGGCCTTCTCGACATCCCCCAACTGCTCGGCACAGCACAGCGCAACACCCAAATCTATTGCTGCGGACCAGAAGCCATGCTTGACGCCATCGCAGAGCACCACGCTCGGCTGGGCGTGGGCACCGTCCACCTCGAACGCTTCACCCCCCTTGCCGGACAGGCAGGTGACGCCGACGGCACCGCCTTCGACGTCATCTGCGCCGCCAGCAACCAGACCCTGCGAATCCCGCCCGATCAATCGATCCTGCAGGTCGCACAAGCCGCCGGCATCGACGTGTTCTACTCGTGCGAAGAGGGCATCTGCGGCACCTGCGAAACAAAGATCCTGGCCGGGCAGGCCGACCACCGCGACGCGATACTCTCCGTGGCCGAACAAGAGCGCAACGAGACGATGATGATCTGCGTCTCGCGCAGTCGCGATCGCTGCACGCTGAGACTGGATTTGTAAGGCTGTCCCAGAGTCGGTCCGATCGCCCGAGTCGGAAAGTCTGGCTGGTCGAACGGTGCCGACGTCTCGGTTATCGCTTTCTGCTCCCACTGCCCGGGCCGAATTCGTCGTCGGTGTGACTCAGCCGCACGGTGGCGGCGTCGCGTCGGCGAATCGGTCGCCGAGGAAGTCGAATGCCGGGGGGAGGTGGGCCAGGTCCGGTAGCCCATGACCCGGGATGGTCAAACGGGCGTAGGTCACCTGGCCGCCTGCCTGGCACCAGGAATGCACGAGGCGGTCGGTGGACTCGATCGGCAGGATGTCGTCGAGGGCCGACTGCCAGTAGTAGGTCGGCGTCCGCGGCGGCATGGACGGTTGCTGGCCGAGGTCTTGCGTTACTGCCTGAACCCTGGGGCTGTGGAAGATATTCGGTACCGCGGTGTAGTCGTTGATATTCGCGAAGGGGTACTTGATCATGAAATCGGTCAAGCAGTAGTTGGCTGTTTCGGCGAGCATGTGTTTGCCGCGATCGTTGAGTAGGGCGGGGATGTCGGCCTCGGGGGCGATGCGATGGATCGCGGCGATTCCGAGTAGGCCGATTCCGGCGTAGACCGTGCCGCTCACGTGATCGAACTCGTCGTTGAGTTGTACCGGCATACCGCCGACCGCGATGCCGGCCAGCTCCAATTCCGGCGCGTAGCGGGGGAGTTCCTGCTCTGCCCACAGCGACACCATGGCGCCACCGGAGTATCCGAGCAAGGCGACCGGTGAATCCGACAGCCCTGCTGGTGCGAACGTCTTGGCGGCGCGTACGCCGTCGAGAATGGCGTGGGCCGCCTGGGTCTTGTCTAGGAACCGTGCCTGCGGACCTTGAACGTCGGGGTAAGCCACAGCCCAGTTGCGTTGCAGCGCCATCACTGCCAGCGCCGACTCGATGGTGCTCGGGTTGAATCCACTGACCAGGTCGCGCTCGAGAGTGTAGGACGGGGCGCAGTGGCTGCCGAGGCTGTCTTCGGCCACTTGCCAACTGACCAAGGGGCGTGCGCCGGGGCCAGTCCACGGGGTGTCGGGTTCGATGATCGTCGTCTTACCGGTGGTTGGCCGATTGTTCCCGTCCTGCGAGGTGAATGACAGCTGCCAGGCCTTGGCGGGCACAGGCAAGCCGAACGGGGTGATCTGGTGCGCGGCGATGATCGTGCCGTCGGCCGGGTTCGGTTGTGCGGCAGTCGATCCCGACGCCGCAGCGGTGAGGGTGAGTGCGGCCAGCGCAACGGCCGATAGTCGGGTACGCCACGTGCGGACGGCAGATGAGGGCAAGGAGAGGGGGTTCTGAGACATGTGACGATCCTCGAGATGGGAGGTTTCGACGGATTCGGTACTCGGTGAAATTATGACCCAACTGGTTCACTTCGAGCCGGTTCGTTCGGGGATTTGTGTCGGCTACCTGACTGATGGCGATTCGGTCGTACCCGATCCCCAGCGTGTCGATGTCAGCCGAAAGTACGTGTGAGCCATGGGCATCCAACGCGCGCAGCCGTGGTTTGCCGCGATCAGCGGGAGCCGGCACCGAACGTTCAGAGCAGCCCGAACCTCCTAAGCTGGGCGCATGGCACGTATCTCCACTTCCGAATCAGCGCGTGCGACTGCCCCTGACTCGGTGGGGGTCGCCGGAATCCAGCGGCCGACAAGGTCGCGGCGTGGCGAAGCTCGACGTCGGGACCTGCTCGAGCGGGTGACCGACGACTTGGTCGCCAACGGTCTGGTGGACTTCTCGCTGCGCCGCGCCGCGCGCGCGGCGGATACCACCCACAAGGTATTGCTCTATCACTTCACCACCGTCGAGAACCTGTTGGAGCAGGCCATGGTTCAGGTGCGGGCCAGGCGAATCGAGATGAGTCTGGCGGCATCGGCTGATGTGAGCGCTACGTTCGCAGATCGAATCATGGCGCTGTGGCCGTCGCTCTGGAGCGCCGAGGCACGAGTACTGCACCAGGCGACCGGCCTGGCCATCTACGACCCGGGCCGCTATGCCCGCTTGACCCGCGACGGCACCCGCGAATATCTGGTCGCCCTGCGCTCACTGTGTCCCGATCACTGGTCCGAGCAGCAACAATCGGATGTCTCGCACATGGTGTTGGCCGCCGTGCGCGGGCTGATCGTGGAGCAGCTGACCAGCAACGGCGACCTGACCGGGGTCGAGGCCGGACTCCGCGGGTTGCGGCGAGCGCTCGAGCGTGAGGAAAGCGATGGCCCTGCCCGTGTGTGTGCGTCGAAAGCGCCGGTCACAGCCACCCGTTGCCCTGAGGCGGAGGGGTAAAACCGCTACTTCAGCGGTGGTTGTAGCGAGTACGGTGTGGCAGCGGGCCGGTGATCGCGTGCCGCGGCGGCAAGCGGACACCGACGCGCGGATACGAAGGAGCCAATAGTGCCAGGTGCTGAACTGCGAGGGGTGACGCTGGACTGTGCCGACCCGCAGGCGCTGGCGGGCTTCTACGGTGCATTGACCGGGATGCGCGAGCTCTTCAGTACGGGCGAGTTCGTCGCTCTGACGGACGGCTCCGGCTGTGATCTGGGATTCCAGCGGGTTGACGGATACCGGGCTCCGCAGTGGCCGGGTCAGGACGTGCCACAACAGTTCCACCTGGATTTTCGCGCTGACGACCTCGATGCGGTGGAACAGTTGGCGCTGGAACTCGGCGCGGCCAAGCCGGACCATCAGCCCGGTGACGGACGCTGGCGGGTACTCCTGGATCCCGCTGGCCACCCCTTCTGCCTGATGTCTTCCTGACATCGCCGGCCGTTGTTTTCTGCCACTGTCACCGCAGGTCGGTGAACTCCTGGGTGCCGACCACGGTGAGCAGGTCCAGTTTGTTCGCGCTGTCGGTGCCGATGGCGGGGGTGAACCAGAGCAGTCGTTGTCGGCCGTCTTCGCTGAACAGGTTGAGGCAGTTGACTTCGATCAGGCCGAGAGTCGGGTGGTTGATCCGTTTGCGGTCGTCTCGGCGGAAGGCCACATCGTGGGCGGCCCAGATCGCCGCGAATTCGGCCGAGCTGCTCAGGAGCTGGGAGATGAGCGATGCTGCGTCGGTATCCGCTGTGGAGCGGCGGCCCGCGGCGGCCCGCAGATCGGCGACGAACGCCCGGGACTGGGTTTCGTGGTCGGCCTCGGGGTAGAGCCGCCGGGCTCGCGGGTCGGTGAACCACCGGTACAGAAAGCTCGCCTCCATGCCCTGCCGACCGGAATGATCGCCGAGCAGCGCGACGGCCAGCGCATTCTGGACCAGTGTGACGTGCAGGTCGGTGATCACCAGTGCGGGCGTCGCGACCAGCCGGGTGAGCAGGTCGAGCATCCCTGGATGGACGTGCGAACTCGCGGTTCCGTCGCGCGGCACCGGGCGATCGGCGAGGTGATAGATGTGGTCACGCTCGTCGGCGGTCAGCCGCAACGCGCGCGCCAGTGCCGCCAGCATCTGCTCCGACGGCTGCGACCCGGCACCGCGCTCGAGCTCGTTGTAGTAGTCGACCGATGCCCCGGCGAGTTGGGCCACCTCGTCGCGCCGGAGTCCGCGCACGCGCCGTCGGGGCCCGGACACGAATCCGACCTCTTCGGGCCGGATACGCTCGCGCCGTGACCGCAGGAATGTGCCCAGTTCGGCGTACTTCGCGACGCTCATGACATCCAGTCTGCCGGACGTCGGTCCCGCGACACAGGGGATGACATCCCCTCGTCCCCGCAGCCCGCGCCGCCGATAGTGGAGTACATGACATCCACCGACACCACATCAGGAAAGTCCGGACGGGTTGCCGTCGTCACGGGAGGTTCACGGGGCATCGGGCGGGCGATCTCGCTCGAGCTCGCAGCCCGTGGAAACACCGTTGTCGTCAACTACACCGACAACGCCGCCGCCGCCGAGGAAACGGTGGCCACCATCGCCGCGGCGGGTGGCACCGCCACCGCGGTCAAGGCCGACGTCGCCGACGAGGACGCCGTTTCCGCGCTGTTCGACCGTGCCGCAGCCGAGTTCGGCGGTGTCGACGTCGTCGTCAACTCCGCGGGCCGCCTCGCCCTGTCCACCATCGCCGACCTCGATCTGACGGTTCTCGACGCGCTCCACCGCGTCAACATCCGCGGCACCTTCGTCGTTGCCAAGCAGGCCGCACGACGGCTGCGTGGCGGTGGCTCGTTCGTGAGCATGTCGACGTCGGTGGTCGGCACCCAGCTCCCTACCTACGGTGCCTATGCCGCCAGCAAAGGTGCCGTGGAGGCGATCACGCTGATCCTGGCCAGGGAACTGCGTGGCCGCGATATCACCGTCAACGCCGTGGCTCCCGGCCCGACCGCCACCGCACTGTTCCTGGACGGCAAGAGCGAGGATCAGATCGCGACGCTGGCCAAGAATCCGCCGCTCGAGCGCCTCGGGACTCCTGAGGACATCGCCCGCGTGGTCGCTTTCCTCACCGGTCCCGAGGGGCACTGGATCAACGGCCAGATCCTGCGCGCGAACGGCGGCATGATCTGACGTCCACCCGACCCTGGCCGCCCAGGCCAGCAGCCCATCGGCACTTCTCGTGGGCTGAGCGGCTGTGACCTGTGGGATTTCAGCTACGGCAGGATCGCGTCGATATATCCGCCGTCGACCCGCAGCGCGCCGCCGGTGGTCGCCGAGGCCTGCGTCGAGCTCAGGTACACCACCATGTTGGCGATCTCCGACGGTTCGATCATGCGCTGGATCAGTGATTGTGGGCGGTGCTCGCGCATGAACTCGCGCTGCGCCTGATCCCATGGCAACGACTTGTCGACCAGTTCGTAGACGAACTCCTCCACCCCGGCCGTGTGGGTCGGACCGGCGATGACCGAATTGACCGTGACGCCCGTTCCGGCGGCGTCCTTGGCGAATCCGCGGGTCACGGCCAGCAGCGCGGTCTTGGACACCCCGTAGTGGATCATTTCCACCGGCGTGACCACGGCGGAGTCGCTGGCGATCTGAATCGCGCGACCCCAGCCCTGATCGATCATGCCGGGCAGGAATGTCCGGATGAGGCGGACCGCCGAGAGCACGTTGACGTCGAAATAGGTGCGCCATTGCGCGTCGGTGATCTCGCGCGCCGATACCGATTCGAAAATGCCCAGATTGTTGACCAGGATGTCCACGGCGGGCAATTCCCGCAGCAGGTGCTCGACGCCCTCTTCGGTGGTGACATCGGTGGCAATGCCGATGACATCACCACCCGCACTGCGCAATTCAGCAACAGCGGCATCCACGCGTTCGACGTTGCGGCCATTGACCACCACCCGCGCCCCACTACCGGCAAGGCCCTGCGCGATCGCCAAACCGATTCCTTGCGTTGAGCCGGTCACCAGCGCTGTTTTTCCGGTCAGATCGATAATCACCAGTCCACTCCTCCATTGCGACATTGCGGCAAATAAGAACGCCTGACCTGCGCCACCTTAGTCGGGAGCGGCTGTCGGCGACCCGACCTGCGGGAGTGAGGAGGGTTGACCCGTAGACCCTATGGACCAGGTTGTCCGGGGTCTGCGGCATTGCGTCTAAATCGCCCACCCTGCGGTTGAATCCGGGCGTTTAAGGCCGGGGCAGTGGGTATGACAGGCTGATACGGCGGCAAGAGCCAACCGGGGAATTCGCGGCATCACCGCCAGGAGAGCTGGGTCGTGCCACGGTTTTCTGTCTTGGGATGAGACTGGCGTCGTATCGCGTCGTTGCGGTGGTATCGATCCAGCCTGGGGAAACAGTATTGGTACACGGGGCTGGCGGGGGTGTCGCGTCAGCGGCGTTCGTGTTGTCCCGGTGGTCGACTGGTCACTGTCGGTATCGCCGCCGGGCAGCCCCCACAGCCTCCGTTGATCTGGCGAGGGTTTTCACGCGGTGTCGTCCTCCGATGCGACGCCGGACAAGCTTGACTATTGACCGGAGCGCGGACGGTCACGCGCGCCCCGATCCGGTAGCGGTGCCAGCCAGAGTTTACAGCGCGATTGCCTGGAGGCTCGGGCTTCGAGGTCGGGCGCCTCAGATCTATCGCTGTGCGTTGCGAGCCCGGTCTTTCGGAATTGTGGCCTCGGACCCGACCGTGTCACGACTGATCTCGACACTGGCCACTGTCGCGCCAAAAGCGTTGAAAGCCATTGCTTCTGCTCGCGTTGATGCTCGTGCGGCTGTAGCTGGTTGATTGCCCACAACGCTGACCCTTGCGGATGGCTGGATCATTCGGTGAAGGTATTTGCCTATAGCATGTAGGTAATTGCATAATGTTAGTAGCTAGATTGGAGAATGCTGATGGTTCGAGTGGGGTTGACCCCTGACCGGCTGACCCTCGCGGGCGCCGAGCTCGCCGACCAGGTGGGTTTCGAGCAGGTGACCGTGTCGGCGCTCGCGCGGCACTTCGGCGTGAAGCCCGCGAGTCTGTACTCGCACGTGAAGAGCACCGAGGACCTGAAGACGCGGGTCGCGTTGTTCGCGCTCACGGAACTCGCCGACCGTGCGGCCAACGCGGTGGCCGGCCGGTCCGGCAAGGACGCGCTCGCCGCGTTCGCCGATGCCTACCGCTACTACGCGCGTGAGCATCCCGGCCGTTTCGACGCCGCCCGATTCCGACTGGATCCCGAGACGGCGGCGGCGAGCGCGGGAGTGCGGCACGCGCAGATGATGCGCGCGATCCTGCGTGGCTACGACCTGACCGAACCAGATCAGACCCACGCGGTTCGCCTGCTGGGCAGCGTCTTCCACGGCTACGTCACCCTCGAGCTGGCCGGTGGGTTCAGTCACACCGACGTCGACTCGCAGCAGTCCTGGGAGTGGGTCGTCGACTCGCTCGACATCCTGCTGCGCACCCGAGCAATCCCTGCCACCGAGAAGTAGGAATGATGAAGACCGACACCATGTGGGTGACCACACCCATCACCCCTGATCTGCTGCGCGGATTCCTGGACCTGGAACCGACCCGACACGGGGTGCTGCCGCATCGTTTGCCTGCGGCGGCGCGCAGGCAGATCCCCGACAGCCAGCTCGCCATGGCCGAGGCACAGCCGTCCGGAGTGCGGCTCGTGTTCCGGACCCGCGCCACCACCGTCGAACTGGACACCCTGCCCACGAAGCGGGCCTACCGCGGTATGCCCGCGGTGCCAGACGGGGTCTACGACCTGCTGGCCGACGGCGAACTCGCCGCGCAGGCGACGGTCGACGGCGGCAACGTCCGCACGATCACCGACCTGCGCACCGGGGCCGCCGAACTGACCGATGGGCCGACGGGCACCGCGCGGTTCACCGATCTGCCCGCCGGTGACAAGCGGATCGAGATCTGGATGCCGCACGCGGAGATCACCGAGCTGATCGGCCTGCGCACAGACGCCCCGATCGAACCGATCACCACCGACGGCCAGCGGGTGTGGCTCCACCACGGCAGTTCCATCAGCCAGGGGTCCAACGCCGCGCACCCGAGCGGCATCTGGCCTGCGCTCGCCGCGCGGCACGCCGGCGGGGTCGAACTGATCAACCTCGGCTTCGGTGGTAGCGCGCTGCTCGACCCGTTCACCGCCCGCGCCATGCGCGACACTCCCGCGGACCTGATCAGCGTCAAGGTCGGCATCAACATCGTCAACACCGACACTATGCGGTTGCGCGCGTTCGGTCCGGCGGTGCACGGATTCCTGGACACCATCCGCGACGGGCATCCGCACACTCCGCTGCTGGTTGTTTCGCCGATCCTGTGCCCGATCCAGGAGGACACCCCCGGCCCGCTGATGCCCGACTTCTCGACCGGCACCATGCGGTTCAAGGCCACCGGCGACCCCGCTGACGTTGCGGCGGGTCGCCTGACGCTCACGGTGATTCGCGACGTGCTGGCCCGGATCGTCGAACAGCGGGCCGTCGACGATCCGAATCTGCACTATCTCGACGGCCGGGACCTGTACGGGGACAACGACTTCGCCGAGTTCCCGTTGCCCGATGCACTGCACCCCGACCCGGACGGCCATCGCCGAATCGGAGAGAACTTCGTACGGCACGTCTTCGGGGCGGGACGCCCGTTTGCGGGCTGAGGTAACCTCGGCGCCGAGGCCGTTCGGGATCAGGATCAGCTCGACGGTGTCGGCGACGATCCGGCTGGTGGTGGCTCGACCCGATCGTCGGCCTCGACCTTGTTGTGCTCGCTCTCCACACCGGCAGCATCGCACGGACGGTCGTTCCCCACCGGTCACACTCGGCCCGACCACTGTCGCCTTCACCGCGGCGTGAGCTGACGTTTCCTTCCGATGGCGTCCTGACACCAGATCGGTTGCACGCCAGGATTAATTGCCCCACGGCCCCCGCCGAGTCGCCGTCACCGACCACATGCGAGACGAACCCGAACCGCGTAACTCGCCCATTCCGTCGCCTGCGCGTCTCACCGTGGTAGCCGGGTCCTATCCGGCCAGACCCCGGAGCAGACCCTCCAGATCGCGCTCGCCCGCGCGAGTCTGGGCACCGTTGGCCATTCCGCCGCGGATCAATCGCTCGGCCGCGGGACGAGCGAACGTGCCCGCCCAGGCGAGGTGCTCGCGCCGCAGGCCCTCGCCGAGGTCCTCGGGGGCGACGGCGCGCTTGGCTGCCGCGATCACCCCGTCGGGTAGGGCCGCGATGTTGCGGGCGAGGCGGTCGACCAGGTCGTCGAGCTCGTCGGCGGGAACTGCCCGGTTGACCCAGCCGTAGGTCTGCGCGGTCTCGGCGTCGAACAGTTCGGCGCCGAGCACCGCCTCCAGCGCGCGGTGCCGCCCGACTCGGGCGGCCAGGTACTGTGTGCCGCCACCACCGGGGACGATGCCCATGAGCGCTTCGACCTGACCGATCCCCGCGCGACCGATCGCCGCGAAGGACATGTCCGCGGCCGCAACGAATTCCGCTCCGCCGCCGCGCGCCATCCCGGCGAGTTTGACGATGGTCACCTGGGGGTGGTGCCGGAGCAATTCACCGAGAGCTTGGAAGACGTTGACGCCGTCCGGCAGGTCGGTCGCGAGTCCTGCGAAAGCGTCGGGTGTGTCGACCAGCGACATGTCGACGTGCGCGATGAAGAACTCCGGGTCGGCGCTGTCGAACACGATCACCCGAATCGAATCGTCGTCGCGGACTGCGGCCAGCAGGTTCCGCAGGTCGCTCATCATGGCGACATTCAGCACGTTGACCGGCGGGTTGTCGAGCGTGACGTAGGCGATGCCTGCGGCACGGCGCACTCGCAGGGTCGTGTAGGCGTCCTGGTTCATGGAGATCTCCCGATTCGTACCCGATAGGCATCTAGGTTCCTGATGCATACTTACCCTGCGGCGACGGGAGACCGGCGTCAATAACGCACTTTCAGCATCGTAAGGATTGCGGAGGATACCGATATGACCAGCTCCGACCCCGGCATCGTCTTCCGATCCGACTGCCCGAGCCGCCCGATCCTCGATCAGATCGCCGACAAGTGGTCGATGATGGTGATGGCGATCCTCGACGAGCCCCGCCGGTTCAACGAGATCAAGCGCCGCCTCGACGGTGTGACCCAGCGGGTCCTGACCCAGACCCTGCGGCGGCTGGAACGTAACGGGATGATCGTTCGCCGCGTGCTGGCGACGTCTCCGGTCGGGGTCGAGTACTCGCGCACCCCGCTCGGCGAATCCCTGCGGGAGCCGTTCGATCGGCTGTACGCCTGGACGGTCGCCAACGCCGATGAAATCCAAGCGCGCCAAATGGATTACGACCGAAGGCAACCCGCGCCGGACCAGTGACAGGAAGTCATCCGAACTCCGAAAGGGTTGGCGCGCGTTACGTTTTGGTCACCGCGACAGCACCGATCTGGTCGAACATACCGCGCGCCCTGCGGCACGAGTGCGGCGCGCACAGGGGCAGGTGCGGGCGCTCAGCGTGTGCTGATCCGGCTCCGGTAAGCCGCGACGCTGGCCCGGTGTGCGCATGTTCGGGTGCAGTACTGCTTCGAGCCGTTGCGCGAGAGATCCACGAAAGTGGCCCGGCAGGACGGCCCGGCACAGACGCCGAGGCGAGCGGGACCGAGCGTGGCGATCACGGAGGCGAGTGCGCTGAGCGTAGTCGTGGCAAGATGCGCCGAGCGGCGGTCGGTGTCGGAGGTCACCTCGGTCCACCAGCGGCCGTCCTCGTGGCGCAGTACCGGGGTCGCGCGGCTGCGGCGCAGGCCGTCGTTGATCAAATCCGCAGCTTCGTCCGCGTCCGTGTTCGCCCGTTCGAGCACCGCGCGCACCGTCTCGCGCAACGCGCGGGCTTCCGTCAGGTCGGCGTGGGTGAGATGCCGCGGACCGGTCCCGTGGTTCGCGGGCGAACTCGGAGGCTCAGCCGTGGGATGGTCGTCGAGGAAGTCCCGGAGCTGCTCGACGGTCTCGAGCGCGTCCTCTCCCTTGATCGGTCTCAAGGTGTTGGCCAGGTCGACGGCCGTCTGGACCGCCGAAGTGGTGTAACACGCATCAAGCATTTGACGTGTCTCCTCATCGCTCCGTAGTGTGACATCCATAGTAGCGTTCACGTGTCACGCAATGTGCCAGGGGAGGAGGCGACGATGTCGCAGACGCTGCCTGCCGTAGGAGCCGCCAGCGGGGGATCGGACCACGCCCCGGACGGGCGTCGGCTGGGGCTGACATTGGGGATGCTGGTGCTGCCGATGTATGTGGCACTGGGAGCGCCGTCGGTGGCACTGCCTGCCATCGGCCGCGCACTCGCGGTGCCGTTCGGGGCCACCGCATGGATTCTCGCCGCGTGGTCGCTGACCTCCGCGCTCGCGATGCCGGTCGCGGGTCGGCTGCTTGTCCGCTGGAGCCCCTTCCGGGTCCTCGTCGCCGGGGTCATCACGCTCGCCGCGGGCTCCGCGCTCGCTGGAGTCGGGCCGACACTGTCGGCGGTGATCGTCGGCCGACTGATCGGCGGTGCCGGGGCGGGCGCGACCGTGATCGCCGTCTTCGCCGCGGCCACTGCACTTCGCGGGCGGCAACGTATCCGCGCCCTGGGAATCATCGCGGCCGCCAGCGCTACGGCGTCGGGGTGCGGGACGCTGTTGGGAGGGGCGGTGACCGAGTGGCTCGGGTGGCGTGCGGTGCTCGCGATCCCGGTCCTCGCGCTACCCCTGCTGCTGGTCGCATTGCCGAGTAGGCGCGCGCTGACGCGTAGCGGTGGCGGCGAGCGAAACGGCTCGACCGGGCGACTCGATATCGTTGGCGCGGCCGTGCTGTCGGTACTCGCCGGCTCGGTGATCACGTTGCTGCAGGCACACTCGGTCGGCCTGACCGCTCCGGTCACGCTCGTCGTGGCAGCCGCCGCAGCGCTCGCCGCCGTGGGACTGTGGTGGCGCGTGCGAAGCACGCCCGACGGGTTCGTGCCTAGACGGGTGATCGCATCCCGCGGCTTCCTGGCGGCCGGTCTCATCGGCGCGACAGTCTTCGCCGGCTACTACGGGGTTCTGTTCCGCGCGCCGTCCCTGATCGAGCAGGCCACAGGCGGTGGCCCTCTGGAAGCCGGCCTGTTCCTGGTCCCGGCCGCCGCCTGCTCGGTGCTGGCCGGGCGACTGGTCGGCACCTTGACCGACCGGTTCACCGGCTGGCAGGTGTCGGCCGGGCTTGCGGCACTCACCGTGGTCGGCGTGCTCGTGGTCGCGATCTTGACCGGGCCGATCCCGATTGTCGTCGGCACTGCGTTGACCGTGTGCGGATTCGCCGGCGCCCAAGCCGTACTGGTGAGCCTCGCGCCGGACCTGGTCGCCGTGGACGACAGCGACACCGCACAGGGCCTGCTCAACTTCATGAACGCCCTGGGTGGCGGGATCGGTCCCGCCGCTGTCGCGGGTCTGTCGGGCATCGTGGCGGTGCCGGTGGCCCTCGCCGTGCTTGCGGCACTCCCCATGATCGGTCTCATCGTCAGCCTGACTCAGCGCCCTACCGCCGACCGCCGCTCGAGCCCCACGCCGACGCATGGGGAGCCCGCGACGACGGGCCCACCTGCATCCGATCCGCCGACCCCGTGACCAGTAAGGAGCCTTCCCATGTCCGCTGAGCCATTCGAGGTCAGCATCACCGAAGCCGAGATCGCGGACCTGCGTGAACGACTGCGACGGACTCGGTGGCCCGAGCGCGAGCCGGTCGACGACTGGTCACAGGGTCTGCCGCTGGCGTACGCGCAGGAGCTGTGCCGCAGCTGGGCCGAGGACTACGACTTCGGGTTCGCCGAGCGGCTGAACGTGTTCCCGCAGTACCGCGACACGGTCGACGGGCTGGGCATCCACTTCCTGCACATCCGCTCGCCGGAGCCGGACGCCTTCCCGCTGGTGCTCACGCATGGGTGGCCGGGTTCGGTGCTCGAGTTCCTGGAGGTACTCGGCCCGCTGACCGACCCGTGCGCGCACGGCGGTGACCCGGCGGACGCGTTCCACGTGGTCGCGCCGTCGTTGCCCGGGTACGGCTGGAGCGACAAGCCGTCGACGACCGGGTGGGGCATCACTCGCACCGCGCGCGCCTGGGACACATTGATGGTCTCGCTGGGTTATCAACGGTACGGCGCGCAGGGCGGTGACTGGGGATCGGCGGTGTCCGGCGCACTGGGCGAGGTGGCGCCCGAGCGGGTCGCCGCCGTGCACCTGAACCTGGGATCGGTGGCGGCGGGCACGTTCGACAACCCGACGCCCGCGGAGCTGGCGAACTTCGAGGCCGAGAAACAGTTCCAGCGCACCGGGCGGGGGTACTCGGCGATCCAGGCGACCCGGCCGCAGACGCTCGGGTACGGCCTCACCGATTCCCCGGCGGGCCAGGCCGCCTGGATCGCCGAGAAATTCTGGGCGTGGACCGACAACGACGGTCATCCCGAGGACGCGGTGTCGCGGCAGCAGATCCTCGATGAGATCTCGGTCTATTGGTTCACCGCGTCGGCCACGTCGTCGGCGCGCCTGTACTGGGAGAGCTTCGCCGACTTCCGAGGCAAGGTCACCGCACCATCCGGGCTGTCGGTCTACCCGCGCGACATCACCCGCCCGTCGCGGCGGGAGGCCGAGCTGCGGTTCACCGACCTGCGCTGGTTCGAGGAGCTGCCGCATGGTGGCCACTTCGCCGCGCTGGAGCAGCCGAAGTCACTGGTCGAGCAGGTGCGCGGGTTCTTCCGGCTGTTCCGCTGACTGTCCGTGCCAATACTGGGTAGCCCGCGCCTCGATCTCCTCGGTCGAGGTGGTGGAACCCAGTTCTGCTGACCCACATAACGCGTCGGGACGTCAGTTTCGCTGGTGGTAGGCGCGTGCGCAGCGATCGATCAGGCGTCCACCGAAAGTGGCCGACAACGGAGCGAGAAGCCAGGCGTACCAGACGTAGGGAGTGAGCCAGGCGAGTGCGGCCGTCGCGAAGAAGACGGCGGCGACGGCGTACGAGGCGTTGGCGCTGGTACGAAGATCGGCGGCAGCGATGTGTTCGGCCAGTGTCGATCCTCGTGCGGCCAGATCCCGCACCACGCCTTCGCAGGCGAACAGCAGCGCCGACGTCACAGCGAAGAGGCAGACGGCGAGCTTGTTGTCTGGAGCGTGCCCGAACACCGCTGTCGAATAGGGCAGGATCGCGACCAAAAGTAGTAGCGGCGCATGCCATGCGAGGGTGCGCCGGTCCAGCAGCGCCACCTCCTCGATCAACATGTGATGGCGGCGCCACACCGCCCACAGCAGGAAGAACGCGAGCAGGAACGCCACAAAAGAAGCCCGTTCGTGCCAGAGGAACGCGGCCAGGGCGCCGGCATCGACCAGATCCTCGTCCTGCGGCCTCTTGATCTCGACGACCAGCAGGGTTGTCGCAATGGCGAGTACAGCGTCGGTGAACGCGCCGATTCGGTGTGGTGACCAGCGTGCACTCTGGCCGGTCGGGTCATGGTGAAGCCGCATGGGAGCCTCCGGGTGTTATGTCGTTCGGGTGGCTGCTCGAGCGGCGGGCGCGAGGGTAGGCCGCCCAGAGTTGGTGAGCTGTTGCGACCGGAGTGCGAGGACGATCATGACCGCGGGGAAGAGCAGGTCGCAGACCAGCACTCCACCGGTGTTGCCAGGAGCGTGGTCGCCGTGGGCGAACCATTGGTAGACGTGGCCGATCGCCGCACCCCACAGGAACATACCGGCGCCGAGGCCGATGGTGATGCGCTCGCGAGCGGTGGCCGAGGCGGCGCGGAATCCCATGACGGCGAGCCCGAGGTTGGCGAAGGCGATCTCGAACTGGAACGGGGTCCGGTCGAAGCCGATCGCGGTGGCCATCACATCCGGGATGGTCAGGAAGGCGATCGTCATCCACAGGCTGCCGCAGCCGAGTGCGGCGACCGCCCACCACCGCTGCCAGGTTTCGAGGGCTGCTGCACGGGAGGGGCTGTGCCGAGTGCGGATCAGTGCGCCGACAACCGCGATCACTATCCAAACCAGGGGGAAAGCCGATTGGGCGAAGTAGGACATCTCGTTCATGACCTTAAGTCTTGCATGGTTAATATTAACCACGCAAGACTCGAGATTCTCGAGAGGGAGGACTCCGAAGCGCCGGATCGAGCTATCGGCGTGGCTCGAGGAGCTTGGCCAGCGCGGCAGTGTCGTGTAGGTAGCGTTCGTACGGGAAGCCCGCTTTCAGCAGCGCGTCGCGCAGTTCGTTCTGGAGCGGTCTGTCGCTGCTGTGGAAGGCGTGGCGGCCGGCTTCGGTGGTGCTGACCAGTCGTCGTCGTCCGTGCTCGGGGTCGGGCTCGACCGCGACGAATCCGGCTGTTTCCAGCGGGCGTAAGGCCCGGCTGACCGCCGGGTCCGATACTGCCAGTGCCTGCGCCAGCTGATGCTGGGTCACCGGCTCGATTTCTTCCAACGTCCCTAGCAGGCGTATCTGGCTGTACGTCAGCGCCGCAGAGTCGTCCGCGCGTCGGCGCGCGGCCTCTCCGAGTAGGTGCACCACGCGATGCAGCAAGTCCCCGAGTCCGTCGTCCACTAGCCGAACGTATCAGAATCTTGCCTTGTTAACATTCATCCTTACGCCGGTCAGGCCGGTCGCGATTGAGCGTAGCCGTCCGGCCCGACTGGGAACATGGGCCCACGACCGGCGCTGAGTCCGCGACGTTGGTGACACCGACGCGGAGGGCATCAACCCCGAGCGGGTGCCCGCCCATGACCGAGTAGCCCGCGTCTTCTTCGGACCTGCGATTGTCGGCGACCTGACACGCCCCGACAGGTCGTCGAACTCGTTGGCTTGGCGACATTCGCGGCCGCGGTCATCAGTAGCCACTGACCTTCGCCCAAGCGCGCGCACACTCGTCGGCTGTCACGAAGTCGACCCCCTGGCCTCGGCCGCGGTGTGCGCCTGGGCGGGAGGGCCGCCGACCGATGAATGTTGATCGACCGGCGGCCCTGTGGATGGATGCGTTATGACTGGCAGCGGTAGCTCGCCTGATCATCAGGGTTCGGCCCGACATAATCGATGCGGCTCGGATACGGGCACAACGGAATGACACGCCCGGCTGCGGGTGCTCCCTCGGGCATGGTTGCACGCAAGGTATCGGGTGCCACGCCGTTCTCAACCCAGGCGACGAGTGCGTTCAGCGGGTCGGTCGGGATGGGACCCTGTCCGCCGCGGCAGTGACCGACTCCCGGCGCGATGAACAACCGTGCGAACTCGTCAACCGTCGACCGCCCGCCCATAGTCGAGTGCACACGATCGAAGTATTGCTCCGTACCGGGCGAGAAGATCTGGTTATCCCCGGTGCCGTGCCACGCGATGAGCTTGCCGCCCGAGTTCTCAAAGGCGGACAGATCCGGGTTGTCGGTATCCATGATGGCCCCGAATTGTGCGATCGAGTAGTGGAAAAGCTGCGTATACTGCTCCGGCGTAAGCGTTTTCCAGTCCCAATTCCTGTCTCTGACAAGGGAATTCGCGAACCATGCTTCGGTGATCGGAAACGGAACACCAACGAGTTGATCATTCTGTTGTTCGGTGTAGCTCACTCCGCTGGGTCCGAAGCCGGGGGAGATCTCGCCGGCGACATCTGTTCCGCGCGGCGGGCCGAACCACAGTTGTCGTCCGTCTTCGCCGCGGGGGCCATCCCAGATGCTCGACATGACATCGGCGTCAGCCTGCGTGATCACGCCGCACTCCGTGGCGGTTCCTACGATTCGACGAGGGTCCCACGTACAGGTTCCCATGATGACTCCGTCGGTGACACCGTCCTCCGGGTCACAGGCGGCCACGGCGGCGACACTGAACGCGTCCTGCTTGCACAGCGGTAGCGGATTGTTCGCCATTTTCATGGCCAGTTGTGCCCACATCTCCGAGGGAACGAACTTGGTCCAGTTCAGGGCGGGCGACTCCGCCAGAATGCCGTCGTAATCGTCGGGGAAGCGTTGTGCTTCACTCATGGCCTGTCGTCCACCTGTGGAGCAGCCGTTGAAGTAGGTATAGCTCGGAGCCTGTTGGTAGTACTTCGCAGTAATTTCTTTACCGTCTCGGGTCATCCAGTGGATCGCGTCGTATGCCCAGTTTCGCATGAGCGTGGTGTTCACGGAGCCGTCGTCGTTCAGGAGGAACGCTGCGTCGCCCGACCCTCCGGCGTTGCCGCAGTTGGTAGTTACGGCGGCGTAGCCCGCCTTCACCGCGGCTTCGAGAGCCGTGTACTTCGGTCCGCAGCTGTAACCACCACCACCCACGCCCTGAAACCGCCCGTTCCATGTCGTGGTCGGTAGCCACAGTGTCTCGGTTACTTTATTGGCGTCGGCATCGGTTCGTACGGCGACAACCTCGCACAGTTCCGGCAATTCGGTCTGGATCGGAATTCCGTTTTCGGATGTCATGGTCCGTGGTCCGGTCGGCACGACCGTCGCGGTCACGACATCGAATTCCGCGAATTCGATGGATTCCAGTGTGCTGCAGTCACTAGCCGTGGGTGCGGCGGACGGGCGCGCCGACGTTGTCGAGTTCGAGGTTTCGCCGTCGGAACACCCGACAGTTGTCGCGCAGACGACCGCGACTAGACCTGCAGCGAGCTGCGTTCTCAGCCGGAAGGGGCGATTGTTGACCATAGGGGATCCACTTTCTGGTTAGTTTCCCGCGGGTCGTCGCAATTCCTGTGACGTTCGACCCATATACCGGTTCGGTTGTGTGACCGGCTACCACGCGTGGCTGGCGCCGCGGTCCTCAGCTGTTTGGCGGATGGCACGTACAACATGGCGGTCGCCTGGTTCGCGTCGACGACCTGCTCGATACTGTTGACGCCGATTCAAAGGTGAAGGGCTGCGACCCACGAACTGCGGCAGACCGTCCCCGCTCGCGGCAACCGAATCCGTCGCGCATCAGAACAACCAGGGCAGTTCGTCGTGGCCGAAGTCGCGGAAGTCACCGAAGCGGCCGGAGTAGAAAACCAGCCCTGCGCCGTCGCGCCAACGCATATCGGTGACCTCGCCGTAGACGACACGATGGTCGCCGATGTCGTGTGCGGCGTGCATCCGACATTCCAACTGCGCGAGCGATTCCTGGATCAACGGCAGGCCGCTGGCACTGGCGTCGTAGGGAACGCCCTCGAATCGGGCGCCGCCGCGGGTGGCGAAGCGACGGGCGAGCGCTTCCTGACGAGCGCCCAGAACCGACACCGCAAATCGGCCACTCGTTTCGACAGCCTCGGTGGTCCGGCTGCCATGGGTCAGCGAGACGAGCAGGATCGGCGGTTCGAGGCTGATCGAGGTCAGCGAACTGATCGTCATCGCACACGCCGCGCCGTCAGCATGTTCGGCACTGACCACGGCGACGCCGGTGGTGAATCGGCCCATGACGCGCCGCATATCGGCGGGCGTCGGACCGTGGAACGCTGGGAGTGTCACGGTGATCCCTACCTGCTGTGGTATCGGACTTCGAAGGTCACCACGCCCTCGTCGGTACGCCACGGCCCGTGCGGCATCCCGGGCGGGCGGCAGGCGTACATGCCCTCGGTGAAGGTTTCACCGAGGGTGATATCGGTGAACGAGCCCTCCAGGATGTACACCTCCTCCCAGAAGTCGTGTTTCTGCACACCCATCGGGGAGGAATCAGCTCCGGGTTCATAGCGCAGGATGCGGGTGGCCACGTTGGCCTCGGGGTCGCGGGCCAGAATGCGTTCGGTGACCGCCGGATTGTCGCCGGGACAGATGGTGAAGTCGATGTCGGTGACGGGAAAGAATTCGAATTCGGGCTTAGCCATGGTTGATCGATCCCTTTCAGGCGATGTCGAGTTTGTAGGAGGCGAGGAACTGTTCGACCTTCGCCAGGGCCTGCTCATAGCCGTAGTTGCGGTAGGTATAGGCGCCCTTCACCACGAACGGCGCTCCGGCGTAGAACAATTCGTACTGCTGGTGCCGACCGGCGAATTCGGAGCCGATGATGTCCCAGGCCAGTTTGAACAGCTTGATGCGTTCCTCCGACGGCACGCCGGGAGACTGCACATAGTGGGCAAGGTCCCCGGAAGTCAGTGGGCTGGTGAGGTCTTCGATGCTGGACGGCAGTTGCAGTACGCCACCGCCGACGAGATCACGCAGGATCGCCAGCACCCTCGGATAGATTTCCGACTGCAGGCCCATCGACCCGTACAGGGCACGCTTACCCGGTATCCATTGACCAGCGGAGTCCGGCTCGGCGGTGTATTCCGCTGCCAGCACCGCTGACTCGACGCTGGAGACCAACGCGGCGAGTTCGCCGAGCTTCTCCTGCACACTGGGGATCTTGTCGACACCGTTGACCTGTGTGACGCGGCGGGCGACGCCGGCGATGAACTCCAGTTTGGTAGCGAACCTGATCTGGGCCTGCCAGTTGCCCAGCGCGTGTGCCCCGGTATCGAAGAACTGGCGGCGCACCCCGGCGGTGTCGCGGTCGACGAACACCCGATCCCAGGGGATCAGCACATCGTCGAAGACGACCAAAGCATCGGGCTCGTCGTATCGGGTTGTCAGCGGATAATCGAACGCACTGGTCGCAGCCGGAGCATATGGGCGGCGGCAATAAAGCTTGAGGCCGTCGGCAGCGGTCGGGACAACGAACGACACCGCGAAGTCCTGGTCATCCGGGCCGAGCGGTTTGATGCAGGACACGAAGATCTCGTCGGCGATGGCCGCGCCGGTCGCCAACATCTGCGAGCCGCGAACAATGATGCCCTCGTCGGTCTCCCGCACGACCCCGACCTGCAGATACTCCCCTTCCCACCCGGAAGCGGTGGTGGCGCGCGAGACCTGGGGCGGGATGATCGCGTAGGAGAGGTAGAGGTTCTCGTTCAGGACCCGCTGGTGGAAGGCCTTCACATTGGCCGAGAAATCGCGCTGACCGTCGGCGAACACTTCGGGGTGCGCCGCGAAGGACGCCAGAAAGGTTCCGACGTGATCTGGGCTTCGCCCGATCCATCCATGGGTGTGATCGGCCCAGGTCTGGATGGCCTCGCGGCGCAGTCGCAGTTCCTCGGCGCTGCGGGGAATGCCGAATACCCGGTTGGCGATCGCACCGGTCTCCGGTGCGAGGTATTGCATGTTGCCACTGGGATCGGCGGCGAGGTCGAACAATTCGGCGATGGTGTGAGCGACCGGCGCGAACGCCGGATGAGTCGAGACGTCCTCGATCTTCGCGCCATCGACCAGGACCACACGGCCATCGTTCAACGACGCCAAGTACTCGGTGCCGGTTCGCATGTCAAACTCCTTCGCAGGTGGTGTCATAGGTATGTGTCAGGCTTCGGCCGTCGGGCAGACCGAGCTCGATTTCCCATCGGGCGCCGGGGGTGAACTCGCCATCGATCAAGGGCAGCGTCCCGGCGAAGCAGATGAGGTCTTGACCCTCGTCGCCCAGCCGATCGGTGATGATGCCCAGGAGGTCGACCGGCGTCCGCAAAGCGGCCAATGTGCCGTCCTGATAAGGCTTTCCATCGACCCAGCTGCGCGCATGGCAGGCGTCCCAATCGAAGCTGTTCCAGTCATCGATCTCGACAACGGTGCTCCCGACAGGCTTGGGGCAGGCACGTTTGGAATCACCGATGTCGACAGTTTCGAGCCTGCGGTCGGTGTGATCGGAACCGACGCCGAGGTAATAGCGCCCCCGGTGACGAAGCAGCACCGGCTCGACTTCACCGGAGGTGTGGCGGCTGCGGATCGGCGTGCTCGCCGCGGTCGTGATGGTCGCGCGATCGACGCGGTAGAGCATCGGTACCTGCGATGGCGGGGCAACGCCGATCGCGGCGAGTTCGTCGATGTGGTGGCGGACCGCTGCTTCGTCGCGGCCGGTGTAACCGGCGACCAACGTTCGGGCGGTACCGAGTCGGACCGTGTCGCCGGTGCCGAGGACGTCGAATTCGATCAGGTCAGAGATAGTTTCGGTCATGATAGGACCTCTCGGCGGTTGAGGAAGCTGTAGTCATCGAGGCGATCTGCCAGCACCGGGAATTCGGCCCTGGTACGCCCGACAACCGAAGGGTCGATCTCGGCGATGGTGATCGATTCGCTGTCATCGGCTTCGGCGATCACTTCCCCCCATGGGTCGACGATGCGACTGTGCCCGGCCAGTTCGACCCCGTTGTGGGTGCCGGTGGCGTTGCAGGCGATGACGAAGACCTGGTTGTCGACCGCGCGGGCCGAGGTCAGCAGCCGCCAGTGAGCCAGCCGCTTGGCCGGCCAGGCCGCCGGCACGATGACCAGTTCCGCGTCGGCGTCGACCAATTCGGTCCACAGACCGGGGAACCGCAAGTCATAGCAGGTGGTCGCGGCGACGGTGCCGAACGGCGTCGGCGCGGTCCGGATCCGGTCGCCAGGCTGGAGCAGTTCCACCTCGCGCGAGGCGTAACCGAAAACATGAATCTTGCTGTAATGATGGATGATCCGGCCATTCGGGCCGATCAGCACCGCGGTGTTGCGCAACTTGTCGCCATCGGCGCGTTCGACGATGCTGCCGAGGTGGACATGGCAGTTGCGTTCGCGGGCGATCGCGGCCATGACCTGCACGGTAGGTCCATCCAGAGTTTCCGCGCCACCGCGGTAGTCGTCGAAGTGGTTGTATCCCACTCGCCAGAGTTCGGGCGCGACGATCAGGTCGACGTCAGTGCTCAGCTCCCGCAACAGCTGGCGCACGCGTTCTAGGCGGTGCGGCGCGGTTTCGTCATCGGGGCTAGCGAGTTGGGCCAGCGCGACTTTCATGAGTTTCCTTTGTTCAGAGGTTTGGCCGCTTCATCGAACGCAGCGTCGTATCGAGGTGTTCGCGCACCGCCCGCACCGCGGCCTCGGTATCCGAAGCCGCGATAGCGTCGACGATCGCGCGGTGTTCGATGAGGACTTGCTCCTTGCGGTGGTCATCGGCCATGACGATGCGCACGCCCATCCGCATCTGCCGATCGCGCAGCGAACGGTAGAACTCGTGCATCAAGTGATTGCCTGCCGCGCGAATGATGGTGGTGTGGAACTCCAGGTCATGGCCGATGAACTCGACCGGATCGGTATCGGATTCCTGGCAGTCGACCAGGGTTCGCAACCGGTTGGGGATCGAGCCAGGATCGGGTGCGACCTCGGCGACCGACCATTCCTCGACGACCCGCCGCGCCTGCATCACGTCCTCGATGTCGCTGTCCGACAGCGCCGGAATGAAGGCGCCCTTGTGCGGCACGCGCCGAACGAAACCTTCGGCTTCCAATCGCAGCAGCGCCTCACGGACCGGGGTCCGGGAGGTTCCCGATGCCGCCGCGACCTGCGCTTCGGACAGAAACATTTCTTTGTCACGGGGCAAAGTCACGATGGTGTTCTTCAACCACTCATAGGCCAGCTCGGGTGCCGAGCCTGCGGTGGTTTTGGGTGTGGTCATGAATCTGCCCCTTCGAGTCGGTTAGCTGGTGACAACAGCCGGAGTATCGGCTGCGCGTATCGGTGTGTCCTGGGTGGGAACCTCGGCGAGGTCCACCGCGCGAGTCTCATCGGCAATCAGGGCCGCGACCAGCGAGATCGCGCCCATGGCCGCCAGATAGACCGCGATCGCGTATCCGGTGCCGAACCGGTTGTACAGAGCGATGGCGATGATCGGCGCCACCGACCCGGCCAGCACCGAGGCGAGGTTATAGGCCAGCGAGACCGCCGAGTAGCGCACCTCGGTCGGGAACAGCTCGGAGAAGAATGCTCCGATTACCGAGCTGTACGCGGCGAAGATCAGCAAACCGACCGCGACGGCGAGGATGATGGCACCGGTTCGCTCGGTATCGAGCAGAGCAAAGAAGGCGAACGACCACACGATCGTCGCGCCGGACGCCGCGATGTAGATGGGACGGCGCCCGATCCGGTCGGCCAGGACCGCGAACGCCGGGATCGCCACCAGCGCGACCACCATGCCGACCATTACCGCCGTCAGCCCGATACCGCGCCGCAGTTCCAGGATCTGGGTGATGTAGGTGATGACGAACAGCGAGAAGATGTAGAAACCCGCGTTCTCGCCGAACCGAGTGAACGCCGCGAGCAAGATCTGCCGCCAGTGGCCCCGAACTGCCTCGCCCAGTGGCGCTTTCGGCGGATGAAGGCTCGATGCCTGCTTGGCCTGTTCGAACAACGGGGTCTCGGTGACATACAACCGCAGCACCAACCCGATCACCACCAGCAGCGCCGACAAACCGAAGGCGATACGCCAACCCCAGGACAGGAACGCATCCTCGGACAGCACCGCACCCAGCAACGCCAACACTCCAGCGGCCATCAGATTCCCCAGCGGCGGACCAAGATTCGGCCACGCAGACCAGAAGGCGCGACGTTTCGAATCACCGTGCTCGGAGACGAGCAACACCGCGCCGCCCCACTCGCCACCGAGCGCGAATCCCTGCACCAATCGCAGCAACACCAGCAAAATCGGCGCGGCGATGCCGATAGCGCCATACGTGGGTAGGAACGCGATCAGGAAGGTCGAGACACCCATCAGCAGCAGGCTGGCGATCAGCGTCGCGCGCCGACCTCTGCGGTCTCCGAAGTGTCCGAAGACCGCCGCCCCCACCGGCCTGGCCACGAATCCGACCGCGTAGGTCGCGAAAGCGAGCATGGTGCCCACCAGCGGGTCGTGGGAGGGAAAGAAGAGCTTGTTGAACACCAGCGCGGCGGCGGTTCCGTAGAGGAAGAAGTCGTACCACTCCACGGCGGTACCGGCCAAGCTCGAGCCCGCGATGACGGGCAGGCTGGTGTGTGATCTGCGGTTGATAGATTTACTGGTGGCGGTTGCCATGTCGACTCCTAGGTCGCATCGTCGATGCCTGACGATCCGCTGCCCCACGTCTACCTCGACGTAGACGCTCTCCAGGGCGCGGTGGTGCTGCCGGGCTCGGTGGTTGTTGACGCAACCACCGAGCCGTCGACTTTCCTGCTCGTTCTCGGCCGTAAAGCCGATCGCGCCAAGTCCGTAGGCCAGTTGTATACCACCGGCCGACAATCCCGCCATAGATTCGACTACTTGTTACATTTCAACCCGTAGCCGACATAGGCTGACACCGAACAGTTCGGAGGCGAACCGTCTATGACCTCCACTCCCTTCACCGACCCCGACACCGTCGCGGGTCTCTACGCCGACGCCGGACGCACCAAGCAACGCGCCAGCGCGCTGCTCACCGCCAAAATCCGCGGCGACAACGCGACCACCACGATCGTCGCCCTCGCTGCACGTCACGCACTTAAACATCCGGCAGTGTGCGAAATCGGCTGTGGCCGAGGAACAGTCACCCTCGTTCTCGCCGAGGCGCTGACACCCTCCCGTCACACCGTCGTCGACATCGCCACGGCATTCCTGGCTACCGTGGCCAACCGCGCCGCCCGACAACGGATTCGCCGTGAACACCGTGCGCGGCGACTTCCACCACCCACCACTGCCGGATGCCAGTTTCAACGTCCTCGTCGCCGCGTTCTGCCTCTACCACTCCACACGGCCCGCCGATGTCGTCGCCGAGATCGCCCACTGCCTCGCACCAGGCGGACGTGCGATTCTGGTCACCAAATCGGTCGACAGCTACCAGGAGGCCACCAATCCACGGCACCTCGCTGCCGAGCTTCGGCGTCGAACTCGTGATCGGCCACTCACGGCCACCTATATATCCGCGAGCGGCCAACCATGAGCGCGACCACCTTCGTCAAGCACTGTGCATCACCGACTCTCGCCGAATCTGCTCGCGCACATCATGATTGGCTGCGCCGACTCGATGCCCCAGTACACGTTCCGCAACTGTACGAGGTCACAGGCACGCGAATGGTTCTCGAACATCTGGAGGGCCGCCAGCCCGGCCCCGAGGATCTGCCGGTGGTCGCCGCCGCCCTTGGAAGTCTCCACACCGCCGCCTATGTCCGACATCTGCACACAGGGCGACTCGACATGCCATTCGCGGCGACTACAGCTCTGACACTCGTCGACTTCGTCTCGCCCCGCGCAATTGCGCTGCCCGCAAGACTTCGCTATCACGGAGCTACCGTGCGCCCTCTACAAAGACAGCAACATCCGCAACTTCGTTCTCATTGACGACGACGTCGCCATCGTCGACTGCCCGTAAGTGCGAATCCTGATACCACTTATCGGTGAATTTCGACGTCACTCGGGGCCGATCCGGGGTGGGTGTATCGGTGAATTTTCACGTCACCCCGGTTGGCATGTCCGGTCGCTGGGCGTGTCAGGAAGGCTCGGTTCTGAACGTTCTGGCTCCCCTTCAAGCATTTGCCATGTTGGCAAGTTCTCTTGCCGAGTGTGCCGGAGGGTGGGCAGTCTGGCGGCATGAATGCATTCGACGTTGTCATTATCGGTGGGGGTGCTGCGGGACTGGCGGCAGCCGTGACGCTGGGCCGTGCCCGGCGGAAGGTGCTGGTCGTCGACGCGGGCTCGCCCCGCAACGCGGCTGCCGGACAGGTTCACAGCTACCTCGGGCGTGAGGGTGTCGACCCACGCGAACTGCTGGCCATTGGACGTTCGGAGGTCGAGCAGTACGGCGGCATCGTCGCCAGCGGAACCGCGGTGGGTGTGGAACGGGTCAGTGAATTCACCCTGCAAGTCACCCTTGCAGACGACACGGCCCTCGACGCCAGGAGAGTACTCGTCGCCACCGGCGTCGTCGACGAACTGCCCGACATCCCACACTTGACCGAACGCTGGGGCCGGGACGTTCTGCACTGCGCGTACTGCCACGGATGGGAGGTGCGGGATAAGACCATCGGCCTCATCGCCGGCGGCGCCGCCTCACTCCACCAGGCGCAGTTGTGGCGCCAGTGGAGCGACAAAATCATCTTGTTCACCAACGAGGCCGTGGAGCTGACCGCGCTCCAGCGTGCCGAACTCGCGGCGCGCCAGATCACCGTGGTGCCCGGTCACGTCACCGGCATCGAGGTCACCAATGACGAGCTCAGCGGCATCCGGGTCGGTGACAGGGTCACCGCCGTGCAGGCTGCGGTGGTCTTCCCGGTGTCCGTGGCGAAGGTGGACGATCTACTCGCCGAGCTGGGACTTCGGGCCGAGGAGAAGGAGATGGACGGTCAGGTCATCGGTGCGACCTTGAACGCCGACCCACAGGTGGGCGCGACCGCCGTTCCTGGAGTGTGGGCGGCAGGGAACGTGCGAGGCCACCGCGCACAGGTGATCGACGCGGCCGCGCAGGGCGGGTTGACGGGGGCGATGATGAACATCGACCTGGTCAACGAAGACGTACGCCGCGCCGTCGCGGCCACGTCCTTCTTCTCCGCGGAAATGGAGCGCGAGGTGGCCGTAAGTGCGAATACGACTTATCGGTGAATTTCGACGTCACCCGGTCGGCATGTCCGGTCCCTGAGGTCCTGAATACACGTCGGCTGCTGAGCGTGCTGGCCGCGGCGATTGTCGCGGCCGAGCTGCGTGGCCGCGGCTATCCTGTTGTCGCGGTGAATAATCCGCTGCGTGGGCCGCGCAACGACGCGGCCGCCCTGCAGCGGGTTCTCGACGGCATCGACGAGCCGGTCGTGCTCGTCGGGCACTCCTCCGGTGGGGCCGTCATCACCAACACCCACAACCCCAAGGTCGTAGCCAACGTCTACATCGCGGCGTTCGCGCCGGCACAGGGCGAATTCGTGCAAGGACTGCTCGGGTGAGGATCGCGTCATTCCCGCTGCCGCCCAACGATTCATGGCCAGTCGTGCCGCCGCGGGCACGACCAGGGAGATCAGTTCGTCGCATGCCTTTCCGGTGTCCCAGCCGGTCAGCGTCGCCGAGACCATCGTCGAGGCGGCGACCTCCGTTCGATAGCGCTTGGCACGATCGCGGGCGCGTTCACACCACCCGCCGTAGCAGCAGTCCCGATGAGGTCCGCACCTGCGCTGCCTTGTGCAAGGCTGCGGACTTCAGGACGGGGCACATTGCGATGGACAGTGCACATTGCGATGGACAGTATCGATGGCTTCTACTGAACCCGATAGCCGTCGGCGGCCGGTGATGGTTGTTGCGTGGCGGCGGTCAGGCCGAGAGACGAGTACCGCGGCGCCAGACGGAACGGGTGTTGAGGGTGTCGGAGATGGACGTGGTCGGGTCGCCGTCGACGAGGAGGAGATCGGCGCGTAGGCCTTCGGCGATCTGTCCGCGGTCGTCGAGTCCGAAGCGGCGTGCGGTGGTGGTGGTCGCGGCGCGTAGTGCCTGGGTGGGGGTGAGACCGGCCTGCACCAGATACTGGAGTTCGTGGTGGATGCTGGCACCGTGGGCGAGTCCGCCCAGAAAGGGCAGCGGCAGTGAGACATCGGTGCCCGCGAGCAGGTCTACGCCGATGTCGCTGAGAATTTTGACGGTGGCCAGGACGTCTTCGATCCGCCCTTGCGGGTAGTGGCCGAAGCTCGAGCGCAGTGCGGTGTCCCAGTCGGAATCCAGGCGTGCGGCGACGCGTGGATCGCCGGCGAGGTCGCTGCCGGTGATGCCCATCATGGACGCATTGAGCACGATGCACGGGGTAACGAACACCCCAGCACTTTTGATCAGATCGATGATCTCGTCGGTGTGCGGTCGGTCCATGAACAGGTGGGCCAAGCCGTCGATTCCTGCTTCGATGGCCATGCGGGTCGCATCGAGCGTCAGTGTGTGGGCGATGGTGAGTTTGCCCCGTCGCTTTGCCTCGGCTACCCCGGCGTTCAAGGTTGGCTGGTCGAGCATGGGCAGGCCGGGGTGTCCTTCGACGCTGCCGTCGTCGATCATGAACTTGATGTAGTCCGAGCCGTGTTCGATGAGTTGGGGGATGAACGCGACAGCTTCGGCTGGGGTGGTGGAGAACGGCATGAGCGGGGGCGTGCCGCCAGGCTTGGCTCCCGGGGGTGGGCCGGGGCGGAAGCCTTCGGGAAACAGTTCGCTGGGGTGCCCGCCCGGCGGGGTGATGCCGAAGCCGGAGGAGCGTACGTCGGCGACTGTGTCGTCGTCGGTGATGGCGGCGCGGTTGTGGCGAGTGTTGGTTCCTTGCATCTCCAGTTCGGTGGTCACCCCGAACCTCAGGGCCAATGCCAACGCGTCTCGGCTCGTGTGCACGTGGGCGTCGATCAGGCCTGGCAGCAGTGTCGCTCCGCTGCCATCGATGACCTCTGCCCCGTCGGGGACATCGCCACCGATGCGGAGAATCTTGCCGGACTCGACGAGGACGGTGACGATGCCCAGTGCCTTCTCGCCGTCGAAGACCTGTGCGTTGGTGATGGCTGTCGTAGACATAGCGTGCCTCGATCCCTGGTGGGTCCTTCGATCAATGTATACTACAAGCTATGGAAATTCTTCTAGGTATGTATATCGATCATCGCGGATTCATGGCATGAGCGGTTCGGCGCCGGAACCAGGGGATGGGAGCACCTTCCTCGACCAGGTCGGGCCGTCGTTGTCGCGACTGCGACGGCGAACCTCGGGTGGTCGTGGTGATCTCACCCGCAACCTCGTGTTGAACATGATCGGAGACGCTGCTGGGGAGGTGACGGTCGGGGGCATCGCGATCGAGATGGGTGTGACCCAGCCTGTCGCGAGCCGTACAATCGCCGGCTGTATCGCTGACGGGCTGATCCGGCGGGCCGCCTCCCAAGTCGATGGTCGTCGCACCGTGGTGGAACTGACCGACGCGGGAGAGGCTGAGCGCAGCCGCTTCGCCGCCGAGCAGCGAGAGGTCTTCGAAAGTATCACCGCGTCCTGGGATCTCGCGGATCGCATCCGGTTTGCCGAGTATCTGATCCGCTACAGCCATGACGCGAGTGCCTGGTCCTCCTTGCGCAAAAGCGGCGGCGGCAGCTCCCACGCGCACGCAGGCGATTAGCCCTTGCTGAATGCGGTCGGTCCGTGACCAGATGTGGGCAGCGTGGGTGATGCCTGGCATTGCGCAGGCTCAGGGGCAGTCTCGTGGGCACGGCACTCCAGCCGTACTGCGGTGGTATTGCCAGCGGGAAGGAGAAGTGATTCGTGCGATACATCATTATCGGAGCGGGCGCTGTCGGCGGCTCCATCGGCGGGCGGCTCGTCGAGGGTGGCCATCAGGTGGTTCTCGTCGCCAGGGGCGCACATTACTCAGCACTACGCGATCAAGGACTGCGCCTGAGTACTCCTGACGGAACCCGCACGGTGGCCGTCGCGGTGGCCTCGGGCCCGCACGAGGTCGAGTCGCGCCCAGACGATGTCCTTGTCATGGCGGTGAAGACCCAACATGCCGTCGCCGCGCTCGACGAGTGGTCGACCGAACACGGCGACAGCCCGGTGCTGTGCGCACAGAACGGCGTGGTCGGCGAGGTGATGGCGGCTCGCCGGTTTCGTGAGGTGTACGGG
Source organism: Nocardia sp. NPDC058705 (assembly GCF_042749305.1). Classification (NCBI taxonomy): domain Bacteria; kingdom Bacillati; phylum Actinomycetota; class Actinomycetes; order Mycobacteriales; family Nocardiaceae; genus Nocardia; species Nocardia sp. NPDC058705. The sequence goes on along the minus strand of NZ_JBHYRN010000001.1, from coordinate 356,982 downwards.
ATGTGTGTCTGGCTGCCGTCGACGCACCTTCGACCGGGCCACGTGGTCGCGAACTGCGCACCGCTGACCGGCATCTTGCACCTGGGCCGCTACCCTCGCGGCACCGGAGAACTCGCGCACCGCATCGCCGCGGACCTCGAGAAGTCGTACTTCGCCGCGCCCGTGGTCGAGGACGTGATGCGCTGGAAGTACGCCAAACTCCTGAGCAATCTCGGCAACGCCGTCGACGCTGTCCTCGGACCAGACGCGCCCGACTCCGCTGACCTGCTACGACAGGTGCGCGCCGAAGGTCGAGTTGTCCTCGATGCCGCCGGGATCGACTATGTGAGCGAGGCGGAACAGGCGGCGGTTCGCGGTGATCGAATGCGCGCGCGGTCTGTCGACGGCATTGTCCACAGTGGATCGTCCTCATGGCAGAGCCTCATGCGCGGTACCGGCTCGATCGAGGCGGACTACCTGAACGGTGAAATCGTCTTGCTCGCCCGCAAGTACGGGATCCCCGCACCGCTCAACGAATTGCTACAGCGCACCGCCAATACCTTCGCGCGCGAGAGCCGCGCCCCCGGCTCGATCAGCGCGCAACAGCTACTCGCTCGGCTCGACTAGCTATTGCCTCATCGTGCCGTCGGGTGTCGGTCCGGCCATTGATCAGGCCCGCGCGACGGTTTCGGTGGTGATACGGCATCGTTCGCTGGGCTACAGCCCTGCCGCGGCGAGCATGAATACGCGCCGTGCCCGGACGGCATCGCCGCCAGCGGCAAAGGAAACAGCGTTGGTGAGAGTGAGTAGGTCGTCGAGGTCGACCGCGTTGCGTAACGTGCCTGCTGCGGTGGCGGCGTCGAGCAGGCGGTCGGCGACGTCGCGGATGAGTCCGTGACAGCCGCCGAGTGGCGGTTCCTCGGTCGTGCGGTTGGCCGCGAGAGCTTCGGCAACGCCACGGGTTTCGGCGGCGTAGGCGGCCAGATCCGCCAACCAGTCGACCAACGCCGCACGGCTGTCGAGACCGGTGGTGGCGTGTTCGGCGCGAGTGCACAATTCGGCGATCCCGTTGTGAAAGACCTCGTCCAACAGGGCATATCGGGAGGGGAAGTGACGATGCAGCGTCGCCGAACCGATACCGGCCCGGCGGGCGATCTCTTCCAGTGATGCTTCGGCGCCGTCGCGCAGGACTATCTCGCGGGCCGCCCTCAGCAACAATTCGTGGTTGCGTTTCCAGTCCGCGCGGGGGGCCCGAGGAGGGCTTGCTGTCACTTGCCTGCTCCGATCTCGACAAATGGGGTGAGGCCCCATATTATCGCGGCAATAAGTGGGGTGTCGCCCCAGTTTTTGCCCGGGAGGTCGAGACAGTGATCGAAACGAGAGAATCCGTCCTGGTCACAGGCGCGACCGGCCGTCAAGGAGGGGCCGTCGTGACCGCGTTGCTGGCAGCGCATCGTCCGGTCAGGGCGCTGGTACGCGACCCCGAATCCGAGCGGGCGCGGAGGCTGGCCGAGTGAGGCGCGCTTGTTGTCCAAGGCGATCTGAACGAGCCGGACTCGCTACGAGCGGCGATGAACGGAGTCGGTGCCGTGTTCTCGATTCAGACCCCTGACCTCACAGATCCCCTGGGCGATTCGGAGGACATGCATAATCGCGCGCTGGTCGAGGCAGCCCGTGCCACGGGGGTGGGACAATTCGTGCACACCTCGGTATCGGGCACGGGTCAGCCGCAGCGCGACGACGTGGATGCACAGCGGTGGGGCGATCACATGCGTCATTACTGGCGGAGCAAGATCGCAGGGGAGCGGCGTGTCCGAGAGGCCGGCTTCGCCCACTGGACGATTCTGCGTCCGGCGATCTTCATGGAGAACTTCGCGCGCCCGTCGTTCTACTTCGCCGACGGGGTGTCGAATCGGCTGCTGGTCGCGTTCGATCTGGATGTGCGGCTTGCTTTTGTCGCGTTGGCCGACATCGGCGCCGCTGCCGCCCGTGCGTTCGAGAACCCGGCGCGGTTCCTTGGTGTGGAGCTGGACCTCGCGGGGGATTTTCTGAACTTCCGGGAGGCCGCGCGGATTCTCGCGCAGGTGACCGGCACGGAGATCGAACTGCCCGTCAGTCCCGAAGCTGCCATCGAGGAGGGGCTGATGCCGGTGTTCGCGCTGTCGCAACGATTCACCAGTGCCCACCCCGCCCCTGCCAGACCCGCGTCGGCGCACGAACTCGGGCTGCCCACAACATCACGTCACGACGTGGGCACGAGAGACGCTGGGCCGATGACGCCTTCGACGTCGTGTTGATCCGGTCGACAACGTAGCCGGCTGGATCAACAGGTTCACTCAGTCGAAGACGTGCAGGGTGTCGGTTCTGCGGGCGTGACGGTAGGGCAGTTGGTCGGCGGTGGTTTCGGCGTCCGCGAGGCCAAGTCAGCGCGGTCGCAGCTGCGCCCATGGGTTGGGTCGATCCAGCCCTGGGGTGGGTTTCGGGCTTTCGGCTGGCCCGGGATCGTTGGCGGTACACCGGAAATGGTGTCGGAGAGGGTCGATCGAGGGTGTCGATCCCACAGCTCGAGATCAGGGGCAACACGATGTTCGTAAAGCGAATTGCATTGCGTGTCAACGCGGTAGCGGTTTGTCTGGCTCTCACGGTTCTCGGTGCCGCAGTCGCAGGCTGTGACCCGGCAACCGAGCCACGCGGCGCCGACGTCACCACGACCCGCGCCGCCGAAGCCGATATCAGCGCGGACGATGCGTCCTTCCTCGAGGAGATCAGGATCAACGATGCGGTCCTGCCGGGGAAGTCGGCGAAGGAGATGGTCGCCGCGGGCCGGGCGACCTGTGAACACTTGCGGGGCGGCGTGTCCGTACTGGACGAGACTTCCGCAGTTGAGCAGACCTATCAGTTCGATCAGGGGCCGCTGTTCGTCAGCGCCGCGACCACGAATCTGTGCCCGGACTTCGTTTCATGACCGGCGACACCGACGCGCGGTAGTGCGATTTCGCGCCCATGATGTCAAGCACCGCCTTCCCGTGCAGCCATCGATCGAGCAGGGCCATGGCCGCCTCGTCGTAGCGGGCCAACGGGCCATGCCAGCCGATTCCGGGATCTGAGGTGGGTTGGCCAGCCGATTCGACTGCACTGGACCTGGTTCGCACCTTCGTCGACATAGAAGTTCGCGCCGACCACGTAGCTGCTCTGTTCCGAGGCCAGGAAGGCTACGGCGATGCGCGATTCTGCTATGGCCGGGGCCCGCACAGGTACGATGCTCTATCGGCGGGCATCGATTAAGCGGTGATCGGCTACTGGGCGAAGCTGCCTGTGCCACTGGAGATTGCATGGCGCGGCTTCGATGTTCGAGTCGCTGAAGGGCCTCGGGTGTGAATCTTGCGCCGCTACGTGGGGGTGCTGGGGAACCGCCTCTACCGTCAGCCACCGATCTGTCGCTGGTTCGAAACCAGCTGGTGCAATTGAAAAGCTGCTGGTCAGGCATGGTTTTAAAATCCTCCAGTCCTGTCGTGCGGAATGCGTGCAGAAGCGTCATATGTATATTTATTTGATGGCGCGGCTGAGTCGAGATAGAAAGTGGATCAATGCTAGTAGTGTCAGCGCCCATCCCGGTTCGGGACTTGAATCCTCATATTCTAAAGCGGCTCTAACCATCGCTATGATGGGTCAGGGGCGTCCTTAGCAATTTTCGAGATGTTCGCCGCTACGGTCCGCGCTCGTCCCGTGGCGATCTTCTGGTATCGCATGGCGGCCTGGGGAGTCTTGTGGCGGAGTCTGTCCATGATCTCGGGCAGGGTGCCGCCGGCTTGTGCTGCTAGCGTGCCGCCGGTATGTCGCTGTTCGCCGGGCCGAAAGTCGAGGCGGCCGATCTTGACGCACGCTTGGGTGAACTTTCGGCGGTAGATCCACTCGCGCATGGTCTCACCGGTTTCAGGGTCAGGAAACAGCAATGAATCCGGCTCCTGGCCGACGTGCATGTCGAGGTGTTGGCGGACGGTAGAGCGGATGTGATCGGGAAGCCAGACGTCTCCTGTCGATCCATCTTTTGGACGATCGATCACGACCTTGCCTTTGCGATAGGTCGCTGCGAAGGCCACGGTCAGGATGGAGCAGTCGGCATTGAGATTTCGGCGGCGTAGCTCGAACACCTCGGAGGGGCGAAGCGCACACCAAGCGGCGAGCAGCACGGACGCGGAGAGCTCTGCAGGCATCGCAGCTGCGAGCGCACCGATCTCCCTGGGGAGCAGAATCGTGGTGTCGTGCGCAGGTTGGACAGCGGTGGCGCCTGCGATTCGGCGTGGATTCTGGTCGATGTGGCCGTCATCGATCGCGACGTTGAGCACCATCCGAAGCACTTCATAGGCGCGTGCGCGTGTAGTGGGCACGGCGTCGTCGTCGGCGGCGTCGGCGGACTTTGCTCCTCGGGCACGAATGCGCGTGATATTGCTGTACCAGGCGCGAACCATCTCGGGTGTGATTCGTGTGACCGGCGTTTCCTCGAACGTCGGGTTTATGTGTTCGCGCAGCAAGTAGTTGTAGGAGTCGACGGTTCGTCTCGCGAGTGGTCTTCCCCGTCGGGAAACACGCGTCGCGATGACTCGCTCGGCGTACTGCCCGAACAGGACGGCTGGTTCGGGTCCGGTGACGTCGCGAGTGGCCGGGGGAGTCCATACATTGAGATCGATGAGCTCGAGCTCCGATGAGATCCAGCCCTCCGCTCGCCCCTTGGTGTCGAACGTTGCGGGGGCTTTGTGGACGGCCTGGTCCGGGCCGGTGTAGTTGGCCTGCCAGCGCCCTGACGGAAGTTTGCGGATTCCGCCGAACGCGCGACGGGTGCGTGAGCGGTTTTGCCTCTGTGTAGACATAGTTCTCCAATCGGATATGGGAGTTCTATTGGCGTGCAAGGGGATTGAGAGTTGCGTCCGACGCGGCGAGATCGCTGGGGTGCGCCACGGCTTGGCCGGCAGGTACGGACGTCGTGTGGGTGTACCACCCGCACACTGCGAGCAGTGTGGGCAGCATCGGCGCCCGAGTCACATGCTGCAGGAGGCGCAAGCGAGCGGCGTCGTTGGAGGTTGTGGCCTCATCTGGGCGCTGCGTCGGTCGGTCCGACGGGCTGGGATGGGCGTAAGGAGGCACGATATTCACCTGGGCTTTCGCGTGCCCTGGTCAGTGGCTCCGTGCTCAAGTGTAGCCGAGGCGCGGCGTGTGGGTGTAACGGTCGAAATGCGGATCGTCTCAGCGGATCACCGGCTGCTCAGCGTGCGCACGGGCGCGGGGGTTCGGCGCGACCGTGCGCACGCAGGTCAAGCAGCGCGGGTGGGTTGGATCATGCGAATTACCTGGCGCTCGAGCGGAAGTTCAGGTTTCATGGAGGCGGAGGAGTCACTGACAGGCGTTAGGAGCCTGTCGTGTCGTATTCCGGTCAATCCGCTTCGCCGAATCCGGCTGACCGCCCGGACGAGGGCGAGGATGGTGCCGACTCTGACGCGGTGCGCGTCGTCGGCCCTCTAGACCCACCCGTTCTCAATGCCGCTGCAGCGGCTGCACTTTTGCGTCTCCTGCAGAGAATCCCGCGCCCAGCGCCAGACAACGACAGTTCGGAGGGGTCATGACCCAGATCAGGTTCGCGTTCGCCGGACGCGTCTCGACCGAGGATCAACAAGATCCAGAAGCGTCCCGCAACTGGCAACTGGGGCGTGCCAACGCGTTGATCGAACGCCACGGCCAGGTCGTTGCCGAGTTCTTCGATGTCGGCCAGTCTCGCTCCATCCCGTGGAAGCGGCGGCCAGAGGCCAACAGGCTTCTCGAGCTCCTCAGAGACCCCGACCGCGGCTTCGACGCGGTCGTGATCGGAGAACCTCAACGCGCGTTCTACGGCAACCAGTTCGGCCTGACCTTTCCCGTCTTCGTCCACTACGGTGTCCAGCTCTGGGTACCAGAAGTCGGCGGACAGATCGACCCGGACTCCGAAGCGCACGACATGATCATGTCGGTCTTCGGTGGAATGTCGAAGGGCGAACGTAATCGGATCAAGATCCGCGTTCGCGCCGCCATGTCAGCACAGGCCCAGGTCGAAGGCCGCTACCTCGGCGGTCGACCGCCATACGGCTGCCAACTCGCCGACGCGGGCGCACACCCGCATCCCGGCAAGGCGGCCGACGGCAAGCGGTTGCATCGACTCGAACCCGATCCCATTGCCGCACCCGTGGTGCAACGAATCTTCCGCGAATATCTATCCGGCGTAGGAGTATTCGCGCTCGCTCAGCTGCTCACCGCGGCTGGAATCGCCTGTCCCTCAGCGCACGACCGTGCTCGCAACAGTCACCGGGAAGGAGCCGCGTGGTCGAAAAGCGCTATCCGCGCGATTCTCACCAACCCGCGCTACACGGGGTACGCCGTCTGGAACCGGCAACGCAAGCAGGAGTCGCTCATCGACGTCGAGGACGTCGCTCTGGGCCACGAGACGCGGCTTGCATGGAATCCTAAGTCGCAGTGGGTATTTTCCGATCAGCTCGCGCATGAACCGCTGGTCGATCGGTCCGTGTTCGACCAAGTGCAGCTCCGGTTGGCCTCACGCGGACCGCAATCCACGGGTCGAGCGACACAGCGTCGCAAGCACCTTTACGCCTACAAGGGCCTGATGTCGCATGAAACCTGTGGTCGCTTGATGCAGGGCACGTGGAACCACGACAAGGCGCACTATCGTTGCCGGTACCCGTCCGAGTACGCCATCGCCAACCAGATCGACCACCAACCATCGGTCTACCTCCGCGAGGACCAGTTGACCGAACAGCTCGACCACTGGCTGGCTCAGATCTTCGGGCCAGCGCAGATCGAGGAGTCGCTGGCAGCTCTCGAGAGCGCCCAGCCTGACCGGCTGCCCGAACTCGAGACGACGCGACGGTTGGTCAGCGACTTCGATCGCAAGCTGGCCCGATACCGGGACGCACTCGACGCGGGCGCCGATCCTGTCACTGTCGCCGGCTGGACCAGACAGACGCAGGCCGAGCGTCAAGTCGCTGCGAGCCGACTCGCGACCTTGGAACAATCGGTCGGCCAGAAATTGCGGCTGACCCGCCAAGATGTTCGGGACCTGGTTGAAACCCTCGGCGACCTGGTCATAGCCCTCGGTCGCGCTGATCCGGAGGACAAGAATGCTGTCTACCGCAAGATCGGGCTCAAACTCACCTATAGAGACAAAACACGGGTGGTGATCGCCGAAGCGACCCCACCCGTGGGCGTACTGGTTGTGTCCGGAGGGGGACTTGAACCCCCACGCCCTAATACGGGCACTAGCACCTCAAGCTAGCGCGTCTGCCATTCCGCCACCCGGACTTGCTGGTGTGCCAAAAGATTATCCGACGCGCTGTCGGAAACCAAATCGCCTAGCTGACCTGCGGTTTATGAGGGTTCGTGGCTTGCCGGTCGACGGCGCCGATCTCCGGCGATCCGTCGGGGTTTGGTTGGGTGTCCATGGTGTCGAGGTCTGCGCGTCGGCGAGCTTCGTTCAGAAGTAGGCGGAGCAGTGCTCTTGCGGCAGCAGGTGTCAGAATGGGCGGTTCTGCGGGGACCTGAACCACGAGCGATTTTGGTTTGGCCCTGGAGGATCCGGGCTCCGCCGTGGGGTCTGACGGACTGGGTGTGTCGGCACAGGACATGACATGGACCTCCGGTCCCGGTCGGTGGCTGTTCCAAACATCAATGAAACCGGAATTTTCGCCGCGGCGCGACATCGAGAGGGAGGCGCGCAGCCCTGGCAGCCTCGGTACTTGGCGAGTCCGGTGTTCCAGGACTGGCCTTCAAACGGCCGCACCTGACAACCCAGGGGCGGTGTGTGAGGATGCTGCCGTGCCGGACTGGACTTATCACCCGCTGCGGCCGGTGGCGAACGCCCTGGCCGGGGAGCGGCGTGCCCAGCGCTGGGCGCTGCGACTCCTTGGCACGCTGTCGGCGCTACCGGGTGGGGCCGCGACCATCCGGACAGTTTTCGATCATCCGAAGCCGCCCGCGGACTGGGCGGATCGGTTCGGAGCCACCGTGCCGGTGTCGACCGCCAGGGACGCGATCCGGGCCCTACCGCCGCAGGGCGCCGGATTCGTGGAAATCGGCCCAGTCGATGCCACGACAGTGGCGACGGTGCGGGAGGCCGCGCGCGGTCGCCGCTGCCGGGTCCTCGCCCGAGTCACGGACGAGAGCGTGGCGGCCGACCTGGCCGACGCCGTGGACGAGGTGCTCATCGGCGAAACAGCAAGCGACAGAAGATATCTCACCGATCCCGACATCGCCGAAGCGGTACGAGCACTGGCAGACCCGGGGACCACTGTGGTCGCGACGCCCGCCGTGCTGATAGCGGCCGGTCCCGGCTGGTTCCAACGGGTGATCGAGGCAGCTGCCCCGCCGACCGCGCCCGCACCGACCCTGCGCGAGGTCCCGCTCGACCCACGCCGGTGGCCCAGCTGGTTCTGGAGCCTGCTGGTCGGCGTCGGCATGATCGTGGCCGGCCTCGGCGCGGCCGCTGTCACGCTCGGCCCGGTGCTGCTGTGGTACGACCGCGACTATCTCGGTACCGACGTCGAGGGCCTGCACCGGATCAATCACCACCTGGTGCATTTCCTGCAGCACGATCGAATCACCATGGCGGGCAACATGATCGCGATCGGCTCGCTCTACATCGGGCTCGCTTGGGGTGGTATCCGCCGCGGGTGGGCGTGGGCCCGCACGGCACTGCTGCTGTCGGGGCTGGTGGGGTTTCCGACACTGTTCTACTTCCTGTTCATCGGGTTCGTCGAACCGCTGCACGTCGCGGTGACGGTGGTGCTGTTCCCGATGTTCCTGCTCGGCGTCCGACACACACCCGGACCTGTGTGCCGCCGGTTACCTCCCCCGTGCCCGGAGCGGGTGCGCCGACGCGCGCTGACCGGGCAGTTGCTGATGGTCGGAACCGGCATAGGCGTCGTCATCGGCGGCATCGTCATCTCGACGGTCGGGCTGAGTGTCGTGTTCGTGCCGACCGATCTGGACTTCCTGCACACCGACGCGGACACGCTACGGGCCGCCAACGCGAATCTGCTGCCGTTCATCGCCCACGACCGGGCAGGGTTCGGCGGGGCACTGGTGGCAACCGGTGTGGGCATCGCGCTGATCGGGATGTGGGGCTGGCGGCAAGGAGAGGCCTGGGTTTGGTGGTCGCTGCTCGGGGCGGCGACCGCGGGCTCGGTCAGCGCGCTGGCCGTGCATTTCCTGATCCACTACACCGCGTTCATCCATTTGCTGCCGGTCTATATCGGCACCACCCTGCTCATTGTTGCGCTCGCACGCTCCCGGGCCTTTCTGGTGGAGCCGCGACCGGAATCGATCGAATTCCGGTCCGGTTTTTGACGGTGGTCTCAATGGATAACGCGACACTAGAAGGTTTAGTCGCGGCGGCAATTCCTCGAGGAGTCACGAGCTCGGATCTACTTGTTAGAGTGCGTGAGGCATCTGCAATCAGTGCACGCCCTGTGGCGAGGCTGGGTCTGCTCAGCGTATATAAAAGGAGGCTGAGGCACACCGGCGGGGATGTCACGCTCTCGAGGCTGACCGAGGAGCTTGTAGATTTCCTCGCGGAGTATGGGCACGATGAATTGGTCATGATCGGAGTCTCTGGCCCTGACCGTTATTGCACATTCCTTCTTGCCGATCGTGGATCGTCTGAAATTCTTCACTGGATGCGAATGTTCGGTGCTCGGAAAGCGGCAACGGAAAAAGAATAGCCACGCCGGCGGACCCCGTCCGCTGACGACGGAGCCCGCTCCACGATTCTTTGGCACAGGTGTCGTAGACGAAGAAGGGATCGAGGTCTCCAGCTTGATCTGCCTCAGTCCGCGACCACGCGGGCCGCGAGCGTGGGTGAGATTCGTTGCATACCAAGCAATATGCCGACTTTCCCTACTCGGATCCGGCGCACGTGCGGCTTGTTCAGGCCGGCCAGGACGGCGGCTGCTGCCGCGTCCGGGCTGATCTTGCCTCGTCCACGTCCGGCGGTCATCGCAGTGTCGACCAGCGGCAGCATCGCGTCGACGATGCGGACAGTTGGTGCGTCTGTGGCGAGTTGGTATCGCAGTGAGGTGGTCGCGGCGATCAGGCCTGCCTTGGCCGCGCAGTACACCGGCGCTGATCGCTTGGGCACCAGCCCGAGTGCCGAGGTGATGTTGACGATGGTCGCGGACGGGGCCAGCGCGAGTGTGGGAACCAGGCGGGCGGTCAGGCGCAGGGGTGCGATCAGGTTTGTCGCCAGTTCCTCGGTCAGATCGTCGAGCAGTTCGTCGGCATCCGATGTCGCCCATTGCCGGTCGAATTGGACTCCGGCGTTGTTGATGACCAGGTCCAGTCCGGGCAAGGCGGCCGCGGTCGAGGCAACGCGATCGACGTCGGCGGGAACTGCGAGATCGGCACGCATGGTCTGCAGGCCGGGGATGCGGGCGGCCGCGTTCGCCAGGCGGTCGGGGTCGCGGCCACAGATCAGCACGTGACGGCCGGTGGCGGCGAGCTGCTGGGCCAATGCGAAGCCGACTCCGCTGCCACCTCCGGTGACCAGCGCCGCGCGGGGCCCGATCTGCTCGTTCATTCGGCGGCCCTGTGCCCGTCTTCCACGGACAGAATCAGGTCATCGAGTCGAAAGTAGGGCGTGGTGAACAGCGTCGAGTCACGTAGTTGCTCGACCGCCAGGTAGTACTCGCCGAGGTCGGTGGTGGCGAAAACGGCGATGTCGCTGCACCGGGCGGTGAAGGCCTCGGCGTCGTAGAACCGCATCGTGGTTTTCGTCCGGGCCGCGAGGGCGGTGCCAAGGGCGGCGTCGGCGATGTTTCGACGTTCCGGTCGGCTCAGCGCCAGCCATGCGGGTAGCGCGGTCAGCATCATGAAGGCCGTGTATTCGGTGGGCTCGACACCCGGCGATGAAGCATTTGTTACATCCATGTCGGAGACCCTAGATGTAACAACTGTTACAGTCAAGGGGTGGCTGACCGAACACCTCCGAATCCCACCCGACGCGAAGAATTGCTCCACTCCGCGCTCGACGACTTCGCACGTCACGGTCTCGTCGACTTCACCTTGCGTGGCCTGGCGGATCGCATCGGGACCAGTGCGCGCATGCTCGTGCACTACTTCGGCAGCCGCGAGCAACTGCTCGCCGCGGCGTTCGCCGAACATCGACAGCAGACGCAGCGCCAACTCGCCGGTGCCGCCGAGCAGTGTCCCGCCGACGCGGCGGCAGCGGCGTGGGCGGCGATGACCGCCGACCAACAGCGCACGCACTTCACGGTCATGTACCACTTGCTCGCCGCCGGGCTCACCGCTGACGCCGCCGAGCGCCCCGCCGCACGTGACGCGATAGTGGCGTGGGTGGATTACGCGGCCGAGTTGCTCACTCGCGCAGGACGCGATTCCGCGCGCGCCCGTGTCGATGCCACGGTGCTGGCCTCGGGTCTCAAGGGAATCCTGCTCGACCGACTCGTCACCGGCGACACGCAACGCTGCGATGCCGCTGCGCACCGCCTCATCGATGCTCTGCTCGCCTGAGGGCGGTCCGCGGATCTGAGATTCTGCAAGTCGGACAGGCCCGCCCGCAGGGGTGGAAGGGCGATCCGTTCTGCGGGCGAGTCTGTTCGCGGTGTTGGAACCGGCTGCCTCGATAGGCCGCACCTATGACGATAGGAAGGGCGGTGTGTCGCCAGGGCGGCCTGGTCCATATGTTGCGAGGGTTCACAGGAAGTCACGCTGGGCTTTGTCGCTGAATCGAATCCGGTCCCGAACATGATCCGCTGTGATCTGACCCCGATGGATCCGCCGTCGTACCGCCCGCGCTCGGTAGTGCGTATCGCACATATACGTAGTTCTGCCGATGCCGCCTGACCAGCGCTTCCAGCAGGCTGGACGCAGAGGGGGTGTGAGGAGTGACAATGATTCGGCAAGAATTCGACCGACCCGTCCCTGCCCGGCCGAACCTGGCTCCTGCACGACAGTTGGGCGCCGACATCGCCCGCGACGCGCATCTCGACAAACGGATCGTTCTGGTTCGAGCCGAACAACTCGCCATTTCCTACGCACATGCGAACGTGCCGATCGAAGCGGTCCTCGACGCTGTGCGCAGGGGGTTCGCGCAGGGTGCGGACACACCGGCCGTGGCCGTGGCGGCGAGGGCCACCGAGCGCCGCGACAGCACCGTTCGTGCGATCTCGTGCCGCTACGTCGCTGCCTTGCAGAGCCGGGAAGCGCAGGTGTCGCCCGATCTGATGGCTGAACTGCTCGGTGGCGAAGGCGTCATACGGGCAGCCCGGCAGACTGGATTACCCGTCGCGCACGGTTATACCGTGCTGACACTGGCTTTCGGGCCCGGCGGCAGCGGGGATCCGGCCTCGCCCGAAAGCAGGATCGCCGCTTGGAATGCCAGACGCAGCGCCCTCGGCGAGCTCGGTCGGCCGTGCTGGGATGGGGTGATTCATCGACTCGGCCGTGACGGTGGCCTCGTTCTGATTCCCGAAGACCACGGTATCGATGATCCTGTCGGACTCGTCGACGCGCTCGCTCGAGCGACCTCGGTGCCTGTGACAGCGGTCCGGGTGGACACCACCACCGCCGAGATCGTCGCCGCCGTCGAGCGTGCACACGAGTTGCTGGGTCTCATGTTTCGGCTGGGCTGTCGACCGGGCCTGTATCGGTTCCGGGAGCACGCAATGGAGTACCAGCTGTCGCGGCCTGCGAGGGCGGTGCGATCGAGATCCGGCGAGGCGGTCAGCACCGAGTCGGCTCACCCGCCCGAGCATCGGACATCGGGTCGGCGGCAGCCGAGTGTGCGATGTCGACCAAGCGACGAAGACTCAGATCCAGCGCGAACTGGATCGCGCTGTGCAGGACGATGAAATCGGCGCCGAGTAGTGAAGGCCCGGAGAGGCTGTTGTGGAGCGTGGTCTTCGAATAATCCCGCACCTGTTCGAGTCTCACCGAAAAGCTGGCGACGATGCCGGACCCGGCGTCGCATGTCATAGTCCACGAGCGGGTGGGGCGATATTCGGTGACGAGCAGTTCGACCTCGTGGAGCATGTTGAACAACTGCAGTTGCGCGGTCAATGCGCGGCCGACATTCAACTGATCCGACGTCTGGCTCGTGCAGGTGTGGAGTTCGGTCATCCAGGAGACCATCGCGGCGGGGCGTGACAGGATTTCCCACATCGATTCCGGTGCGGTGATCAGTGAGACTGTGCCGCTCGCCCGCACCTGGTTCGGGTAGTGAGTGGCAGTGCGTTGGGTCATCGTTCCCCACTTCATCGAGGCACGGCACTCAGCGACGTTGGTAGATACCGAATGGACTGCGCAACGGTGGGTGCGGGGGTCGTCGGCCGGTGCCACGCTGCAAAAGCCGGTTCTCCCGGCCAGCCGCTCCTGCGTCCCTTCGCGTTCTCCGTGAGGGAAAGGCTAGCCGACGGGCTCGAAATGTCTATTGCGCCAGCATATCTCGCAACAAGCACCAGGCAGGCCGCGCGTCTTTCATGCGTGATCACAACGTGAGGCGCGTGGACGCCGATGGGGGAGTGGGGCTTCCGGGGGCGGCGGCCCGGAAGCCCCCGATCCTCAAAGGCGATCTACCGCGAACTGCGCGGCGCGCCCGGCATCCTGCCCATAGTTGGTGTGCTGGTTGACATTGTTGCCGTTGGGATCACACACCGGGTCGCCGTCGTGGCAGATGTCGAGGGTGCGGGCGGCGTAGGTGCCGGTGACCCTGCCGCCGTTGGCGCCGATCGGATTGCCGAACAGCAACACCGCCTTGATCTTCGGTTCGACCCAGCCGGGAATGATCTTGGAACCCCAGCTCGTGTAGGTCGGGACGCCTAGTGAATTCTCCACTACGAAGGCGCCCTGCGAATAGCCGACCAGAACGAAACTCTGGTTGGGGCAGGACGTTGCCTGCTCGATGATGTGATTGACCAGGTCGGTATTACCGAGTGAAATGGAATTGAGCTGTGTGGCACTGGCCGGGTAGTCCACCCGGTAGGGGGAGGAACTTGCGGTGAGCTTCTTGTTGATCGCGTTGTACACCGGATTGCCGACGACAGTCCCCAACTGCGGGGCGAAGCCGAGCGGTTCACCGGTCCCGCGCGCGGAAATTACCTGTACAGCGGTGCATCCGTCTGCCTGGGCCTGGCCCGTGCCGATCGTTGTCGCCAGACCGGCTAATGCGGTGATGCTGAGGGCCGCCGAAAGCGCTGCCCGAATATTCTTGCCGTTCACGCGCTGTTTCCCTTTCCTTGGATTTTACTGCGACTGTGCGGCGCAGACACGCTGAACGTTAGCGATGGAAAATATACTCACCGAGTGCGGAAAACCTTTTTTGGTAAAGCTCATATCAGTTTTTGTACACCGTCACAGCTCGTCCAGGTCAGGGCTGCGCCGTGGTCGAGCAAGAACGTTCCCGAACCGGCCCGATCACCCGAGTCGGCAAGTCCGACTGGGCGATCGGGCGGTTGGTCAGCTCTGCGTGGCGGGCTCCGGCTTGCGGCGAGCGCGAATTGCCACTGCGATGAGCGTCACGCCGCACAGTGCGGGAAGCATGATGCGCATCAGCGATGGCAGTCCGTCCCATTCGCCGAGTGGGAACTGGGTGGCGGTGCCCGCTGTCAGTGCCCAGGAGATGAGCAAGGCCGCCGCGAACGCACCGGGGTAGATGCTGCCGGTCCACCGGTACAGCGCCACGCACAGCAGCCCGGCGATCGCGACGAGCGGCACGATTTGATACGCGATGATGATGTGCAGCGGGAAGTTGTAGAACAACAACCCGCCACCGAGCAGCATCGGCACATAATCGATGACGATCAGCAGTAGCACTCCCAGTGCGGGAGTGAGAGCTGCTGCGGCATAAGCCTTTACGGGCTTCCCGGTGACTCGCTGTTGGGTGTTGAGCAGAGCCGACAGTGCCAGGAAGAAGACGATCAACGGGATCAGATAGACCACCATGGCCGACAGTTGCAGTGCCGTCGGTGCACGGAATCCGAGGATCCAGAACCGGAAGTCGGTCTTGAACACCAGATCGCTGAAGACGACGAGTCCGATCATCACCGACACAGCGGCGAATCCCAGTGCGGCCGAACGTCCGATCGTCGAAAGTCCGTGCGCGGGAGCAACACCGAGCTCACGCAGCGTGGTGGTCCGGCGTCGCCGCAGATACCACAGGCTCAGCAGCACCACGGTGAGGAGCGCATTGGCCAGCGCCCAGGCGACGATCCAGTTCGACACCGCCTGCGGGAAAAACCGGGTTGGCGGCAGTGCCTTGCCCGCGTACTTCATGATCGGCAGGAAGGTGAGCGCCGGAATCGCGGTCGCCAAGGCGGCGCCGACAAACCAGCTGGGGCCGGTGGCATTGTGGGCAGTGCCAGGATCGGCGCGGAGGACGGCGAAGAAGCGGGTTTCCAGCAGCAACCGGGCGGCGGCGAAAACAGCGAGCAGGCCACCGATCATCGCGACCAAGGTGGCCAGTTCCTTGATCCACCAGATCTGACCACGCGCCGGGGTGGCGCCGTCGAGGGTCTGATCGAACCAATCGACGGTCTGCGCGATGACGCGCGGGTCGTGGGTCAATCCGGGGTGGGTGTTGAGCGGTCGGTGCAGGACGCGGGCCGTGCCCGCCTCGATCGAGCCGTAGAGCTGGTCTTGCTGCACGGTCTCGGTCGTGCCGAAGAGCTTCTTCATCTGATCGGTGCCCATCACGTCCCGGGGGTTACCGGTGAACCACATGGTGCGCGAGAATTCTTCCCACACCCCGTAGATCAAGGCCATATTGCGGGGAAAGCCCGGGGTGCCCTCGGGTGTGCGAGGGGCGGCCGCGGTGGAGGGTTTCGCCGGGGCGGTCGCCGAACCCGCGATGACCATCGACCGGTAGCCGTCCGGGAAAGCTTCGGCGGCCTGCAGAATCGTCCAGCCGCCCATCGAGTGCCCGGCCAGGCCGATATTGTCACGATCGACGATGTCGAGCGAACGCAGATATTCCAGTGCGGCCGGGCCGCCGTATCCTTGCGCGAAGGCGGGCGCATCGGAGGCGCCGTGGCCGGTCTGGTCCAAGGCCAGCACGACATATCCGTGGCGGGCCAGCTCGATGGCGGTGGGCGCCTGGGTTTCTCGGGAATTGATGTAGCCGTGCACGAGCAAGACGCCGGGTGCCGGATCGGCGGCGCTGGCGTGGTCGGGAACGTAGATCAGGCCGGACAGCATCGCGCCGTCCGCACCGATGAATCGGGTGTCTCGAATGCTGACGTTGCCGCCGTCGGTCTGGACGAACGCGGCGGTCGCACCGCCGAGCAGAACCAGACCGAGAGCGACAGCGAGAAGTTGCCACGCCCGGCGGACGCCCGAATGCGCACGGGGTTCAGTGGTGATCGACATTGATCTCCTCGGGTATGCCCGCGGTACTTCCAACGGGACGTGACGAAGCTAACTCCCGATAATTAGCTCCCACAACAAACACCGTTCGACAATGTCGAACGGTGTTGCCGTCTCGGTTATCGCTTTCTGCTACCACTGCGTGGGCTGACCCGGAGAAGGGGGGGGCGCGTGGGGGT